>JAURQX010000006.1 GCA_030835905.1 Alphaproteobacteria bacterium
AATCGGCAATTATTTTTTAAATTTTAGCGTATCAAGATATACGTGAATTTAAAAAATTAAAATAACCTAACACAAATGACGCAGAAATTACAAAGTAATTTCGAGTAATTTGCAACTTGCTACAAAAATTAAAAAAATATTTGTAAGTAAAATTACTAAAATTCGTTGATTTGCAGGGGTCTTTAAAGATCAAAAGTAAAATATCGAAGATAAAATAGGCAATCTTATCTTGAAATGCTTAGTATAAGGATTGGTTGCTTTAAGAATGATAATTCTCGTTTCTTTTCCATTCTAAGAGGTTGCTAATCGCACGATCTATTAGATGAAATACCTCTTCAAAACCTTCGTCACCTTTCATGAAATAAGGATCGAAAACTTCATCATGATGAGTATTTTTCACTGAACAATATTCTAGAATCGGATGAATTTTTTCTAGATACTGTTTAGGACAAATTTTTTGAATATTTGCAAAATGAGTTTTGTCCATGGTTAATATTAGGTCAAATTTTTCAAAATCTTCTTGGTTAATTTTGCGCGCCTTAAGGCCATCAAAAGAAATGCAGTATTTTTCTCCAACTTTTATTGCCCTTGGATCTGGCCCCTGCCCTTCATGTTCGCCACTAATACCGGCTGAATCAAAAAAAAATTCTTCACCGACCCCGTAAATTAAGGATTTTTGTCTTGCAATTGCTTGCGCCGTCGGAGATCTGCAAATATTTCCTGTACAAACAAATAATACTTTCATGTTAACCTACTTTTTCTTGCCTTAAAAAACCGAATTTCTCTGGCAATTTATTATCGATCAAATCTGCTAAAATTTGACCAGAAGCTAAGGAAAGAGTCCATCCCAATGAACCGTGACCTGTATTTAAGTACAAATTACCATATTTTTTAACCTGATAGATTAAAGGCAATGAATTTGGTCTAAAAGGCCTAATACCAGACCAACTAGTATCATTATCGACATCTCCGTAATTGGAAAAATTGCCGTTCAATGATTTTTGCAGAAATTCTATTTTGTTCTTACTAATTTTATTTTTGCTATTATTAATCTCAATCACACCAGCAACACGAAATATATTACCAATTCTACTATAAACAATTTTATTTCTAGTGTCAGTTAAACCAATTTGAGGGGCCTCTGCTAGATTTAATACTTTAGAAGAAATACTATAACCCTGCAAAGGACGAATTTTTGGATCAATTTTGATACCACTAAGCAAAGAAATTCCTCCAAAGCCAAGAGCATAAACATAATTGTCAGCATCATAAACGCCACTAGTTGTATTTACTCCAGTAATTTTTTTATAATTAGTTAGGATATTTTTAACCTTAACATTATAATCAAATTTTACCTTATATTTTTCTTGGCAAATTTTTGCCAAATTTTGTACAAATTTTGCACAATTTCCACAAGCGTCATTTTTGTAAAAAAGACCTCCAGCTAGCTTATTTTCTTGATAAAGCTTTACCAAAGACGGCTCTTTCTCTATACATTGATCAGCATCTAAAATAACGGCTTCTTTTTCAAGTAAATCTAGATTTTTAGCATTATTTATTGCTTTATTTAATTCTTTTTTCGTGCGATAGAAATGCAAAATACCGCTATCATTAAAGTCAAAATCTATCTTTTCTTCATCAATAATTGACCTAAAAAGTTCGCGGCTTAAAGCCGAGATTCGATAAAGATTGCGACTATTTTTATGCGCATTAATTCCAAAAGAATTTGACAAAAGTGATGCAAGCCAAAACATTAATTTTTTATCACCAAAATTATGTAGGGCAATGTGAGGTTGAGTTGAAGTCAATGTTCTAATTAATGAAAAAAAAGAAAGAGAAGACGACCAATTTTCAATATGGCTAAAACTAAGTTGTCCACCATTGGCAAAAGAACATTCTCTAGCAGGGCCTTCATTAGCCTCTAACACCGTAACTTCATAACCAGCCTTAGCCAAGTAGTAAGCACTAGCAACTCCAATAATTCCAGCTCCTAAAACTAAAACTCTCATTCAATAGCAATTATTTGTTTTGCAATTTTTAATAAAACTAAAATAACTTATAACAATATTATCCTTTGTAAAGCAACAAATATAAATCTCAATATTCTCAAATTTAAATTAGAAAACCTTGTCAAAAAAGCCTTTGGAAATATTTAATATCCCTGCAAATTATCATTTTTGCTATAGCTTATATGATTTTATCAACAAAAATCATCAAAATATTAGCAATTTAACTATTTTACTGCCCAGCAAAAGAGCCTGCCGTGAACTAAAAAAAATAATTGCCAGCAATCATAAAATTATAGCATTGCCAAGAATTAAAGCCATTGCCGATATTGATTATGATGATTTTAATTTTCTTTTTAGCAATGAATCGCATCTTGAAATACAAAATGCAATAGACTCTATCACAGAATACAAGGTTTTATGTGGCATTGACGAACTATTATACCTTTCATCTCAAATTCAAAAAACTGAAATCTTTGCTATAAAAAATAACTTTAGTCAATCTTTAAAGATTGCCGACAATTTGCGCCAGCTATTTTTAGAAATCGAAAGAGAAGGTATAGAATTGCATAATTTTAACAATGTAGATGACTCCAATTTATCAAAGCATCGCTTAATAACTTTTGAATTTCTAAAAAATTTTTACTCTCTAATCAAAAACACCTTAGTCAAAGAAAAAATTATTTTTGAAAGCTCTTATCAGAATCATAAGTTAGCACAATTTATCAAACTTTTAGAAAACAATGAAATAGCTCATCCTCTAATAATTGCTGGCTCAACTGGCAGTAGCTTTATTGGTAAAAAGTTAATCAAAGCAATCGCTAAAAACAATCAAACCCAAATAATTTTGAGTGGTTTTACCAATGAAATAACTACTCACCAAACTCATCCACAGTTTCTTTTAAGTCAATTAATTGAGTATTTAGAGATCGAAAAAAACAATATCAAAAATATTGAATCACCACAATATTTACTTAGTAATCAATCAAGAATTAAATCAATAAAGCAAATTTTCTTACCTTTTGATCAAATTCATCAATGGCAAGAGCCAAATATCGTTAACAATGATCATGATTTATCACAAAATTTTTATGTTTGCGAACTAGAAAGTAATTTTAGCGAGGCCAGAATAATCGCTAAAATTGTTGAAAATGAGCTTGGCAATCAACAAAAGATCGCTATTATTAGCGCCGATTCACAAATTTCTGACTTAATAAAATTTGAACTAACTCTAAGAAATATTAAATTTAATGATAGCGACGCCAAAAAGATTAGCCAAAATCAAATCATTAATTTTTTAATATCTATTATCGATTTTTGCTGCCTTGAATTTAACTCTCATAGCTTTTTGGCTTTAATCAAAAATTCTTTATGCCATTATCACCAACAACAAGATTTAATTAAAAAATTTGAACTAGAAATTTTAAGGCAAGATCGCATAGATGAAGGACTTGATGGCATATTGCATAAGCTAGAAAATGCCGATGATGATTTAAAAATATTCTTTAATGCAATTTATAGTGATTTTGATATTTTTCTACAATCACAACATGATAATTTTGCCACACAAATATCTTGCCTTATCAAAACTACAGAGAAGTTGAGCAACAAAAAATGGTTAGGATTATTAGCTAATCAAGAATGTGCTTTAGAAATTTTTGAATTTATTGAAAATCTTAAGCAAAAATCAGAATTTACCTGTAGCTTCAGTGAGCTTGCGAATGTTTTTAAAAATCTGGCAAGCCATATTTCTTACTTCAAAAAAAGCGATCCTGATTTATCTATACAAATAATTTCACCAATAGAAGCGCGTTTACTAAATTTTGATCTAGTAATTATACCCGCACTTAATGAGGGAATTTTCCCTAAATTTGAAAGTGAAAATTGGCTGGGACGCAAAATCAGAAGAGATCTAAATATTGATAATGAACTAAAAAAAGCCGGGCAAAATGCTAATGATTTTTGTCATTATTTAGCAAATAAAAAAGTTATCCTCACTAGGCACCTAAGTAGTGATGATGTTGCAGCTATGCCCTCGCCTTTTTGGCTAAGATTTAATTTATATTGTCAAAAATTTAATGTAAAAATTAACCAATATCAATTTAAACCAGCTGATCAGGAGTTTTTTTCAACCAGCCAAACACAAGATAAATCTAAAAACAAAGAACCTTCAAAAGAAGTTCTCAGCAATATTCCCCAAATCTCAATTACCGACTTAGTTAAACTCAGTAAAAACCCTTATACTATTTTTGCCAAAAAAATTCTTGGACTTAAAGAACTTAAAGATATTGACTATCGTCCTAGCTTTGCCGAATTTGGTAGCTTTGTTCATCAAGCTTTAGAAGAATTTGTTAGCAATAATTTTGGCCACAGCAATATTGATGATTTTTTAAGTCGCGCCAAAGAAATTTATCAGCAATTTTTCTTGAGAGCTGAAGATGAGTTATTGTGGTGGTCTAAATTTCCTAAAATTTTAGAAAATTTTATTGTGGATAATGAAGATTTTGTTGGTTTTAAAAATTTTTTGGAAGTTGCCGTCGAAATGGAGCTAATAGGTCAAAAAATTGTTGGCAAAATTGATCGCATAATAATTGATGATGATAATAAGCTACAAATTATTGATTATAAAACAGGCACTATTCCAAGCAAAAAAGATGTCGAGAACAGTATAGAATCACAACTTACGATTGCTGCTTTGATTTTACTAGAAGGTATTGCCAAATGCGACTTACCAAAAATTAGTCTTGAACAAATAAAATCCCTAAAATACTGGAAAGTCAGCACCAATTTAGATGATAAAAATATCAAAATTATGGTTGATGACAAAAATATGACAGAAATTTTGCAAAACACTAAAGAACAATATTTGCAATTAATTGACTATTATTTGGTGAAAAAAAATGAATTTATAGCCAAAAGTAAAGATCATCTAGAATGTTACAAGCATTTAGCGCGCATATATTAAAAGACCTTTACATAAAATCCTTTTATAAACTTTTTTCAACTGCAATATTAGTTTGCTTAATTTTTAGCTTCTCTAGCAAGGTAAAAAGATTAACTAATTTAGCAATTGAGGCTTTTTCATCGGCAAAAATTATGACCTTTAATTCAGGATCTTTTTTAGCTAGCTTGCTCAAAGCTTGGCGAAAATCATTTTCCTGCTTATAAATTTTGTCATCAATCTTGAAATCTTGATCATTTGCTAAAAGGTGAATGGCAATTTGTTGATCATTTGCCACAACTTGCGAGCTATTTTCTTTATCTTTGGGTAAGTTTACTTCAAGTGAATAAAGCGCTGAATTTACGCTCAAAATCAAGAAAATAATCAACATAAAAACCACGTCCAAAAGCGGTGTGAGGTCAGGAGTTAAGTCACTAGCAATATTTTTGCGTTGATTATTATTAATATTAATCATCAATCTTTACTTTTGCTATTTTGAAAGATTCTAAATTGGCGTGATTTTGTAGTTTGGCAATAAATCTTTCGCTAATTCTTAAAAAAATAAAGGCCGATAAAAGAGCGGGAATAGCAATTATTAAGCCATAGGCGGTGGTTAGCATGGCGTTCCACAGGCCTTCGGCAATCATGGCGGGTACTACTGGCGAATTTTGCTGAGCAATAATTTTAAAAGCCTTGATCATACCAATTACCGTGCCAAGTAGGCCAATCATCGGACTTAAAACGCCAATAATTCTTAGCGAATAAATGCCATATTCAAACTGCTCTTTGATTTGCAAGATTTTAAAAGTCACGGCCTCATCGCGAAGCTCCTTGCTAAGATTTTGGTTTTTTTGCAAAATTTGGCTAATTTGTTGCATAAAATTATTGTTTGGCGATTTTTTTAGACGCGCAAAAAAAATCATCCTTTCAATAATTATTGTCATGCCAAAAATTGAAAAAAGGCATAATGGATAAAATAAAAAACCAATATTTTCGATAAGTTGCATTTAGTTATTTTAATTAATTTAGATAATTATATCCAAAAATACCTTTTTTATTTTTAAGATTTTTGATGATATTTCCAACAAAACTTGGTCTAACAATATTTTGAATTCATAATTAAAAATGGTAATTTTATTTAATTCTAAATTCAATTGGCACTTCTACCCAACTTTTAACATAATTACCATCAATAATTGTTGGATTAAATTGCCATTTTTTAACCGCGTCAATTGCTGCTTGATTAAGCAAAGGATAGATTGATTTTTCGATAAATTCAATTTTTTCAATTTCTCCATTTTCTGATAGCAAAATCTTTAAATAAACTACCCCCTCTTGTTTTAGTCTAAGTGCTCTACTTGGATATTGTGGCATTTGCCTTTGACCTTTAGTCGAAAATGAAGAAGAGACTGGCAAATCATTATCATCAACTTTAGATAAGTTATCTGACGAATTTTTAGTAATTTCTTTTATTTCTTTATTTTCTTGAATTATTTGGCTTTGTTTCTGGGTATTTTCGGGTGTTTTATTGGCGGATGAAACAAATTTGGCAATATTAATTGTGAGCATATTGCCAACATTATTGGCATTGATTTGACTTTCAGAAGAATTATTGAAATAGCCAAAAAAAATCGTTAGATGCAAAGAAAATGCCAAAAAAACTGATGTAAAAAAACGATTAGAATAATCAGACATCTAAAAATTTATAAACTTATATTATATCTTTAGACACTGTTAACTAATTATTTTGTTTTAGTTTTTGAGATAGTTTTTAGCGATTTTTTTGCAAAATTTTGAAAAATATCAGGTCATATTTTGAAAAATTTTACAAAAAAAAGAGCAAAAACTAGCCAAAATAATAAAATGAAATA
>JAURQX010000007.1 GCA_030835905.1 Alphaproteobacteria bacterium
AAAATCTGTAAGTTTAAATGAGCATTTTAACTCAACTTATAGATTTTTATGATTAACAATATTATATGAAAATTTAAAAGAGCATTTTCGCTCTGACTGCTTGTAAGCATTCGATTTCAGTGTCTATTTCACTCCCCTTATCGGGGTTCTTTTCACCTTTCCCTCACGGTACTAGTTCACTATCGGTTGCAAAGGAGTACTTAGGCTTGGATGAACTGGTCCACCCATATTCAGACAGGATTTCACGTGTCCCGCCCTACTCGAGATTAATCATATGCATTACCTATACGGGGCTATCACCCTCTATGGCTAAACTTTCCATTTTATTCTAGTTTTCATATTGATTAATACTGGCCTGGTCCGCGTTCGCTCGTCACTACTAACGGAGTCTCTGTTGATGTCCTTTCCTCTGGGTACTTAGATATTTCAGTTCCCCAGGTATCGCTTCTTTAACCTATGAATTCAGTTAAAGATATCTTCTAAAAGAAGATGGGTTCCCCCATTCGGAAATCTTCGGATCAAAACTTGTTGACAATTACCCGAAGCTTATCGCAGCCTGCCACGTCCTTCATCGCCTCTTTGCACCAAGGCATCCACCGAATGCCCTTATTTTGCTTATTTTTTGACTATGTGCAGAATTAAAATGCACAAAAATCAACTATAATACAAATAAAACTACCTACAAACTAAACTTCAAAAATGAAATTTAATTAAAATTGAATTTTGCATGGATATCTTAAAATTAATTTAAGACACCAATGCGGTATTCTACTAGTTGTCAAATATTCACGATGTAAAACAGCAACTTTTTTATCTCAAATTTAAGCCCAAGTTTATCCACTAAAATAAAGCGCTACAAAAAGGAGCTCACTTAAAAATTTTAAGATTAAGTAAAAAAGGAAGGCTGATTCTCATGTAAAACTCTTAAGATGTCAAGTGTATTTTAAAAAAATTTAAAATATTTTTTCTTCAGCGAGTTTTACAAAATTATTCAGGCCAAACAAAGATATAAAAGAACCTAATCTCGGGCCTTGATCTTGGCCAAGCAGAATTTGATACAGCGCTAAAAACCAATCACGAATATTATTTTCATAACCGTGATTTTTGCCAACACTAAAAACCAAAGTTTGCAGTTCATTAGCATCATTTTTATGTTCTTTGGGCAGATTTTCTAGGGCTTTAACCAATTCTTTAAGTGCTATTTTTTCATTTTCACTTGCTTGGCGATACTTCTTATTAGCTTTGATAAAATCATTATAATAGTTGATGGCGTTATTAACCATTTTTGATAAAAGCGGGCTAGAATTTTTATTTAAGCCAGCTTGATATTTTGAGATAAAACCCCATAAAACATCATCATTTTCAGGATTGCAAGCTGAAGCCAAATTTAGAATTAAAGAATAGCTTAAAGCAAAATTTTGTTGCTCAACCTTGCCATTATGTATGTGAAAAACTGGATTTTCTAGCTTTTTAGCCTCATCTTCAGCGTGAAATGAATTATTAAATGCCAAATATTCATCCATCGCTTTTGGAATTACATCGAAATATAATCTTTTAGCAGTTTTTGGCTTTTGATACATAAATAAAGACATAGATTCGGCTGGCGCATATTTCAACCAATCTTCAACCGATATGCCATTACCTTTAGATTTAGAAATTTTTTCACCGCTATCTGACAAAAACATTTCATAAGTAAAGTTGATTGGCGGTTTGCCGCCTAAAATTTGGCAAACTTGGCGATAAATTTGCTCATTTGGCGCGTGATCTTTGCCGTAAATTTCATAATCAACACCAAAAGTAAACCAGCGCGCGCCGAAATCTATTTTCCACTGCAATTTACAATTGCCGGCGGTCACGGCAATTTCTTTTTCTTTGCCAGCTAAATCTTGATAAATTATTGTTCCTTTTTCTTTATTGATTGATTTCACGCCTTTATCAATTACAACCCCAGACTCAACGTCAATTGGCATGAAAGGTGAATAAGTCTCTTGCCTTTCGGTACCCAAAGTTGGAAGCATCAAATCCATTAGTTCTTGATATTTTTCCAAAACTTTAAGCATGGTCGCATCGTAAGCGCCAGATTTATATTTTTCAGTGGCGCTAATAAATTCATACTCAAAGCCGAATGAATCAAGAAAGGCCTTAAGCCTTGAATTCATGTGCTCACCGTAAGAATTATGAGTACCAAAAGGATCAGGTACTGAAGTTAATGGTTTGCCCAAATTTCTCCTAATTAAATCTTGATTTGGAATATTTTCTGGCACCTTTCTAAGGCCGTCAATATCATCAGAAACACAAATCATTTTGGCAGGAATTTCAGGAGCGATTTTTTTAAAAGCATTCATCACAAAAGTGGTGCGCACCACTTCGCCAAAAGTACCGATGTGAGGTAAGCCCGAAGGTCCATAGCCAGTTTCAAATAACACAAAACCTTTTTTTGGGGTTTGTTTTTGAATTTTATTGTAAATTTTTTTAGCTTCTTCAAAAGGCCAAGCTTTGGCTTGTAGATATAATTCTTGAGTCATTTTATATTTTTTTAGATACAGCAATTGCTAATTTGGTAGTACATTTAATAAAAGTCGACAAAGGTTTAAAGATCAATAATTTATCGGCATCATTTTCATAACCAATATCTCGATGCTCAAGCTCTTCATCGCGAAATTTACTAATTTTATTTTGTAAATCTTGCTCGAAAGAATTTTTGCCGCTTTCTTTATCTAAATAATTCAACTGCTCTTGATAATGCTCGTCAATTACCTCTTCAACTGCCGTTGTGCATGTCATAGCTGCTTTTTTATCTAAAATTGCCGTTAAAAAACCAAGAGCAAAGCCACCAACTTGCCAAATTGGCTGCATTAATGTTGGGCACACCTTTTCTTTTTTTAACAAATCATCAAAATAATCAAAATGCTCTTCTTCTTGCTTTTTCATACGCTCAACCAGCTTGAGACTTTCTTTATCACCCTTTAATTTTAAGGCAACAATTTGCCCACTATAAATTACTTTAGCTCCCATTTCACCAGCATGATTAACCCGAATCATTTCGTGGATTTTTTGATTTGTCATTTGATAATTTATTACTATAGACTAAAATTGTATTCTTTCAAAGAAAAATAAAGCTACTTCATGACATTGCAACAACATTTACAAGAACTTCGTTTTAGACTAGTTTTGGTAGGGATTTTTTTTATTTTGTCTTTTGGTTTTTGCTATTATTTTTCACGCGAAATTTATAATTTTTTACTTTTGCCATTTAGCAATTCCGTGGCTAATCATCAAGATTATCGCTTAATTTTTACTTCACCGGCCGAAGCCTTTATTAGCTATCTAAAATTAGCTTTTTTATCAGCTATTTTTTTTACAACGCCAATTTTCTTGATTCAAAGCTATCTTTTTTTAGCGCCCGCTCTTTATAAAAATGAGAAAAAATTTGTTATCTCGATATTAACTGCTTCACCATTGCTATTTTTTTTAGGAGCAATAATTGCTTACTATTATATACTGCCACTAGCTTTCAAATTTTTCTTAAATTTTGAAAATCGTCAATTAATAGACGCGTCAAAAATTGCTATTGAACTTGAAATCAGGGTTAGTGAATATTTAGGATTTAGCAAAAATATTATTTTTGGCTTTGGATTGGCTTTTCAATTACCGATTATTTTATTTAGCTTGGTTAAATTTAAGATTATTACACTTGAAAGCCTAACCAAAAAAAGAAAATATTGGATTGCAGCTTTTTTCTTAGTGTCAGCAATTTTAACACCACCCGATATCATGAGCCAAATTGCCTTAGCAATTCTAATGATACTATTGTTTGAGGCAATGATTTTATTGGCAAGAATCTTTATTTAACTGGCTTTACTTCAATTTTTTCGCCAGAATTTTCGATTGATTTTTGTGCTTTTTTATCGAAAGTTTCAAGATCGTAAACATCGCTAAATAAGGCACAAGAACTAAGCAATAAAATTAACGCCAATGTTAAAATTTTCTTAAAAATATTCATAATTTTTACTTTTTACCGCAAATTATTACAATTTCAAAAGAAGCTTTTATAGCCCTCTCTTCATTTCCATAAAATTTTTGATAATTTTCAAGCAATCTTTGCAATAATTTTTTAGTAAAAAACTTTTTTGATTTTTTTTGCAAAATATTGCCAAAAGCCATATTTTTTAGATCTTTTAACAAAGAAATTGGTTCTTTGTAATTCACTTCAATTTTTTCAAGCGATGAAATCGGATCTTTAAAACCAGCCTTTTGAAGCAACATTGCCGCAGTTTTAACGTCAATAGTTGGCGGCAATCTTGGTGAAATGCCACCGCAAATTTCATTTTCACTAATTTGCATGGCGTGATTTAACTCTTTTAAATTTTCTTCGCCAAAAAATGAGGCGATGAAAACGCCATCTTTTTTAAGAATATTTTTAATATTAACTAAAAATTGCGGGATTTGATTAATAAATTGTAAATTCAAATTGCTAAACACCAAATCAAAAGAATTTTCTTCAAAATGCAAATCTTCATCATCAACTATTAAATCTGCATTTTTATTAGCAAAAATTGCTGTTTTAGTGATTTTTGGTGCGTTTTCTTGGCTAAAAACAACATTTTTGCTAAAATTATCATCATTTTTTGCCGATTGCAAAAAACTCTCAATAATGCCAATTTCTAAAATTTTTGCATAATTTTTGGCTTTTTTACCGTCAGCTAATAATGCCAAATTTTCTAACATTCTTTGCCCAATTTCTTGATGCAAAAAATTATATTGCGCAAAATTTTTAAAGGCACGAATTTGATTTTGCTGTAATTGTTGACGATTGAAGATTGTCATTAAGTTTTACTTTTTTCGCATTAGTTTAGACTAATGCTAATTTTTACGGCAAACGATGACCGCGCACAGTTACCGATTTGATGATTTAAACAATCGTTTAGGATTGTTTAAATTGATCAAATCTATGCCAACAAAGCTTTGCTTTGTTGTTTGGAGTTTTTCATTAAATAATTAATATGCTACTTAAAAAAATCCTTAGCCTTATCTTTCCAGCGCATTGTCTTTATTGTCATGAGATTATCAACAAAGATGGTTTATTTTGCCAAAAATGCTGGCCGAAATTGCAATTTATCACCAAACCACATTGTCCGATTTGCGCTTTTCCTTTTGAAGTTGATATTCCAAATATGCAGCCACTTTGCGCTAAATGCGTCGCTAAAAAGCCAAGTTTTGATCGCACTCTAACCATTTATCGCTATAATTATGTCATCAAAAAAATAATTGCTGATTTAAAATACTTAGATCAAAGCTTTGTAGCTAAAAAAATTGCGCAAACTTTACTACCGATCTTAAAAAATGAAATCACCGAAGATGATATTTTGGTGGCAATGCCACTGCATCCAAATAAATTAAAACAGCGCAAATTCAACCAAAGTGTTAAAATTTGCCAAGAATTGATCAAAAAATTGCCAAAAAAGCCAATTTTTCATCACGACTTAATTTTTCGAAATAAAGATACCAAACCACAAGTTGAGTTAAGAGGGCAAGAAAGAGCAAGTAATATGAAAAAAGCTTTTATGCTTAATAAAAAATATCAAAATTTAGTTGAAAATAGAAGAATTTTTTTACTTGATGATGTGATAACAACCGGCGCCACTGTTGAAAATTGTAGCAAGGCTTTAAAAAGGAAAAAGCCTAAAGAAATAATTATTGCAACTCTAGCAAGAACGGCTTTTTAAAAGCCAAATTTCTAATAACAACGCTTAAGCAAATCTTGCAAAATCAAATCACAGCTTAAATACCAAATTTCAGAATTTTGCACAAATTTTTTAGGATTGAACCTGCGGTTAAAAGCTTGCACTAAAAATATCATCTCCTCATCAAAAATTTCGTCAAAGTTGGTCACTAAATATCCAAACTCTCGTAAATACTGTTTCAGATGGCCTATTTTTTGATCTCTTTGCCCAAACCTAAAAAGCTCAACGTCTTTTTCTAAATCAACCTCGTGAAAAATACCAACACCATTTTTAGCTAAAAATTGCCAGTCAAAGAGATGAGATGGATCATCTTTACGACCTAATAATTTTGTATCACTGAAATAAGCTATATCACTGTGCCCAACTATATTATATGGCTTAATATCATATTTCTTTATTAGCTCTATACATAAAAACAAACCACTATCAATCTGGTTTTTTGAAAAGCCAATTTCATATGGATTACGACTTAAAAACTCAATACCAATTGAAGAATTGTTAAGTACTTCAGTTTTTCGCCAATAACTACACCCAGCGTGAAAAGCAATATATTGCTCATCTACTAACAAAAAGATCTGTCCAAAAATATCAATCAAGTAATGCGGACTTACCCCGTGTTGCTTATAAAAATCAATCGCTTCATTAACTGAATTTGCCTGGGTATGATGCAGCGCCAAAAAATTAATTTGACGATTTTTTACCTCGTCGTCGAAAAATTTTTGATCGCCAATATATTTTTCAAATAATTTGTTTTTGTTAATTATCAATTTGATTACACCTCCTTTAAGACAAGTTTTGACAATAATTTTTTTTGAAATAGCTTTCTTGCATCATTGTAGATTATCTTATAAAAAAAAGCAATTCCTATGAAAACAAAAGAAGTAAACAAAAATTCGTCCGAGGCTCAAAATTCTAGAGAAGCTGAGGCTTTACAATTTCACAAGCAAGGTCAACCTGGTAAAGTTGCCATGCATGCTACCAAGCCCTTAAATACTCAACGCGAATTAGCTTTGGCTTATTCTCCCGGAGTAGCTTTTCCATGCTTAGAAATTGCTAAAAACCCAGACTTAGCTTTTGATTATACAGCTAAAGGCAATTATGTTGCCGTTATTTCTAACGGCACAGCAGTTCTTGGCTTAGGCAATTTAGGAGCTATTGCTTCAAAGCCAGTGATGGAAGGAAAGTCAGTTTTATTTAAAAGATTTGCCGATATTGATTCAGTTGATATTGAAGTTGATACCCAAGATCCAGAAGAATTTATCAATGCCGTTAAATATCTAGGACCAACTTGGGGCGGGATTAACCTTGAAGACATCAAAGCTCCAGAATGTTTTATCATTGAAAAAAGACTGCGCAAAATCATGAATGTGCCGGTTTTTCATGACGATCAGCATGGCACGGCCATTATTTCTGCTGCAGGAATTATCAATGCCTTGCATATTTCTGGCAAAAGAATTGAAGATGTTAAAGTGGTAGTTAATGGCGCTGGCGCTGCAGGAATTGCTTGCTTGGAGCTTTTAAAAGCCATGGGCCTTCCACATAACAACGCACTTTTATGCGATACTAAAGGCGTGATTTACAAAGGTCGCAACGATGGCATGAATGAGTGGAAATCAGCTCACGCTGCTGAAACTTCAGATCGCACTTTAGAAGATGCTATGAAAAATTGCGATATCTTCTTAGGATTATCAGTAAAAGGGGCGGTTACTAAAGAAATGGTTAAATCGATGGCCAAAAATCCGGTAATTTTTGCCATGGCTAATCCTGACCCTGAAATTTTACCTGAAGAGGTTCGTGAAGTTAGAGATGATGCAATTATAGCTACTGGTAGAAGCGATTATGAAAACCAAGTTAATAATGTTATGGGTTTTCCTTATATTTTCCGTGGTGCTTTGGATGTTCACGCATCTACAATCAACGAAGAAATGAAAATTGCTGCCGCTAAAGCTTTGGCGAAACTTGCCAGAGAACATGTGCCCCAAGAAGTAGTTAAAGCTTATGGTGGTAAAGAGATGAAATTTGGCCCTAACTATATTATCCCTACCCCATTCGATTCAAGATTGCTTTCAACAATTCCGGTAGCGGTCGCTAAGGCAGCGGTTGAAAGTGGCGTTGCTAAAAAGCCAATAATTGATTGGGAAAGTTATAAAATTAGATTGCAAGCTCGCCGAGACCCAACAGTCAATAGTATGAGCTTAATCTTTAATCAATTACAAAAATCACCTAAAAAAGTTATTTTTGCTGAAGGTGAACAGCCAGAAATTATTCGCGTGGCGGCAATGTGGCGCGACAATGGCTATGGTACGCCAATTTTAGTTGGTCGCAAAGATCGAGTTTTAACACAAATGAATGAGGCAAATATTAGCGAGGAAGGTATTGAGATTTTTAACGCTGCCATTTCTGACGAAAATAATAAATATACCGACTATCTATACAATAAGTTGCAAAGAGAAGGGATTTTATATTCAGATTGCTCGCGCATGGTTAAAACTGATCGCAATATTTTTAGCGCTTCAATGTTGGCTTGTGGGGATGGCGATGCCTTGGTGACTGGCCTTACTCGTGGTTATCGCAAAGCTTTTACCGATGTGTGGAAAGTCATTAAAAGCGAAAAAGGCAAAATCGCCCTTGGAATTTCAATGATAATTTCTAAAGGTAAAACAATTTTTATTTCAGATACCGCCTGCTCTGAACTATCTTCATCTGAGCATTTAGTTAAAATTGCCATCCAAACTGCCAAAAAAGTTGGTGATATGGGGTATCAGCCAAGAGTTGCCTTTTTATCATTCTCAAATTTTGGTTCAGCCTTAAAAACTGAATCAGAGCGCATTAAAAAAGCAGTAGAAATCTTAGATGGCATGAAAGTTGATTTTGAATATGATGGCGAAATGACAGCCGATGTGGCACTTGATATGGAAAAAATGGCAAAATATCCATTTTGTCGCTTAACTGCACCTGCTAATATCTTAATTTGCCCAGGATTGCATTCAGCAAGCATTGCAACCAAGCTTTTAGAGCAAGTTGGCGAATGCACGGTAATTGGCCCTATATTAAATGGACTTGAAAAATCTGTACAAATTGTTACAATGAGATCATCGATTAATGATATTTTAAATATGGCAGCAATTGCTGCAGTGGATACTAAGTAATAATAAAATTTTTATTTATGTCAGATGGAATTAATTCAGGAATGTTGGTATCAATGGATCAGCACTCGGCAAATCCTAAATTTTCAAGCGCGATCACTGGTGGATCTTCAGGAATAGGATCTTCAATTACAGGTAGTAACCCTACCTTAATTGATGAAGTGCTATCTAATGGAATTATGAATGAAAGCGTTGTTGGCAAAGGGGCCGGATCTGGCGTTAACGATATTTTTAAAAAATTAGAAAGCGCATTTGAAAGAAATCCATTCGAAAATATATTAGGACCAATGCTTGAACCTGGAAAAATTGGTAGCGGTAACGAACTCAATAACCAAAATCCAGTTGGCAAAGGGTTTGATCTTGAGCATCTTACTGCAGGAGGTCAAGTTAATGCCCCTCCTGCAATTGGCCTTAACGCAAGTGAAACATCAAGAACATCTGGCGGTTAGATAAAATGATCCTTTTCAACGATATTTTTTTACAATTTATCAGCTCGTGCCTTATCTCATTTTTGATTTGCGCAATCTCTATTAAATTTTATATTATTTTTATTAAAAATAATAAATCATTATTACAACCAATTCGCAGTGATGGTCCTTTAAATCATATAAAAGAAAAGAAAAACACACCAACTATGGGTGGCATTTTTATTGTGATATCTACCATAATTACAACCCTAATTTTTGGCGATTACAGTAATGATTATATTAAAATTTTGTTATTAGTTTTTGTGACTTTTGCCGGAATTGGCTTAGCTGATGATTTAATAAAGATAATTTACAAAAATCCTCAAGGATTTCGCGGCTCTTATAAGCTGGTTTTGCAATTTGTAATTATTGGTTTGGCGTTTTTATTTTTAGGAAAAATAAATCCAGTTCATAGCGAAAATATTATTTTTTTTGCAATTGGTGATGGTTATAATCTAGAAATTTTTTCTTGGTTTTTTATATTATTTATCAGCTTTGTAATTATCGGTTCAGCTAATGGTACAAATTTAACAGACGGTCTTGATGGATTGGTTTCAATTCCAGCGATTATTACTCTAATTTCCTTAATAATTTTAACTTATATTATCTCAAATCAAGATCTAGCTAATCATTTCAAGGTGCCTTATATTAAGGATAGCTCTGAAATTATCATTTTTTGCAGTTCTTTAATTGGTGCAATTTTGGGATTTTTAATTTTTAATCTAAAGCCCGCAAAAATATTTATGGGCGATGTTGGTAGTTTGGCAATTGGATCATCTTTGGGTTTGATAGCAGTTATCATAAAACAAGAATTTATTTTCTTTTTTATAGCCTTGCTTATTGTTATAGAATCTTTATCGGTTATTTTACAAGTTTCATCTTACAAAATAAGAAAAAAGAGATTATTTTTAATGGCGCCAATTCACCATCACTTTGAAAAATTAGGCTGGCCTGAAAAAAAAGTTGTTAGAATTTTTTGGTTTTTTTCTTTACTTTGCTCACTGCTGGGTCTTACAATTTTCTTCTTATAGGCTTTAACTTCAAGTGGTGTTGGTGTAAATATCAGAAAATCAACTTAACTATTACTAAATGACCAATAAAAAAAATCGAGTTTATATTTACGATTCAACCTTAAGAGATGGCGCTCAGACTAGCACCATTAATTTTGGTCTAAGCGATAAAATTACCATTTCCCAGAAATTAGATGAGCTAGGCTTTGATTATATCGAAGGAGGATGGCCCGGAGCAAATCCAACCGATGATGAGTTTTTTAAAAAACTACCTAAGCTTAAAAATTCAAAATTTAGCGCCTTTGGCATGACTCACCGTCGAGATTTATCTGCTGATGAAGATCCGGGTTTAAATGCTATAATCAACTCAAATACCGATACAGTTTGTATTGTTGGTAAATCTTGGGACTTTCACCTAACCCACGCCCTTCACATTTCAAAAGAAGAAAATCTGCAAATGATTGAAAACTCAATTAAATATATTGTTGAAAATAACAAAGAAGCTGTTTTTGACGCCGAGCATTTTTTTGACGGCTTTAAATCAAATAAAAAATTTGCCTTGGATGTAATAAAATGCGCCTTAAAAGCAGGAGCGCGTTGGATTATATTATGCGATACTAATGGTGGCAGTCTACCAAGCGAAATCAAAGAAATCATCAAGCAAGTTATCAAAGAAATTCCTGGTGAGAATTTAGGAATTCACTGTCACGACGATACTGGTCAAGCAGTTGCCAATTCAATTGCTGCAGTTGAAGCAGGTGTTAGGCAG
Organism: Alphaproteobacteria bacterium; assembly: GCA_030835905.1. Classification (GTDB taxonomy): domain Bacteria; phylum Pseudomonadota; class Alphaproteobacteria; order Rickettsiales; family UBA1997; genus UBA1997. Next base: position 11,137 of record JAURQX010000007.1, read on the forward strand.
GTTCAAGGTTCAATAAACGGCATCGGTGAAAGATGCGGTAACGCTAACCTAACTTCAATAATTCCGACTTTAATATTAAAAATGGGATTTGACGTTGGCATCAATGATACTCAGCTTAAAAACTTAAAAAGTGTTTCACATTACTTAGACGACTTAATTGGTCATGAACGTAATGATTTTGCACCTTATGTTGGCAAATATGCTTTTGCACATAAGGGCGGCCTTCACGTATCAGCGGTTACCAAAAATCCTGAATGCTACGAACACACAAAACCAGAAAGGTTAGGCAATAAAAGATTTATTGTGGTTTCAGATCAAGCTGGCAGATCAAATATCATTGACCGCTTAAAAGAAATTAACATTGATTTTGATGACAAAAAAATATCAAGCCATATAACAAATTTGGTAAAAGAAGTAAAATCTCTTGAAGCTAAAGGTTATTCTTATGATGTAGCTGATGCTAGCTTTGCAATTTTAGCTCATAAAATTTTATTTAATACAAAAGATTTGTTCAGTTTAGTAAACTTTGATACTACAAATGATGTTGAATATTTAGGGGAAAATAAAATCAAAAGCTCTTCTAAAGCTTCAATTAAAATTAAAATTGATAACAAGACTTTTTTTAGCGAGTCTACTGGCAATGGGCCAGTTAACGCGCTTGATTTAGCATTAAGAAAGATATTGTCTACAAAATATCCTCAACTAAAAGAAATACACTTGAGTGATTACAAGGTTAGAATAGTTAATCCATCCGATGGTACCAAAGCAATAACTAGGGTTTTGATTGAGTTTGGAGATAAAAATGGCAACAAATGGACAACAATCGGCGTTTCTCAAAACATTGTTTACGCATCATTTGAAGCATTGAAAGATGGTATAACTTACAAGCTTTTAAAGGTCGATGGCAAATAATAATTTTGACATTTTAATTATTGGCGGTTCATTTGCTGGACTTACAACCAGCTTGGCTTTGGCACAAATTTCTTCAAATATCAAAATTGCTATCGTTGAAAAAACTGATATCAAAAACAACAATCGTCAAAGCGATGGTCGTGGTTATGCTATTTCATCATCTTCACTCAAATTTTTCCAAGAAATTGGTATTTATGATAGATTACAAGAAAATGCTGGCAAAATTGAAGATATTAAAATCAGCGATTCTGATTCACCTTTTATTCTAGACTTTTTTGGATCGCAAGTTGATAAAAAAAATAAGCAGCTAGGCCAAATCATTGAGAGCTATCATATTCACAACGCTTTGCGCGACAAGGTTTTACAAACCAAAAATATTACTATCTTTTGCCCACATTCTTATAAAGAAGTAAAATTTGAAGATTGCTGCAAAATAATTTTAAACAATAATCAAGAACTTCACGCTAAATTAATTTTAGCTTGTGACGGTAGGTTTTCCAAGTTACGAGAAAAATTTCAAATTCATACAATTGTCAAAAAATACCAACAAACTGCCATAGTTTTTGATATTGAACATCAAAATCCTCATAACAATGTTGCTTATGAAAAATTTTACAACACTGGCCCTTTAGCAATCCTACCACTTAAACAGCAAAACAAATCTTCGATTGTTTGGATTGTTCAGAGTAAAGATCTTGAAGCTTATTTAGCATTAGATGAGCTAAATTTTATCAATCAACTAAGTAAAAAAATTAACAATGATGTTGGTAAGATTAAGAATATCTCTCAAAAATTTTCTTATCCCTTAACTCTAGTTGAGGCTAGTCAATTTTATCACCAAAAAATGCTTTTAATTGGAGATGCTGCATGCGGAGTCCACCCAATTGCCGGACAGGGTTTTAATTTAGCAATTTCTTCAATACAGATTCTACAAAAACTTATCAAGGAAAATTTGCTAAATGGCCTTGATCTTGATTCGCAAAACTTGATTGATCAATTTAACTCAAAGGCAAGATTTAATTGTCAAAAAATGGCTATTGCTACTGATATTTTAAATTCATTATTTGAAAATAAAAATATCACCCTATCAATTTCTAGAAAAATTGGCTTGTCCTTAGTTAATAAAATACCAAAATTAAAAAAAATATTCATTAAATCTGCTGGCGGATGTTAACTATTTATAAAGCTTTGTCTGTCATCGCTTTTCCTATTATTGAAGTTTGGCTCATCTTTAGAGTTCTCAAAGGCAAAGAAAACAAAATTAGTTTTTCACAACGTTTTGCCAAAACTAATCATATAAGGCCAGATGCTGATATTATTTGGGTCCATGCTGTAAGTGTAGGAGAAGTAAACTCAGCCTTTACTCTAATTGACGAAATTTTTAAACAAGATAAAAATATCTCGATCGTATTAACCACAACCACCTTGACCTCAGCACAAATTGTTGAAAGTAAGCTAGAAAACTATCAAAATAGATTAATTCATCAATTCTTACCGGCTGATCTTCTTTATGTCGTCAGAAGCTTTCTTGAGTTTTGGCAATTTAAAAAGGCTATTTTTGTTGAATCAGAAATTTGGCCAAACTTTATTAACGAAAGCCACAAATTGGGCATTGAGATATATTTGGTAAATGCTCGTATTTCACAAAAATCTTTTGAATTTTGGATTTTTTTACAGAAATTTCTTTTTTGCAAAATTTTTGATAAATTTAAAAAAATCTTTGTACAAAATGAAGGTGACATAAAAAAGTTTGAACAGCTTAAAGCTAAAGAAGTTTTGTTTTTAGGAGATTTAAAATCTCAAAGCAATCCTCTTTCTTTTGATGAAAAGAAACTAAAAAAACTTAAATCCGCCACTAAAAATAGAAAAATATTTTTAGCAGCTAGCACCCACAAAAATGAAGAGGAAGTTATTTTAGATTGTCACCAAAAATTAAAAACTAAGTTTCCAAATCTTTTAACAATAATTGTTCCCAGGCACCCTAATCGCAGTTCAGAAATATCAAAATTATTAACTGGATTTCGCTTTGCTATAAGAAGCAAAAATCAAAAAATTGATATTAATAAAGACATTTATTTAGTAGATAGTATTGGTGAACTTGGATTGTTCTACAAACTAGCTGATTTTGCTTTTATTGGCGGATCTTTAGCTAAAATTGGTGGCCACAATCCTTATGAAGCAATCAAGCTTGATTGCGCAGTTGTAAGTGGTCATAATTTCTTTAATTTCAATAATATTTATCAAAATTTGGAAAATAATTATGGATGTTTTATAGCAAAATCAAATTCAGAACTTTTGGAAATTGTTGAAAATTTATTAACTGACCAAAATTTACTGAACCAATCTCTAAAAAATGCTCAAAAAATTATCAAGAACTCAAATATTTCTCAAAAAATAGTTAAAAATTTACAAATATGATAAAAAAAACAATTGCCGTATTTTTTGGCGGAGTTTCGCCAGAACATGATGTAAGCATTTTAACTGGCCTACAAATTATTGAAGCTATAGATTCTTCACTTTACAATGCTATTCCGGTTTATCTTGATCAAGACGGGCAATGGTTTAGTGGACAAGATTTATTAAATCGCAAGAACTATCATTTTTCAAAAGAAGATAAAGATAGACTAACAAAAATTACTCTTGATTTAGGTCAAGATTTTAAAGATAAGCCATATTTTACTATCCAAAAAAACTGTATCTTTGGTAAAAATAAAAAGCTTTTTTTTGATATTGCCCTCTTAGCCCTTCATGGCGGAGCTGGCGAAAATGGCCAAATTCAAGGAGCATTGGCCAGTGCCAAGATCCCATTTACTGGACCTGATCACTTTTCTTGTGCAATTTTTATGAACAAAATAACCACCAAAAATATTTTGCGTCACAATAAAATTAATGTTCTTGAAGATGTAATTATTGAAAAACCAACAATTAGCGAATCTATTAGTCAAAAAGATCTATTAAAAAATATAAAGGTTAAATTTCCAGCAATTGTCAAACCTTGCAATCTTGGAAGTAGCATCGGCGTAGAAAAAGTTGATAATAAAGAGGAGCTTTACGCTGCACTTTTACAAATTTTTAAATTAGATAATACTGCTATTATTGAACCTTTTGTTGAAAATTTGGTTGAATATAATATTGCCGTCACCAAAGCTTTAAGCAATGAAATTCAAGTTTCAGCAATTGAAGAGCCTAAAAATGATAATCAATTTTTAAGTTTTAAGGATAAATATCTATCAAGTGGCGATAATTTTGATAATAAATTATCAGTTCCTAACTCTGAAGGAATGGCGTCTGCATCTCGAACCTTAAACCCCAAACTAACTAAAGATCAATCTAGTTTTATAGAGGAATCAGCCAAAAAAGCTTTTGCTATTTTAAAAGGTAATGGCGCACCAAGAATTGATTTCTTATGTAATAAAAAGACCGGAGAAATTTGGTTTAACGAAATAAACCCACTTCCAGGATCTTTAGGCTATTACTTGTGGCAAGCAAAAAAAGATAAAGTTAACTTTACGCAACTCTTGACAGCGCTCATTAATGAAGGTTTTAATAGAGCGCAAAACACCATTAACAACAACGACTTAAAGTCATTTAATGCTTCTATATTTATTAACCCAATCGCTAAATAGTTGACACAAGTCTTATATTTAGCGCCCGGGTTAATAAGCAAGATTAAATTTTAATTTAACGAGCCTTCAAATCGCTTTCTTCAACTCTTCAGCTAGATCAGTTCTTTCCCAAGAAAAGCCGCCATCACTATCTGGATTTCGACCAAAATGGCCATAGGCAGCACTTCTGTGATAAATCGGCTTATTAAGACCCAAATGAGTTCGAATTCCTTTAGGAGTAAGATCAACTAGATGATCAATTATCTTAACCAAATCTTCACCCCTTGCTCCAGTGCCGTGATTATTAACATAAAGTGATTGTGGTTTAGCAACGCCAATTGCATAAGAAAGCTGAATTGTACAACGAGTTGCTAAACCTGCCGCCACAATATTTTTAGCCAAATACCTTGCCATATAAGCAGCTGACCTATCAACCTTGGTTGGATCTTTACCAGAAAAAGCACCGCCACCATGAGGCGCAGCACCACCATAAGTATCAACAATAATTTTGCGACCTGTTAAGCCCGCATCACCATCAGGACCACCAATTACAAAAATACCTGTTGGATTGACCAAAAAATTTTGATTGTCACACATCCAACCATTAGGCAGCGAACTAACAACATAAGGCTTGATTAATTCTTTAACTTGAGCCTGACTAAAACCTTTTGGATGTTGGATCGACACTAAAACCGTCTTAGCCTTGATTGGCTTTCCATCTTCATAAATCAGCGTAACCTGACTTTTGGCGTCTGGTCCTAAAGGCGGAAGTTTTTTATTTCTTACCGCAATTTCAATATTATGCAAAATTCGATGAGCATAATAAATTGGAGCTGGCATTAATTTTTCAGTCTCATTGCATGCATAACCAAACATGATTCCTTGATCCCCCGCACCTTCTTCTTTATTGTGAGAAGCATCAACCCCAACCGCTATATCTTTTGATTGCTCATGAATAAGATTGGTAATTTTAAGGTTCTGCCAATGAAAACCATCTTGTTCGTAGCCTATATCTTTGACAGTTTGACGAATTCTAGCCTCGATCTTTTCTTTACTGATTTCAGGAGCTCTAATTTCGCCACCAACAATTATATTATTTGTAGTTGCAAAGGTCTCAATAGCTAAACGTGAATATGGATCTTGTGCCAAATATTCATCAACTAAAGCATCAGAAATTTGATCGCAAATTTTATCTGGATGTCCAGCCGACACCGATTCCGAGGTAAAAAGAAAGTTTTTAGGCATTGCTATAAAAAATAGGAAGATTTATGGAAGGCTTTCCAAGAAATGAATATAGAATCAATCCTTAGCAGATTATAACCAAAGACAAAGGCAGATTTATATTAATACCAAAATTCATCTTTAATAACAAATTCGGACTTTGGTATAATTTAAGATTGACCCAGTATCAATCAACCTTACACGATCATTTATTTAAATCAACACTAAAAATTAAAAGGAAAATATCGCAGTATTTGAGTTTTAACAAAGAGATTTTTCTTTAGACTTCTTTCGAAACAATCAAATTTTGAGTAATTTATAGGCATTAAAAATTTTTGGAATTTTAGCGTACACTGATGTACGTGAATTT
>JAURQX010000008.1 GCA_030835905.1 Alphaproteobacteria bacterium
ACCCCTGCAAATCAACCAATTTTGAGGAATTTTTAGGCATTTTATATTTTTTAAATTTTAGCGTATCAAGATATACGTGAATTTAAAAAATTAAAATAACAACAAAATTACTAAAATTCGTTGATTTGCAGTGGTCTTATTTTTAGTAATCTTTTGAATTGAAGAATATGGGTTAACTTACTATAGTTTATTTAAAGATTGGATTTGGTATTAGTATTTAAGTAAAAATAATTTCTCTCTTAATAAGATCTAAACTTTGTTTCTGGTGCTGCTGGTACCGCATAAGAACGTTCAATATTTTGATAATAAGGAGGTGGAACATAGTATCTCTCAATATCGCCTGATGGATAAAAATCAGGATTTGGATTTTCATATGGATTATTATAAAATCTTGAGTTAGCTGTATTTCTAGGTATTTGTGATTTTGGATTATACATAGATCTTGATCTTGCGGTACTGCGATCAATATATTGCTGTCTATATTGATCGCTTCTGACCTTATTAGATAAGGCGGCTTCATCAATATCTTGGCCGTTATTATAAAACTCTTCAAATCGTAAACCCCGACCCTCAAATCTTTGATCGCTAAATTTCCTTGGTCTAGTTCCCGGATCAAAACCAGGAAGATCGTAGAGATAATCTCTATACTCATCTGTTGAGCAAGAAAAAGTAATAAAAACCATAAGCGATATTAAGACAGCACGACTCAAATTTAAACAAAACATCTTTAGGTTTATAAAATTTTTATAAATGTAAAAAATATTATTTTAAAACATCTTATATAAACTGGATTTTTTTATTTTAAAGGGGTCAAAAGCAACTTGCGAAAATTTTATGTCTCTGATAGCTGATAAAAAATCTTATTGAGGAAATCTAGTACTTACTACTTGCTCCACCAGAATTATAGTTAGGCTCTACATTTCTATAGTAAGAAGGAGGAACATAATATCTCTCAGTATCATAATAAGGATAATAGCCGCCCTGCCTAATTTCATAGGGGTTACTATAAGAACGAGAGTTTGGCGGGTAGTTGCCATAATTACTATATGGTTGCTGTCGATAGCTATTTGCTCTATAAGGATCAACAGCTCTTTGCCTTCCTGGCAAAAAATCTGAGCTGTCGTACAAATAAACTTCATCAGTTTTGCAAGAAAACAGCAATAAAAACAAACATAAAACCGACATCCAGCAACAAGCGCAAGATTTATCTTTTTGCTTCATTATTTAAAAATAATTCATAATCAAGTTACTTATCTTCTAAACCAAAACCAGCATTAGAATACATAATCTAGGTTCATTACCTTATAAATTTACTTTTAAAATTTATTTTATTTGTCAAACTTTACAAATATCTGCTAATTTTTTAAATAATTTTTAAAAGCAAATTTTTCTTGCCAATCTTTAATGCAGTCTATATGATGCTTGACAAGCATTAACTATTTCTAGTTCTGTCATTGCATTTAATGCTTAAAAAAGCAAGAAAAAAGGTATTTTTTAATGAAAAAAGATTACGATATAAAATTTATGAATTATGCCATTAATTTATCTCACAAAAATTATGGCATTACCGGCAAAAATCCATCAGTGGGTTGCGTAATTGCATATGACAATAAAATAATTGCCACAGGAGTTACCAATCAGGGTGGTCGACCGCACGCTGAAAAAATTGCTATTGATAAAGTTGCTGATAAAAAAACCCTTAAAAAATCAACTTTGTATGTGAGCCTCGAGCCTTGTTGTAAGAATGATCACAACGGAATTACATGTTGCGATTATATAATAAAAAATAATATTTCTAGAGTTGTAATTGGTACCAAAGACTCAAATCCACAAATTAACGGAAAATCAATTGAAAAACTTAGAAAGCATAATATTGAGGTAGTAACCAATATATTAACTTCAAAAGCTCAGAAAATAAATCATTTTTTTCAATTCAGTCAAAAATATCAAAGACCTTTTGTAACTTTAAAAATTGCCACTTCGCTAGATGGTAAAATTGCTACTAAAAATTTTGATAGCAAATGGATTACCAGTAAAGGCGCTAGAGAATATAGTCATTTTTTAAGAGCTTCTTACGATGGAATATTGGTTGGAGCCAATACTTTAAGGATTGATAATCCACAATTAAATTGTCGCTTAAAAAATCTTGAATCCCATTCACCAAAAATATTTATCTTAAGCCAAAAAATGGATTTTGATCATAATTTACAGATTTTTTCGCAAGAAAATGCAGAAATTTACTTAATATCACCAAATTCTTGGCAAAATATTGAAAAATTTAACAAGATTAAATCTTTCAATCAAAATTTAAATCATATTACTTTTGAAAATGAATATGAATATTTAAACAAAATTTATCAATTCGGAATTAAGTCGCTTTTAGTTGAAGGTGGATCAAATATTGCAACCCAGTTTATTAAAGATTATAAAGTCGATAGAATAATATGGATAGGCAACAAAAAAATTATTGGAAATGACGGCTTATCAGCAATTAATAATCTTGATGTCAGAGAAATTAATCAGGCTATAAATAACTATAAAATTGTTAAATTTAAGGCTTTGGAAGAAGATTTTATGTTAATACTAGACAATGTTAATAGACTATCTTAACAATATCTGTTAATTCTTGCGCAAGCTATGTTAATGTAGTTTATGCACTGGTTAATCAAAACACAAAAAATAAATTGATTAATATTCTTTTTCAAAGAATTATGATATTTAGGCATTGTTAACAAAGGTTATATATGCTTTTCTTTTTGGTCTAAAATTTAGAAAAAAAACTTTTTTATATCCCGATACAGGCGGTTTTTTCTAAATTTTATTCTCATAAAAAGACCCCTGCAAATCAACAAATTTTAGTAATTTTGTTGTTATTTTAATTTTTTAAATTCACGTATATCTTGATACGCTAAAATTTAAAAAATATAAAATGCCTAAAAATTCCTCAAAATTGGTTGATTTGTGAGAGGTCTTAAATATTGTACCTGAGTGGCTAATTAACCGCGATAATTGGTATTAAATTTTGAGCATTTAGATTCATAAATTTATTTATAATTTTTAATAATTTTTACTTTATTTTAAATGACCAGACTATTGATTATAGGTGCCGGAGCTGCTGGCTCAGTTGTTGCCAAAAAATGCGCTAAAAATCGCGACATTTTTTCATATATTCATCTAGCAAGTAGATCAATTAATAAATGTCAAAAAGTTAAGGACGAGTGCAATTCTCCTATCGAAATTTCACAAATTGATGCCGACAATATTAATGATGTCATTAATTTAATCGAACAAATAAAACCAGATTTGGTGATCAATATGGCGCTTCCTTACCAAGATTTACCAATTATGGAAGCCTGTTTGAAGACAAAAGTTAGCTATCTTGACACTGCAAATTATGAACCAAAAGAGTTGGCTAAATATGAATATAGCTGGCAATGGGCTTTTGACCAAAAATATAAAGACAATAATATTCTGGCAATTTTAGGTTGTGGTTTTGACCCAGGAGTTACTGGAGTTTTTTGCGCCTATGCAAAGAAACATCTTTTTGATGAAATTCATCACATCGACATTATTGATTGCAATGCTGGAGATCATGGCAAAGCTTTTGCCACTAATTTTAACCCCGAAATTAACATCAGAGAAATCACGCAAAAAGGTAAATATTATGAAAATGGTAAATGGCTAGAAACTTACCCGCTATCAATTTCAAAAGATATCAATTTCCCAGAAGTTGGCCCTAAAAAAGCCTATTTAATTTATCATGAAGAGCTTGAATCTTTAGTAAAAAATATCCCTACCCTAAAATCAATTCGCTTTTGGATGACTTTTGGCGATGAATATATCAAACATCTTCAAGTTTTACAAAATGTTGGTATGACAAGAATTGATGAGGTTGAATTTGAAGGTAAAAAAATAATCCCTCTGCAATTCTTAAAAGCATTACTTCCTGAACCTTCATCTTTATCTGAAAATTACACTGGAAAAACTTCAATTGGCTGCATCATAGAGGGAGTTAAAGATGGCCAAAACAAAAAAATCATCATTTATAATGTTTGTAGCCATGAAAAATCTCATCAAGAGCTTAACTGCCAAGCAGTTTCATATACCACCGGTGTACCTGCAGCCACAGCTGCTATCATGTTTGCCAAAAAATCATGGACAGGTAATGGTGTTAAAAATGTTGAAGAATTTGATCCAGATCCTTTTTTAGAAGAGCTTGCCAAGCAAGGCTTGGAGTGGCATGTGAAAGAATTATAGCATCTAATTAATGGATAATTTGCTAAATTCCATCAATCTTCCACTAAATCAGATCAAAACCCCAAGCTATGTTGCCGATTTGCCTAAAATTAAAGAAAATTTAGCAATTGCCAAAAAAATCAAGGACGAAACTGGTTGCAAAATAATTCTTGCTACCAAGGCCTTTTCAATGTTTTCCATATATCCCCAAATTGCCCAAATTCTTGATGGCACTACTGCCAGTGGTATTTATGAAGCAAGATTAGATCGTGAAGAATTTGGCAAAGAAATTCATGTTTATAGCCCAGCCTATAAAGAAGACGAAATTGACGAAATAATTAAAATATCTGATAATATTTACTTTAATTCAGTTAATCAGCTTGAAAAATTTTATAGTAAAACTGATCGAAAAACCAAAAATATCGGACTTCGTGTTAATCCACAAATTAATTTAGTAAAAAATAACCAACTTTACAATCCATCTTCTAAAAATTCGCGTTTTGGAGTTCAAATTGAAGAAATTAACGATGACACCTTAAATAAAATCGACATTCTGCATATTCATAATCTTTGTGAAAATCTTGATCATGAATCATTAACCTTGATTAATCACATTGATCAAAAAATGAGTCACTTACTTAAAAGAATAAAATATCTCAATATTGGTGGTGGTCATTATTACACTCACCCAAATTACAACACTCAAAATCTTATCAAAGCAATTAATCAAATCCAAGATAAATATAATTTAAAAATCATTATTGAATCAGGTGCAACTGTGGTTTATGAGGCTGGTTACTTAGTTAGTGAAGTTATTGACATAGTTGAAAACAAAGAAACACCAATCGCTATCCTTGATACTTCAGCAACTTGTCACATGCCTGATGTACTTGAGGTTCCTTACCGCCCAAATGTAATTGGCAGTGATGATAATTATCAATATCAATATATTTTTGGTGGTAGTACTTGCCTAACTGGCGATATTATCGGCAACTACAGTTTTAAAGATAAGTTAAAAATTGGCGACAAAGTTATTTTTAGCGACATGATGCAATATAGCTTCGTTAAAAATAACACTTTTAACGGCGTTAAATTACCATCTTTAGCCGTTTTTGATGGCAAAAATTATAAAGTTATTAAAGAATTTGGCTATCAAGATTTTAAAAACCGTCTATCTTAAAATTTTTGGGCATAATTAAAAAAATGGGTGGCTAATTATTTCATTTTATTATTTTGGCTAGTTTTTGCTCTTTTTTTGGTAAGTAAAATATCACCATTCTAGCTTGAAAACTGATATAAATTCACCTTTGACAAAAAGTTTATTTTATGATACAATAATGCAATGTATCTTTAATGGTACATTTGGATAAAGATGAAGATGCTGATTTATTTCAATCTTTAATTAATTAAACTATGTTTATTTTTGATCCTCCTAAAGATATCACTGAGCTTAAAG
>JAURQX010000009.1 GCA_030835905.1 Alphaproteobacteria bacterium
GACCTCTGCAAATCAACCAATTTTGAGGAATTTTTAGGCATTTTATATTTTTTAAATTTTAGCGTATCAAGATATACGTGAATTTAAAAAATTAAAATAACAACAAAATTACTAAAATTCGTTGATTTGCAGGGGTCTTTTTAGTTATAAAGTGAAGTAACATCCTTGATATTTCAAGCTTTAGAACTAAATCTAAAAACAATAAATATGAAGTAATTAGATACTTAATTTGTGAAAATAGTATTACTACAAAAATTAAAAATATTTGTAAGTAAAATTACTAAAATTTGTTGATCTGTGAGATGTCTTTATAATAGATTATTTCAAAAATCTACTACCAGGCTTGATTGCTTCGATACTTTTTAATTCTTGTGGAATATTATCTTGACCAAAAGTTTTAACCTCAATTTCAAGTAGCGAAATTAATGGAACGCCAAGTTTTTGAGAAATATTTTTATCTTGGCTTCGATCAACTAAACAAGCTTCACCAACTATTTCACAGCCAAATTTTTTTACTAGCTCGAAAGTTTCAAGCGATGATTTGCCAGTCGTTAAAACATCTTCAACAATCAAAACTTTTTGATTTTTATTTAATTCAAAACCGCGCCTCAATTCAAAAACGCCATTAACTCTTTCACAAAAAATCCCTGGGATTTCAAGTTGACGCGCCATTTCATAACCAATAATTACTCCGCCCATTGCTGGCGCAACTACAATATCTGGCATATTATTTGCTAACTGTTTTCTGATCTTTTGCTCCAAAGCTTGGCATAATTTTTCAGCTCGCACTGGATCCATCAAGACTCTAGCGCATTGCATATAGGTATCAGAATGTAAGCCTGAGGACAAAATAAAATGACCTTTTAAAATAGCCTTGGCATCGATAAATTCTTGTAAAACTTCTTGCTCTTTTAAGCTCATATTGTTTATGGTTTTTGTTTTTTAATTTTACTCAGTTAATAAAAATTTTATTAAAGGATTATGCAAGAGAAAAATTCTTATATAAAATCTGCAATTAAGACCATAGAAACTGAAATTAGTGGCTTGAAGGCTTTGCTAGAATTTTTTGGAGAAGAATATGTCAAAGCTATTGATCTTATTTTAAATTGCAAAGGTCGAGTAATTGTTAGCGGCATGGGTAAATCAGGTCATATCGCCAAAAAAATTGCAGCAACTTTTGCCTCAACTGGCACTCCTTCATTTTTTATTCACCCTGGTGAAGCTAGTCATGGTGATTTAGGCATGGTAACTAATCAAGATGTGGTAATTTTATTGTCTAATTCTGGCGAAACTAAAGAATTAAAAGACATAATTTATTACTGCAAAAGATTCTCGATTCCGATTATTGGCATAATTCGCCGACTTGAATCTGAATTAACTTCAGCTAGCGATATAGCTTTAGTTTTGCCAGCTATTGCTGAAGCAAATTTAGTAAATGCACCAACCACCTCAACCACTATGATGCTAGCACTTGGCGATGCTCTAGCTGTTAGTTTGATTGACGCTAGAGGCTTTAACAAGGAACATTTTGGCGTGTTTCATCCAGGAGGCAAGTTGGGGTCAAACTTTATCAAGGTTAAAGATCTTATGCGAAGTGGCAATGATTTACCATTAACTAGCCAAGATTGCAAACTGTCTGAAGCCTTAATCGAAATGACCAAAAAATGCCTTGGTTGCACTGGTATTGTTGATCAATCACAAAAATTAATTGGTATAATAACTGATGGCGATATTAGAAGGCATATCGAAGAAAATATGCTAAACAAAAATGTTGCTGAAATTATGACCAAAAATCCACTAACTGTTGAAGATAATTCTTTGGCAGTTGAGGCCTTGGCTTTGATGAACCAAAAATCAATTACCAGCTTGTTTGTAGTTGATCAAGAAAAAATAGTTAAAGGCATAATCCATATTCATGACTGCTTAAAAAGCGGAGTTAGTTGATATAAAACCTCTTACAAAATTTCTAGTTACTTTATAATCTATGGATAATAATCAATCACTGCCTTTTTTGACTAAAGAAGAATTTGAGAAGCTTAATGATCAAGAAAAAGAATTTTTAATTAAAACATTTAATGATGAAAATTGGCAAAATATAAAAGAAGAATTCGCTAAAAGAATTTTAGATTTATTGGGATCAGATATTAACGATAAAGAATCAGTAAAATTTGTAAAGCTTATTAGATATAAATTTGAATCAAAAAATGTAAAAGTAAACACTGAAGCGCTAAAATATTTTATTGGTAATTGTGAAGATGATCCATATATTTTTTGGCTGAAGGGTATGTTATTAGATAATTTTGCACAAGAAATTTCATTATTAACTATCGACAGTGATTCAGAAGATGAAAACTATCAATACAATGAAAGGGCAAAAAAAATTATTAAAGATTCTACAAATAAAACAATCCAAAGAAATCCAGTACAACCTCGAAATTCTTATCTTGAAATTAGTCCTAAAGCTGTATTTGAGCCAATTGATGTTGGATATCTAGCCGATATTGATGATGAGCCCGTAAAAGGAAGAGGTTAAATTTCTGAAATTAATGTCAATATAAAAATTAATATTTGCATATTTTTTTTAAAAATGATACAATTTGCTACAAAACATAACAGCAAATTATAAATTTTAAGTGCCAAATACTAAGTATCAATATCACGACATCCAAGGTGTTCATAATATACTAAGATCAGAAATAGAAAATATTAGAAAGCGAAATGAGGTAATTGACGAATTACCAATGCTAGTTAGTTTTGAACAATATATCAAATATTATGCAGTTAAAAATTTAATTCTAAATTGCCATTTTATAAGGCAATATTTACTAAATTTATGTACTTCATTATCAGAAGAACTTGATGTAAAAAGCAATAGCACCCAAGAAGTAATTGAAAAAAGTCAAAAGAAAAAAACTCAATATAATTATAATATTGAATCAATAGAATATAAAAAACTGCACTTTCTGGAAGAATTAGCAAAAAAATATAATTTTATACATGATTTTGATTCAGAAAACAAATCAGAAAATGCTCAGCAAGCTTTCAAGAAAATAGAGAAAAATCTTCAAGATCTCGAAGAGGGTAGGAATTATAAAACCCTAGATAATTTCTATGTTTTAAAAAATAATCTTAACCCAGAATGGGAAGTAATATTACAATATATATCAGATTGCGACTATTTTGATCAAACCAAACACCCAGAGACATTAAATTTAGAAGATCTTCTTGATCAAGAAGGCAACTTGATAGATAATTTTGAGCAAAAATTAAACAAGCCACTTAAATTTATCTACAATCGAGAAAAAAGGGTAATTGATCTTTCGCAAATAAATTTTCAATCCAAAAAGCAAATATTGGATGCATTAATTAAAATCAAAAACTCTCCAGAACAATATCAGATACCTGAATATATAAAAATCTGTGTCACTGATAGCGATGGAGTTGAACATGATAAACTATATCATATAAAAGAAGGATTTAACAAAGAATTATTAGGTAATTTACTCGCTATAGATAAAAACAAATCAACCTCTCTAGGTCTAGACAATATTTTTTATGTTAAAAACAAAAATAAAACTAGCCAAAAAATCTTCAAATTCGATGATGAAGCTTTTGCAATAATTCTTAATAATAACTCATTAAAATTAGCAAAACAAAAAGTCCCCACAGACCCGACTAAATTAAGTCAAGATAAAATTGTCGAATCATCTAAAAACCTGCAAAAAAATTTAAATAGAGCACGTGTTCACGGTGAAGAGCAAGCAAGCTTTTATCAAGTTATCGAAGATATTAGAAATTTATTAGAACAAAATAAAGTTTCTTTTGAAGGAAAAATTAAAGAAAATTTAGGCAATTTACAAGCTAAAATCGATGTTCACGACAGCTCTAAATATTTCTTCGAGCATAGCAATAAAGAGTGCCAAAATCCAGAAGAATTAATGGATTTTATTGAAGAATCTTTAGCCCATAAAATCTTCAAAGATTTTATAAAACATCACAATAAGCAAGACGAATCACTTCAACCTAGACTAGAAAATGAAAGAAGATTATTACAACATAATTTAGAACTCTCTGAATCTTTATGTACTTCAACTATGGGAGCTGCGCTAACAGAAAAGAGGAAAGATAATTTAACTCCTGCAGCAACAACTCAAGAAGAAGCTACAAAAGAAAACCTTTTAAGCGCCGCATCTACAAGCGAAAACTCGGGGTCAGATACTAGAACACAAACTCACTTCAGCAATAAGTCTAATGTTATAGAGATTTTTGAAAGATGCCATGAGGAACTGCAAAAAACAAATGAAAATTTTAGAGAACTAAAATTAAGTCAGGGTTTTGATATAAATTCTTTAAAACAAAACTTTGCTTGCAGCTTATTTGTTTTAAGCGACACGAACAAAGCTGGGGATAATCAACTTATATTTCTTAACAGAGAATATAATAGTTTTCAACTTCCCCTTTGCTTTGCTAGAAGGGGTAAAGATGAATCAGCAATGTCCCTTGCAGAAAATTATTTTCAGGCCGGTGCCATAAATGAAAATATTTCAAAAATTATTTACACCCATTCTGAGAGAGTAATTTTAATAAGAATTAAAAAATTTGACGATAATCTATATAAAGAAATTTTAGATAATGCAGCAAGAAAGGAAAATCCTAATTTAACATTTGCATTATATACCGAACTGCCTCCTTGCATAACCTGTCAAAAGGATATTAAAACATCTCTACATTCTTTTCACCAAAAACTAATTGAAAAATTAAAACAAGATGGTCACAAAGAAATCAGTCTTGAAATATCAATATCATACAGCAAGGCCGATTACCAAGACCGTTTAAAAAATACTTATGACTCATTATTGCAAGATCAATCTGTTAAAGAAGATTTAGAGAGTTTAATTGTTAATAAAGACGAACTAAAGACTTCTTACCTTGAGCTGAGTAATGAATTAAAAACAAATGTTTTATATCAACTATTAGAAGGTGGTTTTCTGAGGTTGGAAGTTAAAAGATTAGAAAATGATAATGAAGTTAGTGACGGTAATGTAAAATATAAGGTAGAAAAAGATCAGATAACTAACTATGCAAAAGAATGGTTTAAACAATATAAAGACAGCATTAATAAAGTTAAATCCGTAATAGAATCACAAAAAATAGCTGATCACTTTACTATTTTAGAATTTGGTAAGAATTTAGATGTATCGCAAGAAACAACTCCAATAGGAGTATCTTATGGTAGAAGTGGAGATAACTTAGAAACTTTCAATACTCCAGAAAAACAGCAGGGAACAAAAAGCATTTCATCGCAACAAACTCCAAACTCAGTGGCTGGAGCCCCAGTAGCCAGAGCTGCTGCAACCAATGGTAACGACACTTTCGCCAAACGAACTCTTAGGTTTTCATTAGACGCTGTTAACAAAACAAGTTTGAAAGCAAAATAACTATTTTTTTGGTGAATATACCCTGGCAACAACCATATAGAAAAGGCTCGCCATATATCCAGATATGCGTCACTTTTTAATAAATTCAAAAGATAAAATTTTTTTGCTAAAAATAGGCAATCTTAACTTGAAATGCTATAGATTGTCACAAAGGGATAATTACCACTTTAAAATTGATAATTGTAATAAAGAATTTATATTATAAACCATTTTATACTTATAGATAAGTCAGTTAAGATTTAGACTTTTATCAAGCAAATTTTGGCTATAAATTCAAATTAAAACTTTGAAGTATGTCTAATACTACCGTGGTTTTAACTTAAATTTCTATCTCAAAATTTTCTCATATAAAATGTCTAAATCTTAACTGACTTATCTATATATATTTTAATTAATTCTTAATTTGCCAATGTCATCATTTACCGCCTTTTCATACCTTATTAGTGCCGTTTTTTTTATTATTTCACTTTACGGCCTATCTTCGCCAAAAACTGCTAGATTTGGCAATTACTGCGGAATTGCTGGTATGGCATTGGCAATTATAACCACCCTACTTTTACCACAAATTTCAAATTATTATACCATAATCTTAGCAATCGCAATTGGCGGTGTTATTGGCTATTTAATTGCCAAAAATGTTAAAATGACCGCCATGCCACAATTAGTTGCCGGATTTCATTCTCTAGTAGGTTTGGCTGCAGTTTTTATTGCTGCTGGCGCCTTATGGAATCCAGATTTTTTTGGAATTATTGAAAATGGTAAAATTAAAACTTCAAGCCTAGTTGAAATGGGAATTGGCGTGGTAATTGGTGCTATAACTTTCACTGGCTCAATCGTTGCTTTTCTTAAGCTTAATGGCAACATGAAATCTACTTTCTCAATATTTAAAAATCCAAAAAGATCTGCTAAATTTATTGGTGTTATTTTAGCTATAATTACAATATTATTTATCTTATCTGGCTCAAAAACATTATTCATTGTTCTAGCCCTAATTTCATTTTTTGTTGGCTTTATATTAATTGCTGGAGTTGGTGGCGCCGATATGCCTGTGGTTGTTTCGATGCTTAATTCATACTCTGGTTGGGCAGCCAGTGGTATTGGTTTCACCCTAAACAATAGCTTACTAATTATTACTGGCGCTCTAGTAGGTGCTTCTGGTGCAATTCTAAGCTATATTATGTGCAAAGCCATGAATCGATCACTTATAAATGTGATTTTTGCTGGCTTTAATGAGCAAGCTCAAAGTACTCAAAATGATGACAAGGAGCAAAAACCAATTAAAAGAGGTTCAGCTGAAGATGCGGCTTATGTCATAAAATCATCTTCATCAGTTATTATCGTTCCTGGATATGGTATGGCTGTGGCTGGAGCCCAACACGCTATAGCAGAAATGACTCATCTACTCGAAGAAGCAGGAATCAATGTTAAATTCGCCATCCATCCAGTAGCTGGACGCATGCCTGGACACATGAATGTTTTACTAGCAGAAGCTAATATAGATTACGAAAAAGTTTTTGAGCTTGAAGATATAAATAGTGAGTTCAATCAAACTGATGTAGCCTTTATAATTGGCGCTAATGACGTCACTAATCCAGCTGCTAAAACTGATAAAACTAGTCCAATTTATGGCATGCCAATTCTTGATGTTGGCAATGCTAAAACTGTATTTTTTGTTAAAAGATCAATGGCTTCTGGTTATGCAGGAGTTGAAAACGAACTATTCTTCAATGACAACACAATGATGATTTTTGGCGACGCTAAAAAAGTAGTTGAAGAAATAGTTAGAAATCTTGATTAAAATATTTATAGATTTTTAGGTTTATCAGTAGTTAAATCCAAATATTCACTGATATTTATTAACCCGTGAATAAACTAGTTGCGCTTTTAGCAAGAAAATATTTCTTAACCAAGTAATCTAGAAAAGCTATGGTCTTATTACTACTTTGGCTTTGAGAAATTGCTTTGTTAAGGAATATGTTAAAGTTAAAAGGCAATTAGTTTATGCACGAGTTAATATAACCTCTAAAAGATAATAAAATCATACTTAAAATGACTGATAGCTTAATTAATGTGGTCATTAGATACGCAATTGTTTTTTTTATAGTATTTTGCGCTTTAATTCTTTCCTCATTAGCTCTTGATTTTATTGAGCCTGAAAAAGCAGCAAAATTTCTTGGTCTTTCTGAAGAATCAAGTGAAGCTTTCAAGGTTGTCATATCTAGACTTCAAGAAGTTGTATCTAATCTTCTAGATTCAATGACTGGCACAACACAAGATATAGTTGATAAGTCTAGGGTTGATGTTGATGTAAACAATGTAAGAAGTGGCGTTGAAGAAAATCTCAAAGATGTTATCAAAGAAAATATTGTTGATAAAAAATAATACCAAATTCCATCTATAATTCCATATAGATACAAAGTATTTTTAAGGGAAAAATTATTAAAAAATTTAGCCTTGTATCTTGATATACCTGGCTAAATTTTATGATGATTTTTAACTACAAAGACGAAGTAGCTATATGTAATTATAGATGGGATTTGGTATTATATCAAAACCATCTATAATTCGTAACACAATAAATTATTGATTGGCTTGCTATAATTTCCAACTCTTTAAACTGATATTAAGTGATTCCAGTTCTAAATTTAATAAGATTATTTTTTCTAGCTATCGTGCTAACTCCATTAGCATTAATTAACAGAGAAAAATTTTTTTATTATTATTTTAATTTTGCCGGCCCATCATTTATAAAGCTTGGACAAATGTTAGCAACTCGGCCAGATTTGATTGGCAAAGAACTAGCTATAATTCTTAGTAAATTTCAAGATAAGGTTAAGCCTTTTTCTCATAAAAAAGCTAGAAGGATTCTACAGCAAGAATTAGCTGGCAACTTAGAAGATTTTTTTAAAGAATTTAGTAAACAACCGATTGCATCAGCTTCAATAGCCCAAGTTCACAAAGCTAAAACAATAGATAATAAGTTGGTTGCTGTAAAATTGTTGCGCCCCAATATTTCAAAAAAAATTTATAGAGATATTTCGACGTTAAAATTAATTACTAAAGTCAGCCGTATTTTTTCAAATAATATCTATAAATTTCTCAGTGATATTTTACAATTATTACAAGAAAACGCCAAGTCCGAGCTTGATTTAACGATTGAAGCCACAAATTGTTCACAAATTAAGGATAATCTCAAAGATTTATCAGGTTTTTATGTACCTAATATTTATTGGACACTAACCACTAAAAAAATGTTGGTAACTCAATGGCTTGAAGGAATTCCATTTTCTGATAAAAAGACCTTAATGAATAGTAATTTCGACAAAAATATCATCGCCAAAAATCTTGTATTAAGCTATTTTACTCAAGTTTATAAATATGGCTTTTTTCATGGTGATATGCATCCAGGAAATTTATTTTTACTAAAAAATGGCGATATTGGCATTGTAGATTTTGGAATTGTCGGTATAATCGATGAAAAGACTAGGATTGCTATTGCGCAAATTGTTATTGGCTTCATTAACAAAGATTATGAAAAAATTGCACGACTTCATATTCAATCTGGGCTAGTTCCCAAAAATACTAATCTTAAAAAACTAGCTTTAAATTGTCGAAAAATTGGTGAAACCGTAGTTGGCTCAAAAGTTAAAGATATCCCTCTAGCAAATTTATTGCAAAATTTGATTAATATGACTCAAGATTTCAAAATGTCGACCAAGCCAGAGTTACTGCTTTTGCAAAAAACTATTTTACTTATTGAAGGAATTGGCTCAACGCTTAATCCTGAAATTAATATATGGGATTATGCTAAACCATGGATGAATGAGTGGTCAAAAACTCATATTAGCTTTGATGCAAAAATAGTTGAAATTGCTAATAATTTTATTAACCTTGCTAGAGATTACTATCAAACAAAGGTTGTTAATAATTAAATTTTAAACTGAGATGCAACTAACAATGATGCGCAGCAAAATTCACCAAGCTAGTGTTACTCAAGCTGATCTGAATTACCAAGGATCTATCTCTATTGATTCTGATTTACTTTATGAATCGGGAATTCTTCCTTATGAACAAGTTGATGTTTTAAATATAAATAATGGCGAGCGTTTTACAACCTACGCCATTGAAGCCACTGCTGGCAGCAAAGAAATCAAGATTAATGGCGCTGCTGCAAGAAAAGCTCAAATTGGTGACAAAGTTATAATTATCGCCTATGGTCAGTTTAGTGTTGAAGAGGCCAAAAATTTAAAGCCAAAAACTCTGATTCTAGATCAAAATAATAAGATTATTGATTAGGCGCTGTTAACAAAGGTTTATAGTTTAAATTTGGAACTGCTTAATAAATAATTGCTAATAAAAAATTACTCTTTAAAATCATTTCTTCACTTTTTTAAGATATAACTTTTTTTAAGATGAAAAGAACTTGGCAACCAAGCAAAATTAAGCGCAAAAGAACTCACGGTTTCAGAACTAGAATGGCTACTGTTAGTGGTCGTAAAATAATTAAAGCTAGAAGAGCCAAAGGTAGAGCTGTTCTTTCGGCTTAGCTTTCTAGATTTAACGCAAATCTTTGATTTAACTTGTGGAAAATTTTGTAATTTTAAATATCAAAAATTCCCAAGATTTTAAAAAACTTTCCTCCAGTAGAATAAAATTTATCTGCAAAACTCTTATTGTTATTGCTGACAAAACCAATGAAAAGCTTCATTTTAATCCAAATGAAGGTTTAAATGCCAAAATTTTTTGTCGAGTTGGTTACACCGTTTCTAAAAAAGTTAGCAAATTAGCAGTTAAGCGCAATAAAACCAAAAGAAGATTGCGAGAAGTTTTTCGTAAAATTGCCCATCAATACTGCCAGAATAACTATGATTATGTTATTATTGCGCGCCCACAAATTATAGAATGCGAATTTAGTGCTATTAAAAGAGATTTAGAATTTTGCTTAAAAAACCTCTCAAAAATATGTTCAAAATAAAAGAATTTTTAACTGATAAACCACTCGCTATAATACCGTATTTAATTTTTATTTTCTTTTTTATTGTTATTGGAGTAAATATAATCTACATCACAATTGCTTCAAAAAGCTGGCGCGGTGTAGCGATTGATGACTCTTACAAAAAAGGAATAAGCTACAATCAAACTATTGAACAGGTTCAAAAACAAAAAGATTTAGGATGGAAGATAAGCTTTAAATATCAAAACTTAGGCGATAACAAAAAAAATGGCAGATTTGTTTTTAACGTTACTGATAAAAATAATAATTTTGTCAATAATGCCTTGATATCCGTAAAGTTTAAGAGACCAACTCAAGATGGCTTTGACTTTACCAGCTATTCAAAATCATTATCTAACAAATATTATGTTGATGTGATTTTTCCGCTACTTGGAAATTGGGAGGCAAATATCAAAGTTCAAAAAGGCGAAGATATCTATCTTGAAAAACGTAAATTAGTTATTCAATGAAGCAATGTTTGCACTGTAATGAAAAAAGTTATGATGATGATTTTTGTTGCTTAGGTTGTAAAACTGCCTATAAAATAATTAACAATCTTGGTTTTAACAAATATTACCAACTTAAAAATAACAACCAAGCTGGCTTAATTAGACCAGATTTAGAAAAGCAGATTAATATCACCAATTTCGCCATCCAAAATGACGATCAAACTTTTCATATAGATTTAGCAATTCAAGGCTTGCACTGTGCTGCCTGCGTGTGGCTAATCGAAAACATTCTCAAGAGAAATTCAGACGTAATTACCGCCCGCATAAACCTGACTCAAAAAACTCTTTTACTAAAATGGCGCGGTGATTTAGATAATTTCTACAAAATAACCAAAATTATCCAAGAAATTGGCTATAAATTACTACCTCTTGATCCAAAAATAATTGATGAAGCAGAAAAAAAATACGACAGATCATTGTTTTCAAGCCTAGCTGTAGCAGGATTTGGCGCTGGTAATTTGATGTTGTTATCCTTTGCCTTATGGTTTGCCTCAAGTCAAGAAATGGGGCATTACACCCGCAATTTACTGCATTTTTTTTCAAGTTTGATCGCCATCCCGATTATAATTTATGCTGGTCAGCCATTTTTCAAATCAGCTATAAAATCTCTAAAAGCAGGTTATCCAAACATGGATTTGGTTATTACTGTTGCCATCATTTTAACCACAATTGCCAGCCTTATCAAAACCTTTTTGGGCTCAGAACACATCTATTTTGACTCGGCAGTGATGCTGATTTTTTTCTTGTTAATTGGTCGCTTCTTAGAACAAAAAGTTCGTAAAAAAGCTTTTGCAACTGCTAATGAGTTTACCTTGCTTAATGCTGGTTTTGGCAGGGTTGAAATTAACAAGAAAATAGAAATTTTGCCAATAAAAAATCTAAAAAAAGATATGATTTTGCTGGTCGCAGTTGGTGAAAAAATCGCTGCCGATGGCCAAATTATTGAAGGTTCTAGCGCCATTGATAATTCAATAATTAATGGTGAATCACAAGCGCAAAATGTTAAAACTGGCGACAAAGTTTTCGCTGGTACAATTAATTTAGGTAACCCTATTAAAGTTATTATAACTGCCGAGTCCAATCAAAGCTTACTGTCAAAAATCATTGAATTAACGCAAAATATTGATTACAAAAAAAATACTTACATCAAAATTGCCGACAAATTAGCCAAATTTTATATTCCAATCACCCATTTTTTGGCTTTTATCACTTTTTTTTATTGGTTTTTTTACTCCAAATCCTCGCTTGATCAAGCCTTTGGCAATTCAATTGCCGTCTTGATTATAACTTGCCCTTGCGCTTTGGCTTTAGCAATTCCAATTGTGCAAACCATTCTAACCTCAAAAATGCTTAAAAAAGGAGTTATCATTAAATCTGGTCAAGCAATTGAAAAATTACCTAAAATATCAACTATAATTTTCGATAAAACCGGCTCAATAACCATTGGCAAGCCTGTTTTGCAAAATATTTTTGTGGTTAATGGCAATAAATCACTAAAAGCAAAAGATCATCAAAAATACCTACAAATTGCTGCCTCTTTGTGCAAAAACAGTAATCATCCACTATCAAAAGCAATTATGAATAGTTACAAAGGTAAAATTATTGATATCAAAGTTAGAGAGAAGAAGGGTTTAGGCTTAATTGGCTCTTTTAACAATCAAAAAATATATTTAGGAAAAGCCGAGTTTTGTAAAATCAAAGATTTTGAAGAAATTAATGATAACTCAAATCTAATTTTTTATATGAATTATGGCAGTCAAAAACTAGTTTTTACCTTTAGTGACGATATCAAGCTAGATGCTATTTCAAGCATAAATATCCTTAAAAAACTCAATAAAAAAATCATTTTACTATCGGGTGATAATCAAAAAAACGTCAAAAAAATAGCCGAAAAGTTAAAAATAACAGAATTTTACAGCAATCAATCACCAATCGACAAAGCTAATTTCTTAAAAAAACTGCAAGCCAAAAATGAGGCTTTTTTAATGGTGGGCGATGGTATTAACGACGCACCTTCACTTGCCATGGCTGATATATCTTTGTCTTTTAACCAAGCCTCAGATTTAGCACAAAATGTTTCTGATATTATAATTCAGGGTCAAAAATTAATGCCAATTATTGATTTGCTTTTATCTTGCGAAAAGTCAGTAAAAATTATGAAGCAAAATTTAGCTATCTCGCTATTCTATAACTCAATTGCCATTCCTTTTGCCATGATGGGCTATGTTGTACCACTTTTTGCAGCTTTAGCAATGTCTTCTTCTTCGATTTTAGTTTTACTAAACTCACTCCGCACTTCTACCAAGCCCCACCTTCTTTAGAAATTTTCTTAATTTCTGGTGGCTCATATTTTTCATCATGCTTTACGAGCAACTCTTGGCTATAAAATTTATTTTGCTCAATATTTAAATTGCCTTTAGCCACCACGCCCTGACCTTCGCGAAATAAATTTGGTAAAATTCCGCGATAATTAATAGTTAAAACACTAATATTGTCAGATATTACAAATTCTGTTTCTAGATTATTGATTTTATTGATTGATCCCTTTTTAACCAATCCACCAACCCGAAATTGACTATTTTTAACCTTTTTGATAATATTTTTATTGCTTAATTCGCTTGGCGCATAAAAAAACACAATATTATCGCGAAAATTGATAATTATTAAAATCAATGACAGCAAAGATATAGCAAAAATTGAGCCAATAAATGCAAGGCGCCTTCTTTTATTTTTAGAAAATTTTATCATTTAAAATAAATGTTTTACTTTTATGTGAATTTATTATATAATGTAAGGATGATAAGATTTAAAGTTTTTTATTTGTAAATATCTATGCGAGAGTCACGAATTACTCCATACCAAACTGGAATTGCATTAGATCCCGAGTTTTCAAGACGTCATGCCGAATTAGCTGAATCAGAAAGAAAAAAAGATGATTTACTACATAGCAAACAAATCAATAGTAACGAAGACTATAAACATCTAAATATCTCCAATCTTCTTCATTTATTTTATACCACAGAAACTAATGATGAAGATAAAGATAAAAATAAAAACAAAAATATTTTTACCGCTATTCCTGAAATAGTTGGTGTTGGTATCGATTTACAAGGTGAAAGAAGAGTTGGTGGTAATATCAAAATCTTTCAAGGCGCGATCTTAATTCCAGAATATGATAGCCTTGCTATGTTTTGGGATCAAGTTAGAACTATCAAGGATGATAAAGGAGACATAACTAATAATATTAATTCAAATTCACAATTATGTGTTATTAGAGACGTTCCAAAGTCAAAATTGGTATTTGATGGTTATGCTCCAACTCAAGAAACTCGAGACCTTTATACCATTGTTACCAAAGAACACTTGAAAGAAAGCGTAAAAGAACAACGTAAGGTAGAAAACGAAGTAAATGTTGCTTTTTTAGGAGATAATGAATTTCAAGATTTATATGAAGAATTTAAGAGCAATAAAGCAAAACAGAATCCCAGATATATAAAAGAAATAGTTAATATAGAAGAAATAGTTAAAAATAATGCAGAATTCCAAAAATTCGTTAATCAGAAATCTTCGATACAAGTTATCAAAACTAATCAAAATAATTTAGATCAAGTAAAAAAAGCTGCTGAAAAAGCTGTTAATAAAAATAGTCCTATGCCCATCTTTTTAACAAGCATTCCAACTATTATCTGTTCTGTAGTAAAAACGAATAAGAAACAAAAAGCGTTAGAAAATATAATTTCTAAACAAATGTCTTTTAATGAATTTTCTAGCTCAACTATAACCGAAAGAAAATATGACCCAACCAAAGGATTAAATGATTTATACTCAAGTAATAATTCAGAAAATACAGTAGATCAAGGCAAAAAAAATAGCAGAAATAAAGACGCAAAACCTCGTAAACTTTACGATGTTGTTATTAAAAAAGATGCTGAGCTTGATATTGTTGACGTTTCACTACCATCACCTTTTGCTGGCGACTTATGTGTTCGTTGCTATGTCAGCAAAGGTGAAACTCTTCATACACCAGATGGTGTCATAGATCTTGATGCAGGTGAGGTTTATATTAGTAAAAATTTAATATTAAAAGATAAAGATGGTAATTGGCAAGTTTTAAAAGAATCTGGATTAAATAAAGATCAACAAAATATAGTTAAAAGAATTAAAGAAGAAAGCGATATAAAACTATCTTGCATAGATAATAAGGTCGATGGTAATTATGTCGTTGTGTCACAAGCGGTAAGGTACAAGAATGAAGATTTTAAGGATGTTATCAAGACAAAATTAAACAAACAAGATCAAAAAGAACTTCCTGAAAGAAGACTTTCACAAGGTGGTTCTCAAACTGATTCAGATAAAGGAAACCTTATGAGAAGATTTTCATCAGTATTAAGTGAGGCTAGTACCAATGTTGGTGAAAACAATGAAGGGACACAAACATCACCAAGAACTTCTAATGAAAGAAGAGGCTCTGAAGCTAGCGAAATTTCTATTGCAACCACAACAACTCAAGGGTCAAGATCTGATAGACTGTCTAGTAGATCTGGTAGCGTAAGTTTACGGCAAAGTGTGAGTAGTGTATATAGTGTGAATAGTGCGAGTAGTGTGAATAGTGCGAGTAGCGAACCCTTAACTCCAATAAGCGATTCACCTTCAGCTTCAACAAGCTCCCCTTCTTGTGAGCAAATGAAAGGGATAGGATCCCCCTTCCGCTCTATCACTCACAGTACTACTCTAGGACTTAAAAATTTACCTTAATGGTACATTTGATAAAGGATTTTTGAGGATGAAATTTAAGAGAAAAATTGCGCGTATCACAGATATACACAAGATTTT
Source organism: Alphaproteobacteria bacterium (assembly GCA_030835905.1). GTDB lineage: Bacteria > Pseudomonadota > Alphaproteobacteria > Rickettsiales > UBA1997 > UBA1997. Next base: position 15,774 of record JAURQX010000009.1, read on the forward strand.
TCTCTTAAATTTTAGACCAAAAAGACAAAGTCCAAATGTACTATTAAAGATGAATGTTGGTATTAGATACTTAATTTATGGAAATAGTATTAGTACACAGCTTTAGACTAATAAAGATATCAAATAGTTTTTTTGTGGAAGTTTAATTAAAAGCTGTTTATTTTAAAAATATTTTTGCCAATTTCCCAATCATTTAAAATGATCTTTACCTTTAAAAGAAGTCTTAGGTTACAAAATGTTGTAAATAGTGAAAGATCGGCCAAATCACGCTTGATTACACTACTTATTTTGCTGTGCTTTATCTTATTTTTACACAGCTTGGCCATGTTTTATTTTGAAGATATGGCTTTTGAAGACTCGCTATGGCTATCTCTGACTTCGGTAACAACGGTTGGTTATGGCGATTTTGCAGCTCAAACCACCTTGGGCAGATTAAGCACTGTAGCCTTGCTTTATATAGTTGGCATTGCAATCTTGGCTCAGTCAGCAACAACTTATTTTGACTATCGATATGAAATTAAAAATCGCTTATCAACTGGAAAATTAAATTGGAAAATGAAAAATCATATAGTTTTTGTAAATTGCCCGCGTGAAACTGCTGAAGATTTCTTCTTTCACGCCATTTCGGGCTTAAGAAAAAGTTGCGCATCGGTTGCTAAGTTGCCAGTTGCTATTGTAAGTGACAGCTTTCAAGATGGTATTCCAACTCGCTTGCAAAAACTTGATGTAGTATATGTCAATCAACAATATCTTGGCGATGACGCAATTCATGCCTCGTCACTACTCAAAGCTAAAATTGTGGTTATTTTATCTAGAAACCGCTTTGACGCTCATTCTGACAGCATAAATTTTGAAATAACTCATCGTTTAAGAGATTTGGGTTTTAAAGGTAGAATAATTGCCGAAGTTGCCAAAGATCACAATCGAGCTCGTATGAAAAAGGTTGGTGCAGATAACGTACTAAGGCCAATTCGTACTTACCCTGAATTATTGATGCGCGCCATTTTAGCCCCCGGTTCTGAAAAAGTAATGGAAACCATGTTTGATAGTACTGGTGAAGAATGTATTCGCTACGACGTTAATATTCACATGAAATGGTTTGATGTCATCACCAAACTTGCTAGCAAAAATCACGGAATTCCAATTGCTTATGAAGATAGCACCAAGGATTTAATTGTTAATAATCCGGCTGCAAATTCAATAGTTAATGCTCGTGCGTTATTTGTGTTAGTTAACTCTGGCAAGAAAAAAAGTGATCGAGAAATTGCGACAATTTTAAAAGAAAGTAGAATTTCTCCTAAGGCGGTTGTCAAAAAACTTAGAGGAAAAAAATAAGACACATAAAGTATAATAAGAAGCTAAAATTAATAGCTAAGCTCTAAAAATCTGCTATAATTTTTGAGGCGTTTATTTATTAGCTTTTATAAAAAGTTTATTTAGTTGTTTTAAAGGAATATTAAAAAAAGAACCCAAAAGAAGAACCTGATGCGCCGATCATTTTAAATTGTAGCATCAATTACCTATAGAACAACCTCAAATCACTGCAAAATTAGCTACTCCAATGAATTTTGGTATCATTTCTTAAAGCAAATTGGTGCTACAAAACTGTAAAAAACTTGCGAGGCTTTTTTATGCCAATTCTATAAATTAAATTCTCACTTAGGAAGTACTTTTGTTTTTAGATTTAGTTTTAAAGCGAAGTAATACCAAATCCTATCTATAATTCTATATAGATACAAAGTATTTTTAAGGGAAAAATTATTAGAAAATTTAGCCTTGTATCTTGATATACGTGGCTAAATTTTATGATGATTTTTAACTAAAAAGACGAAGTAGCTATATGGAATTATAGATAGGATTTGGTATAATACCATTCCTCATCTCTAAAATTGGCAGAGATTATAGCATTTCAAGCTAAGATTGCCTATTTTATCAAAGAGATTTTATCTTTTTGGCTTAAAATTTAAGAAAAATGAATGTAATATATCCATATTTCATGAGGCTTTTCTTCAATTTTATCCAAAAAGATGAAGAATATGGGTTAATTTACTATAGTTTTTCCAAAGATTGGTTTGGTATTAGAGTCGAATTTCTGCCAATTTTTCATATAAATAAATCAACTTCGTACAATTTTACATCTCTTTTGTCAATTATCGATACTTTACTTGAAAATATACAAAACCGCAATAACAACAAAATTATTATGGTAATTTTTTCATGAGAAATAAAGCCAAACCTTCTTCTGTAATTCTATTTCTCATATTTAAATCATAATCACATAGCAACTACAATTAACAAAGCTTAACTGTCTTAGTTTAATTAAATGATTAAATATCAAATAAATTAGCTTTTTTGATTATTACCCTTCTAAAAAAAGCAATTTATTCATTAGACTTCTTGCATAACTGCCAAATTTTGGTAATTTTTTCGTTATTAAAAATTTTTGAAATTCACGTACATCAAAGTACGCTAAAATTCCAAAAATTTTTAATGCCTACAAATTCCTTAAAATTTTATAGTTATGCAAGAAGTCTATTAAAATACGGAATTGTTGAATCATACCAAAACTAAAATCCAGCTATATCGAATTACATAATATTTTTACGATCTTAACTTAATATTTTTTGCTTAATTTGCTAAATTTACAAAAATTAATTCATTTAGTATTTTTAACCTTAATCAAAATTATACTTCTTACCTCATGCGGTGGAGGAGGTGGAAGTGGAGAAGATGGTAGTTCTTCAGCTCCAATCGCTGGCTATTCTCAACTCAATTTTACCGTTGAGCCTCAATGGGATGTAAGCGCTTCACAAGCTGATATTTATCGAACAGAGGAGTATGATAGTCAGTGGGGGCTCGAAAAAATCAAAGCTGCTGAAGCGTATGCTGCACTAAGTAAAAATGGCAATATTGTTGCTGGAAAAGATGTTAAAATTTCAATTGTTGACAGCGGAGCTTTAATGTCTCATCAAGAGATATCAAATAATTATGACCCAAATCATCATTTTGATTATATAAATGTTGATGCAGATCCAACTGATGATAACGGTCATGGAACTCACGTTGCCAGCACGGCAGCCGGTGTAAAAGATGGCATTGGTATGCATGGCGTAGCTTATGATGCTAAAATTGTGGCTTTTAAAGTTTTAAATTCAGAAAAAAAAGGGAATAACATGTCTGTAGCTGCAGGCATTAATTCATCGATTACCGCTGGAGCCAAGATAATTAATTTAAGTTTAGGTAGTGCAGTAGAAATATCAAAAGATATAATTAAAATTGCCAAAAATGAAGATATATTAACCATTGCTGCAACAGGTAATGATAACGACACTCAACCACTATATCCCGCAATCTTTGCATCTGATCCAGAGATTCAAGGTGGCTTAATAGCAGTTGGTTCAATTGATCAAAATAGCAAAATTTCTCTTTTTAGTAACAAGTGCGGTGTAACCAAAGATTTTTGCTTAGTAGCACCTGGTGAGAGTATTTTAGGAGCTTATTATACTGGGGACAATGATTACGCATATTATTATGGCACTTCAATGGCCACCCCTCATGTTAGCGGAGCAGCTGCGGTACTTAGTGGTGCATGGCCACATTTAACTGCTGCACAAACTTCACAAATTCTACTACAAACTGCTACTGATCTTGGTGCATTTGGTACCGATGAAATTTATGGTCGAGGTCTTTTAAATTTAGAAAAAGCCGTTCAAGCTCAAGGACAAAATGTGCTAAGCTTTGGAAATAATGTTACTTCAAGTGGCTATGATTTAAGCTCAACTTCTTTGGTTACCGATCCAATTTTTGGTGATGCTTTTACTCAAAATGTAATACCTCAACTTCAAGCAGCAATATTTCTTGATGATTTTGGCAGAAATTATAAAGCTTTTTTAGGAGAAAAAATTTCTTTGAATAATCAAGCTAGCAGAGTTAATTTAGAGCCAATATTTTTTAATAATATTTCCTCAGAGATTGTTCCGCTTAATCTTGGTCAAAATAATAATTTTAGATTCAAAACAACTCATTACAATAATCAAGAAGCTAAAAATGAAATTGGTTTAAAATTTGCAGTGACTGATAATTCAATAAAACCAGTAATTAGTAACCAGCAAGGCTTTTCTTTTAATCGTCAAGAAAGATTATTTAAAGAGAATTTTAGTTGGGGTTTAGCTTTTAATATTGATGAAATAAGTAATTCACAAAATTTTAACTCAAACTTTAGTAATTCCTTACTATCAAAAAACTTTAGCTCTACAAACCCTTATCAAAGTTTTTTAAGTCAAAATAATAGCATGGATAGAAATAATCCCAATAGCAGAAATTTCCAACAGCTATATATCAACAAAGAATTTTATGATAAAGATTTCAATCTAAATTTATCTTATCAATCATCATATGATAGCGATCAATTTACAAAAAAAATCAATAATAAGCAAAATCAATTATTAAACTTAGGAGTTAGTTATAACTTTAAAGATAATTCTAATTTATTATTGTCACTTGGTAGCTTAGAAGAATTTGACAATAATATTTTAAACTCCAAAAGCCAAGGTGCTTTTGAAAGCAAAGATATTGCTAAAACTTCCTTCATTCAATTAGCTCTAAATCACAATTTAAGTAAAAATATTAATTTATTTCTTAGCTATAGCGAAGGCCTAACCAAAATTCAAGGTAATCAACAAGGTATCTTTAGAAACTTTAGCGATTTAAGAAGCAGATCTTCAGTAATCGGCTTAGCTTTCGATGAGTTTTTTAATGGGAAAATCGGCTTTGTTTATTTACAACCGTTACGAATTTATAGTGGTAAAGTAGATTATGATATAGCTGTCGCAAGAGATAATGCTGGTAACCTATATCGCCAAACAGGTAGAGCTTCACTAAAACCAAAAGGTAAAGAAGAAGATTTTGAGATTTTTTATCTCAGAAGTTTAAAAAATGACAGCGACATTAAGTTTAACTTCTTAATGCAGAAAGAATCTGGCAACATTGCAGATCAATTAATGAATTATTTAGGAGCAATTATCTTTAACAAGAGATTTTAGAAAAATAGCATTTCAATCTATAAAAACTGCAAGACTTTTTCCAGCATCACATCGCCAATTTCACTAACATCCTTAATTGCTACTGAATTTTTATAAAAATTATTACCACTATAACCAATGGCAATTGATGCTAATTCAATATTTTTTTTCTTATCTAAATTAGTTACCACATTTTGCAAATGATCAAGCAAAATATCACCATCATTTGCTGAATTTGTGGCATCATCGATTGGGTTACCATCAGAAATTACTAATAAAATTTTGCGCTTTTCAACTCTTTGGGCAAGTCTCTTAGTAGCAAAAATAATCGCCTCACCATCAATATTTTCTTTGAGCAAACCTTCTTTAAGCATCAAAGCCAAATTATTTTTTCTAGATTCTAGACTATGTTTAAAATCTTTATAAATTATATGACGCAGTTCATTTAGCCTTCCCGGATTTTTTTCTTTACCTAACTCTTCCCACATTTTTTTTACTCTACCGCCCTTCCAATCGCCCGTAGTATAGCCAATTATTTCAGTTTTTATCGAGAATTTTTCTAAAATTTCAGCCAAAATTTGACAAGCCAAAGTCGTCATTATAATTGGCTTGCCACGCATTGAGCCTGAATTATCAAGCAAAATAGAAACCGCAACATCATTGCCATCTTTAATAGATTTGTTAACTAAAATATTACTGACCAAAGGATTGATAATTAATTGCGTTAATTTTTTGCGATTTATCACCCCTTCAAAAGCGCTTTGCTCAAAAAATTCGTCTTTTTTGGCTAATAATTTCTTTTTTAGCTTTAATTCAACTGATTTTGAAATCTGCTTTAAATCTTTAAATTTCTCTAAAAGTTGTTCTTTTAATTTATCCAGCTCTTCTTTTTTGATAATTTTTGTTGGCAAAATTACTTCATCAAATTTGGTGGTAAAAATTTTGTAAGGTCTAATAAATTCAATATTTTTTGGTTCTTGAGTTATTTGTGTGCATAGCGAATTGTTTTTTTGACCAGCATAAAAATCAAAATCATCACTTATTTTTTTGCTCTTAGGTTGTTGAGTAGCAATTTTTGAGTTAGCGATCAAATCTTTAATTTCTTGATTAATTTGCGATTCAAAACTATCAGTTTTTTTATGATCATTTTTTGAAATTTGGGATATAATTTGCTTTTGCAAATTATCATGTTGATCCTGCGAAAGTTTAGATTCATTTGATTCTTGCTTTTGCTCTTCTTGAATTTTGTTTGATTCTAATATTTTAGCGATTTTTTCAACTTCTTTAAAAAATTGCTCTTGATCTTCAAGAAAATTTGCTAAAGAAACGATTAAATTAGTAACTTTAGGATCAATTTTATTCTTTAATAATCCTAATTCATCTTTGATATTTTTTGGAAAAATTCTCTCGCAAACCTCATCAAACAAAATAACCGGCAAAGTATCTAACTGATTGGCACTTCTAAAATCTTCAATGATTTTTTGAGCAATATTTTTAGCAAAACCTTGATATTTTGAGGCACCAAGCAAGGAAATTCTGATCTTTTCAAATTGATTATGTAGTTGCTGATTTTGAGAAATGGATATTAATTGCTGATATTTTTCTTTATCAAAAAATAAATAATAACAACAGCATAAATCTAGATTGGCTCTGCAAGTTAAGATTGGATATTGAGATAAATTTTCACTATGGTGTGGTTTATATATCAAAAAAGTGTTATTTTTGACCAAATTCTGATCCCAAATAAAAAAATTACCAATCTGATTATCAATAAAATTCAACAATAAACTATTATTACCAATAATCGAATAAAAAGTTTTTTTGATATGTTCTTCTAATTTTTTAGACACTGTTAGCTAATTATTTTTGATAGCTCTTTAATCATATTTTCTTCATGTAAATAATTAAAGGTCACTCTCAATCTAGCTTTGTTTTTTTCAACTGTTGGTGGGCGAATTGCAGAAATTAAAAAACCGGATTCTTCAATTTTTTGGGCAATTTCAAGAGTTTTTGAACTATCGCCAATAATTATTGGCACAATTGCCGATTGTGGTTTTGGTAAATTCATTAAATCACAAAAAAGCTCGGCATTTTTAAGAGTTTTTTTACCCAATTCACCTTGTTTAATTAATTCTAAAGATTGCAACGAAGCGCTTAAAATAGCGGGTGGCAAAGCAGTTGAATAAATCAATGATTTAGCAAAATTTTGTAGATAATCGATTAAAATTTTATCGCCAGCAACATAGCCACCAAGAGCGCCAATGGCTTTAGAAAGTGTGCCCATTTTCAAGAAATTAGCTGATTTTTTTGGCTTTTCATCAATTCCTAAATCATGAGCATAATCAACTAACAACAAGCTATCAAATTTTTGTGATAATTCTAGCAATTCATCAATTTTTCCTAAATCGCCATCCATTGAAAAAACACTTTCAGAAATTATCAAACATCTTTGATATTTTGAGCGATTTTCTTGCAAAGTTCTTATCGCATCTTTGATTTCATTATGTTGAAAACGAATTAATTTTGCACCCGATAATTTAACGCCGTCAATCAAACAAGAATGTATTAAGCGATCAGCTACCACCAAATCACCCTTGGCAACTAAAGCTGGAATAACACCGATGGCGCAAGCATAACCCGAAGAAAAAACCAAAGCTTTGTTGGCATTTTTAAAATCAGCTAATTCTTTTTCTAATTTTATATAAAGATGATTATTGCCACAAATAAATCTAGAAGAAGAACCACCTATCCCGTATTTTTCAATTGCCTCAATTGCAACTTTTTTAACTTCTTTATTGTGCGCCAAACCTAAATAATCATTTGAACAAAATGAAATCAATTCACGACCATTTTTCTTGACTTTAATTGGCGACAAGATCTCAAATTCATTTAACTCTCGATAAAGATTTTGCGATTTTTTTTGCTCAATTTGTTTTTGGTAAAGCTCAAAATTCATTTCTTCTTATGAGTTTTTTTAGAAAAAACTTTTTCTTTTCTACCTTCATAAGGATTTTCAGTTTTTCGAAAATAAAGGCGAATATTAGTTAAATTAAGATCAAAAAATTGGCGCAAATTATTGACCAAATATCTTTTATAAGAATATTCTAAAACTTTTGGAAAATTAGAAAAAATAACAAAAGTTGGTGGACGTTTTTTAATTTGCGTGATATATTTTAATTTAACTTCTCGACCCTTGTTAAGTGGCGGCTTATGATTAGAAACGGCCATTTCTAGCCATTCATTAAGCTTTCTAGTGGCAATTTGCGCTTGCCATTGCTCGTAAGTTTTTAATGCAAAATCAAGTAATTTAGTGATATTATAGCCTGTTTGCGCCGAAAGTGCCAAAATCGCCCCGCCAGCAATTTCAGGCAGTAATTCTTGAATTTGTGATCTCACTTGCTTCATAAAAACTTCTTTATCACCTTGCACTTGGTCAATTTTATTAATTGCAAAAATCAAGCTTCTACCCTCTTTTAACACCTCATTAGCCAAAGCTAGATCTTGACGATCAAGCACCATATTACAATCGATTAACAAAATCACCACTTGGGCGAATCTAATAGCATGAAAACTATCAGCCACCGAAAAACTTTCTAAATCATTAACAATATTTGATTTTTTACGAATTCCTGCTGTATCAACAAAACGAATTTTGTTATTTTGATATTCATAATCAATAGCAATCGAATCTCTGGTAATTCCAGCTTCTGGACCCGTAACTAAGCGATCGCTGTTTATAATTTTATTGATCAAGGTTGACTTGCCAGCATTAGGGCGGCCAATAATGGCAATTTGCAAATCTGGCTTAGTTTCATCTAAAATATCAGCAAAATCTTGTTGATATTTTACAATTTCAGGCTCCAAAGCTAGATATAAAACATCAAAACCCAATTTATGTTCAGCCGATATAGAGATTGGCTTGTCAAAACCTAAGCGATAATATTCTTTGCCAAAAATTTCCTCATCAAAATTTTCGCATTTATTGGCTACAAGAATTGTTTTTTTATTAATTTTTTGAAGAATTTTAGAAAATTTTAAATCATCTGCCACTACTCCACTTTTGCCATCAATTACAAATAAACAAATATTTGCATCGTCAATTGCCATCATAGTTTGTTCAACCATTCTTTTGCTTAGTGGATTTTGACTAACATCATTTTCAAGACCAGCAGTGTCAATTACCTTAAATTCAAGATCTAGTAAATAACCCCTTGCTTCTCTACGATCTCTAGTAACACCAGGAGTGTCATTTACAATAGCAATTTTTTTGCCGACTAATTTATTAAATAAAGTTGACTTGCCAACATTTGGACGACCAATTATCGCGATTTTAAACATAGATTAATAACTTATAGAAATGATTTCACCGATTTAACAATATCCTTTTGACGCATAAAATGTTCGCCAATTAAAAAACAATTTATTCCTGCTTGTTGCAACAATTCAATATCTAAGCGATCATTAATGCCACTTTCAGCAATCATTACATAATCGCTTGGCACCTGATCCGCTAACTTTACTGAGTTATTAATATCAACCTCAAAAGTTTTTAAATCACGATTATTAAAGCCAATTAATTTACTTTTTAACTTTGAAGCTCTTTGCAACTCTTCTTCATTATGCACCTCAACTAGAACCGACAAATTAAGCTCATCAGCCACATCTTCTAATTCTTTCAACTTTTGATCATCTAACATGGCCACAATTAATAAAATGCAATTAGCACCAATCATTTTAGCTTGGTAAATTTGATATGGATCAACCATAAAATCTTTACGCAAAATTGGTAATTTGCTTAAAACTCTAATTTCTTGTAAAAACTCATTATGCCCCATGAAATATTTTTCATCAGTCAAAATCGATAAGCAAGTCGCTCCCGCTTCTTCATACTGCTTAGCAATTGCAATATGATCAAAATCTTGCCTGATAATACCTTTTGACGGCGAGGCTTTCTTTACCTCGCAAATCAAAGCCACCTCACCTTTTACATCTTTATCTCTTAGGGCTTGATAAAAATTAAAACTCGAATCTAAACACTTGATTTTTTTACAAATTTGCGTCAATGATAATATTTTTTTAGATTCTCTAACTTCTTTAAGTTTATATTGATAGATTTCTTTTAAAATATTTTTCATAAAATGATCTTTAATCAGTCTTTTCCAAATACTCGCCTTAGACGTAATAGACAATTTCCTTGGCTTCGCGATTTGCTGTCTGAAAATAATTTACAGCCAAAGGATTTAATATTGCCAATTTTTATCGTTGAAGGACAAAAACAACAACAAAAAATTGATAATTTGCCCGATATTTATCGCTATTCAATTGATAATGCTATAGAAATTATTAAACAAGCCCGTGATTTAGGAATTAAAGCGATTATGCTATTTCCTAAAATTGATGAAAAACTAAAAAGTAAAAATGGTAAAGAAGCCATTAATCCAAATAATTTTACCTGCCAAGCAATTAGCCAAATTAAACAAGCAGTTCCTGATATTGGTATAATTAGCGATGTAGCACTTGATCCATATACCACACATGGCCATGACGGTTTGGTTGATAAAAATGATAATGTTTTAAATGATGAAACAGTTGAAGTTCTTTGTCAGCAGTCTTTGGTGCAAGTTAAGGCAGGATGCGATATCGTAGCTCCTTCTGACATGATGGATGGCCGGATTGGTACAATCAGAAAATATCTTGATGCTAATCAAAAGCAAAATGCTGAGATTATGGCTTATAGCGCTAAATTTGCCTCAAATTTTTACGGACCCTTTAGAAATGCAGTTAGTTCTAATAAAAATAATCCTAACATTGATAAAAAAACTTACCAAATGGATTTTCGTAACTCTAAAGAAGCGCTACAAGAAATTGCTTTAGATATTAGTGAGGGCGCTGACTCAATAATCGTCAAGCCAGCCATGGCTTATTTAGATATCATCAAGGAGGCGAGTCAAAACTTCACAACTCCGATTATTTCTTATCAAGTTAGTGGTGAATATGCCATGTTAAAAACAGCCGGAAATTTAGGAATTTTAGATTATCAACAAGCTATGTTTGAGAGCTTGATAGCTCAAAAAAGAGCTGGAGCCAGCGCTATAATTTGCTATGATGCGATTAATATTGCTAAAACAACAGATGATAGCTTTTAAAAGCGTTTATTTTAGCCCTAACCTATCTAGACTTTGCCGGCATTGATTTTGCTGCCTCAGCCCTTAATACTTGATTACATTTTTCTTGGATTTCTTCCATAAATAATTTAATCTCACTTTTGCCACCAGCAACTTGAGAAGGGGGGTTATTAGCTAAGATTGTTGTTAAAATATCACTATTTTCTGCTTTATCTAGGAAAGTCTTGAGATAAGAGTCGTGATAATTTTCGTTATCTGATTGATTATTAAAAGGTCCAGAAAGCGCAATATAGACAGAGGACGCTTTTTTAGCAAATTCCTCATTTTTTTGACCCTTTCCTTCTTGACTTTCATGAATTAACTTGTACACTTTTGGCTCCAAGAACTCCCTGACTTTCTCTTTTATTGCTCGGGTTAATTTACTATCTTTACAGTTTATAGTTAAATCTGTTAAGAAATTTTTAAATATCGCTTGTTCATCTAGAGATTTAGTTATTGTTGAACGCTCAACTTTAACCTCACCTTGCTTGCGAGATACTAATTTATGACGGTTCAAATGGTAATCATCAAAAAATCTTTTAAAATCATCAAATTTAGCCTCTTGAACCCACTTATTCTCTCTAGCCTTGTCTAATATTGCTAGCATTTTGGCAGTTTGATCAAAACTTTTTCCTGAAGCATGGCTTTCTGAGCCCTAGTTTTTGCAGAAGATTCACCAAGATAATTAACTGCATAATCTATATCCATTCCCTCTTTTGAACCAGCACAATAATTTAAAAAACAATATAAAAACCTTTCCGTCTCCTTAACCGCATTACAAGACCTCTGCAAAACCCAAAGATTTTACTGAACATTTAAACAATTTTCCTTGCACTAAACAGTAATAAAGCTAGTATTTGTCTAGTTTTATCACTGTATTTTTTGTTTAATGATTATTGTTTTAATATGGTTTCATTTGC
>JAURQX010000010.1 GCA_030835905.1 Alphaproteobacteria bacterium
CTTAAAAACTAGAAATTCAAAAACTAAAAATAAGCAAAAATATATATAATTTTATTGAAAACCGCTTTTCAATAAAATTCTTACCCTCAAATTTTTTAAAAAAATTTGCTCTAAATTTGTGCCAGCAAATTTAAGTTAATTTTTCTAAATTTGTGCCAGCAAATTTAATTTAATTAATTTTTTTAAAGAATTTTATTGCATAAAGTCTAAAATTTGTTATAATGGTGTGCTCGTTGATGAATGTTAATTATGATTGTCATGAAAAGAGGAAATTTCTTTACGAAACATTTAAAAGAAGTTGGCGAAAATTATTTTGAGCATTTTTTGTTTGCCTTTACTATTGCGTGGTGGATTTTGTTTGGTGGTTTAATTCATTTAATACATTCTATTTTTCCCTTCTTTTTTCCACGGGTTACAGCGAAGCACATCAAAAAAATAAATGCCGTAATGCAAAGAAGATGTGAAAATAGGTGCGAAAATTCAAAAAAAAATCCTGCAAATTAAAAAGATTATCTTAAGTTAGTATAATGATATTTTTCTATCTTTAATTATACTATCTGAAATTTAAGCATGCCAATTATTAAAAATGTTAAAGCGCGCGAAATAATCGATTCTCGTGGTTATCCAACTTTAGAAGCAGAAATTCATCTTGAAAACGGCTTGTTTGCTATTGCTGCAGTGCCATCTGGGGCTTCAACTGGCAGTTTAGAGGCTTGTGAACTAAGAGACAATGATGAAAAAAGATTCTTTGGCAAAGGCGTTTTGCAGGCGGTAAAAAATATTGAAAGGCAAATAAAGCCAAAAATCCTTGGCCTTGACTGCTCTAATTATGAGGCAATTGATAAATTGATGATTGAGCTCGATGCCAGCGAAAACAAATCTAATTTAGGAGCTAATGCCATTTTAGCAGTGTCTTTGGCCTGTGCCAAAGCGGCAGCTAATTATCATAAAATTCCACTTTTTAGATTTCTTAATCAAGAAGACAAAGAATTTTTGATGCCGGTGCCAATGATGAATATTATTAATGGCGGCAAACATGCTGACAATAAAATAGACATTCAAGAATTTATGATTATGCCAATTGGCGCATCTTCAATTAAAGATGCAATTCGCATGGGTGCTGAAATTTTTCAAAAATTAAAATCCCTACTTAAACAAGATGGCTTAAATACTAATGTCGGTGATGAGGGTGGTTTTGCCCCAAATATTGACAGCGCAAGTCAGGCTTTGGATTACATTTGTCGTGCGACTAAAGAAGCGGGTTACAATGTTGGTCAAGATGTAGTTTTGGCGCTTGATTCGGCTTCAAGTGAATTTTATTTCTACGGCAAATATCACATTGAAGGTCAAATTAAAACCCCGCAAGAATTAGTCGAATATTATGAAGAATTGGTTGATAACTATCCAATTTTTTCGATTGAAGATGCTTGTGCTGAAGATGATATTGAAGGCTGGAAGTTGATTACTGAAAAATTAGGCAAAAAAATCCAATTAGTTGGCGATGATTTATTTGTAACTAATCCTAAAATTTTAACCAAAGGTATCAAAGATAATTTAGCTAATGCTATTTTGATTAAATTTAATCAAATTGGCACTTTGAGCGAAACTCTTGAAACTATCAATATTGCTAAAAAAGCCAAATACAACAATATTATCTCGCATCGTTCTGGCGAAACCGAAGATTCAACAATTGCTCATATTGCTGTAGCCACCAATGCTGGACAAATAAAAACTGGTTCACTTTGCAGGTCAGACCGTTTGGCAAAATATAATGAATTAATTAGAATTGAAGAATTTTTGGGTGAGGGTGCTAAATATGAGGGAAAGAAATTAAAAGTGACCGATTAGCATTATACTAATTTATGCTCTGAGTAATAATAAAATTTAAACTACAAAGCCTTTGCCAACAACTCCTAACAAAATCAGCTATCTAAACGGCAAGTTTTTGCCTCATGAGCAATGTTTGGTGCATATTGAGGATCGTGGCTTTCAATTTGCGGACGGGGTTTATGAAGTCACACTTTTTAAAGGTGGTAAACTAATTGACGCTAACAATCATCTACAAAGATTATTTCGTAGCCTTAGAGAATTAAATATCTCGCACAATTTTAATCAGCAGCAAATTATTGAAATTCAGCAACAACTTATTGCCAAAAACAATCTTAAAGATGGCATTTGTTATTTAAATATTACGCGTGGCGTTCACAAGCGGGTTCCTCATCAGCCAATTACTGAGCCTACAATTAATGCTGTGATTGATAATGTTAAAAATAAGGCAATCGAAAAAATATCGGTCATAACCCATGAAGATTTGCGTTGGTTGCGTTGTGATATCAAGTCGGTTGGCCTTTGTTATTCATCAATGATTAAGCAAAAAGCACTGGATTTAGGTTTTGATGATGCAATTTTGACGCGACAAAATATTGTAACTGAAGCTACTTACGCCAATGTTTTTATGGTTGATAAAGATGATAATTTAGTAACTAGAATGTGCGATAATCTTATTTTATGCGGTATCACTCGAAATCGAATCATTAATCTTGCTCAGCAAAATAATATAAAAGTCATAGAAAAGAAATTTGATATAAATGAGTTAAAAAAAGCTAAAGAGGTTTTTCTATCAAGCTCGGGAGCAATTATCAAAGCAGTGACCAAAATAGATGAAGAGATTATTAATGATGGCAAAATTGGCACCATCACCAAGAAAATATTTGGTCTTTATTATGATTTTATCAATATTTCCTAGACACTGTTAACTAATTATTTTGTTTTAGTTTTTGAGATAGTTTTTAGCGATTTTTTTGCAAAATTAAGACCCCTGCAAATCAACTAATTTTGAGGAATTTTTGAGGGAGATTTGATCAGATTAATTGATTAATAATCAATTAATCCATCAAATCGGCAATTATTTTTTAAATTTTAGCGTATCAAGATATACGTGAATTTAAAAAATTA
>JAURQX010000001.1 GCA_030835905.1 Alphaproteobacteria bacterium
GTTTTAGTTTTTGAGATAGTTTTTAGCGATTTTTTTGCAAAATTTTTAAAAATATCAGGTCATATTTTGAAAAATTTTACAAAAAAAAGAGCAAAAACTAGCCAAAATAATAAAATGAAATAATTAGTTAACAGTGTCTAAAGATCTTTTATTTTAGCAGTGTCTATTTTGTAAACAATCAAAGCTTAGCTATTTCTTTAAGAATTTGATCACCCATTTCACTGCAACTAATTGACTTGCTAGCAAGATTATTAATATCGCCAGTTCTAAGGCCCTTATTTAAAATATTTTCGATGGCTTTTTCGATAATATCAGCCTCTTTAACATAACCAAAAGAATATCGAAACATCATCGCTAAGCTCATAATAGTAGCAATCGGATTAGCTTTATTTTGACCCGCAATATCTGGCGCTGAACCATGAACTGGCTCATATAAAGCATATTGCTTGCCGTTTGCTTGTTTTTCTCCTAATGAAGCTGAAGGCAACATTCCTAGTGATCCAGTCAACATTGCTGCCGTGTCTGACAAAATATCACCAAACATATTGCCGGTAACAATTACATCAAATTGTTTTGGATTTCTAACTAATTGCATTGAAGCATTATCAACATACATGTGACTTAACTCGATATCCAAATAACCATTGGTGCGAACTTCGCTAACAACTTGGCGCCACATTTCGGTAGTTTCGATAACATTGGCTTTGTCAATCGAACAAACACGATTATCTCTAACTTGCGCTAATTCAAAAGCGACTTTAGCAATGCGCTCAACTTCTTTTGAGTTGTAAGTCATGGTGTTATAACCTTGACGTGAGCCATCTTCTAAAGTTTTAACGCCTCTTGGCTCGCCAAAATATAAATCACCAGTTAATTCGCGAACAATCATAATATCTAGGCCACGCACAATTTCAGGCTTTAAAGTTGAAGCATCAACCAGCGCGTCAAAAACCTTAGCTGGGCGCAAATTAGCAAATAAACCAAGCTCTTTTCTAATACCCAAAAGCCCTCTTTCTGGACGAACACTATAATCTAAATCTTCCCATTTTGGCCCACCAACTGCACCAAGCAAAATTGCATCACTTCCTTTGGCTAATTCTAGCGTTTCTTTTGGGAAAGGAGTACCAGTTTGATCATAGGCACAACCACCTAACAAGGCGTCTTTGGTGGTGAATTTTTTGTCAGTATTATTATTAAAAAATTTGATAACTTTTTGCGCCTGAGCTACAACTTCTGGGCCAATGCCGTCACCTTGGATAAGTAAAATTTCTTTCATCATATTTATAAAATTTTATGTAATTCGCTGAAAAGTTTCACTGATAATTCTATTTTCTGGTCATTAAGCCAAGCTTTTTTAAGCTCATCATAAGCAAAATAATCAGCCCCAGAAAATGGTGAAGAATACCAAATTTTTTGATTGCCTGAGTTACGATTGATGATAAATTTCTTGGCATTTTCAAGAATTTCTATTTCTAAAATACCGTCCAAATATTCAATATCAAGCTTAGAATTAACATCTTTTTGCTCTAGCTTTTCAGATAATTCTTCTAATTTTTCTTCGCAAAGATTGATAAATTCTGATTCGGTCATTTCTTAAATATTTCATTTAAAGTTTTTGAGCATTATAAAAAATTAGGTTTTTAGTCCTAAGAAGGCCCCTGCAAATCAACCAATTTTGAGGAATTTTTAGGCATTTTATATTTTTTAAATTTTAGCGTATCAAGATATACGTGAATTTAAAAAATCAAAATAACAACAAAATTACCAAAATTCGTTGATTTGCAGGGGCCTTCTAAGGATAAAGCATTTGCACTTGCCAACCATCATTAGCCAACTTTTTGTAAACCTCTCTTTTATGAATACGAAATTCGCCTTCTTGCCAAAATTCGATATATTGCGGCTTAACCCGAAAACCAGACCAAAATGGTGGGCGCGGAATTTGCAAATCATCGAATTCTTGCGTAAATTCATCTAATCTTCTTTCAAAATCTGACCAACATCTCATGGCATGAGATTGTTTTGAAGCCCAAGCGCCAATTTGACTCCCCCTTCTTCTAGAGGCAAAATAATCATCCGCTTCTTTTTGGCTAACCTTTTCAATTTCACCCTCAATTCTGATTTGCCTTCCTAAAGCACCCCAGTATAAACACAAAGCCACATTTTTATTGTTTTTTAATTCTCTACCTTTGCGACTTGTTAAATTAGTAAAAAAACAAAAACCCCTTTCGTCATATTTTTTTAGTAAAACCATACGCGATGATGGCTTATTATCTTCGCCAACGGTTGATAAGCACATAGCAGTAGGCTCAATAATTTCTTTATGGGCTTGAGCTTCGTCAAACCATTCTTTAAATTTCTGAAAAGGAGCTGAATAATCGCAGATTTTAGACATTTTGGCTGATTTAAATATAATTTTAAATTATATCAAAAAGCTAAAACCAAAAAATAAAATCACAAGATAAGAAGGGATTTGATTAAGAGACAATTTGCAATGCTAATTACCAAAACTACCAATAATTCGATTAAGTTATGCAATCATACTCAAAACATCATATCTATTAACGACCAGCATTCCTTCTATAGCTTTTATGGATGACACAGGAAAAGTATAAGGTACATCACTTCTTTTTACATGTATATTGTCACTTTCAGAATTATTTATAGGAAAGCCAAAATTGTTATTGTCAACTATTAATCGTTTATCATGCTTAATACTTTGAGGAATATTACTTAAAATTACGCAATCTTTATCTTTAACTTCCATTGGTAAAAATGTCTCATAAGCACCTTGGTGCTCAAGAGGCGTAGCTTTATATCGAATAGTAACTCCATCATAATAAGGTTTTGTTGAATGAAAAACATATTCATTATCTGTACCAGATTTCTTCAACAAAGTACCAAAAAAACTACTACTATGTCTATGCTGTTCTCTATTATCTACTGCATATCCTAACCCTGGTGAAACCACAGATGTATTAAATCCAAAAGCTTTTGCCCCCAAATCATATTCTACTCCTGAAGTTTGATGTTCCCTAAAAGCTCTAGCTAAATCTTGAACCTCCATCCTTTTTGGTTGTCTAGCTTCATAATTTGCTTTCATAGCTTGAGAAACTTGCCCCAAAAATTGTTCAATTTTTTTATCAAGTCCTTCTGTGGCTTGGGCTGTTTTTTGTTTTAACTCTTCCAATTGCTTTTGTAGTTTTTGCATTTGGGCATTCAATTCACCTAAAGCATTAGTTAGTTTCATATTATCTTGACCTTGATTACTTCGTTCTAGAGATATTTTTAAACCATCAATTTTCGCTTTAAATTCTTTTTGCAATTCGTTATTTTGCGCAAGTAATTCTTTTTTTACAGCTTCTAATTTTTCTGAAACTGCCCCTTGAATCACTTCAGGTTGTGCTTTAGAAGGATTATCAACTTTAGTAGCATCAGATAGTTTTGAAATTAATCCTTTTATTTCACCCAGATATTCTGTTAGATTTTTTGGGATTTGTGTTTGCATTTGATTGATTACTCCTTCAATATAATCAAGCTGTTTTTTAAGCTCATCTAATTGGGGATTACTAGCACTTATATCATTACCAGATTGAGCTCGATCGCCACCTCCATAACTAGTAATGGTAATGGTAATATTATTATTAGTATTAGGGGCTGCATCACCTCTTGCTAGGACAGGATTTTGTAAAGCTTGAATAGATTTATTTATAGCCTCAAGTAATTCTGATATTTCTTTCTTTTGTGATTTAATAGCGTCTCGGATAAGTTCCTCAACTTTTTTAATAACATCATAGTGAGAGTTGACTGCAGGCGCTGTAGTCTGTGCAGCAGCCATATCAGTAATTGGCGCTGCATTCTGTGTAGTGTTTTTAGCTGCTACTTTCAAACCATCCGGATCAGCCTGAGTTGAAGCTTCTTTTGACTTAGATTTATCTTGAACAGCTTGAGCTTGAAATTTATTTGTTGCAGAACAACTTTTTGCCCTAACTCTCTCAGTTGTTCTCTCAGTTGTTCCCTCAGTTCTTCTCTCAGTTGTGCTAGTTCTACCAGGCTTACTCGCAGGCTCTGCGTTTTCTGGCTTAGTTTTTTTCTGAGCGACTACACTCGGAAAAGTGAGTGGCTCAGTGGGTCTTGGATTATTAACAACAATAGTTATAAACTTATTTTTTTTCTCAATTTGAGGCTTTTCTATCGTATAATGAATTGTTTGATAATAATCAGCAAGTCTTGTGGCTTCTTGATCTTTAACAATAAATTTTTTATGTTCCCGCGCAATATAGCCTTCAATATCATTGATTTCTTTTTCATGATGAGCCATTGCCAAACATCTGGTTTCAGCAAATTGTTTATTAGCATCCAAAACTAGATTATAAAGACTAACTTTAGCTTCCGATGCTTTGAAATAAATATCACTAAAATGCTGGTCATAAGCAAGTTGGTTGATATATTGCCTTAAAGAAAGTTGTTGATCTTGATAATTTTGTGAATAACTAATTTTTGACATCATGTTAAGCATGAGAAGGCCAAATCTTTTTTTATTGTCGCTTAAGTTACTTTTATCGCTTAAGTTACTTTTATCTGTGTTAGAACGATCACTTGAATTCAAATCAAGAAAATCTTTAAATTCTTTACTTTTTTGTTTTAGAATGACATTATTTATTACTCGATCAAAAATTCGTGAATCTCTATATTCATTCATTACTAGAAATAAATCCTTTTCTTGAGGAGTAATTCGATTAGTGAGTATTCTTAACATTAACTGACGTTTTGATCTTTTACATCTTACTGCACATAGCTCAGCAATATCAGAAACATCTGGTAAGCTTTTATCTTTATAATCTTGAAAGGCCTTAATTAATAAGACTTTATGCTTAGTTCTTTCACTAGTTTCGTGTTCACTAATTTCTCGATGTTTAGCATATGGAGCAATTAATTTACCATCTATGGTTGCATGTTTTTTTTTTGCTACATATTTACGATCTTTGTAAATTACATCATATTTTAATCTACCTTGATTAGACTGAGATGTTTTGTTATCTCTTATATCTTGAAGTCTTTTTTTTAATTTTTCAGATATGCTATTATTTTCTTCAATATTTTCTATATTTTGGTTTTTTATTATATTATTGCTATCATAATTTTTATATTTCTGTTCCCTAGAAGATTGATAAAAGTCATAACAAGAAAATTTTTCTTTTTCATTGGATGTTATTGATCTTTCCTTGCTAGAATTAGCATGACTTTCTAATTGTTCCTTTGTAAATTTTATCTTTGGGACTTCTCCAGATAATTTAAGATACCGCCAAGTCCAAGAATAATTATCATGACCAGAAATAGATGCTGAAAAAAAAGCATTTTCTATGTCTATAGATTTATTTTTTTTAGGAAAAATCATAGATTGCAAATCAATTTATAAATAATACCAAATCATTTAAACTATACAATTTCTAAAGATTGTTAATGGCATAAGTATCATACTAAAAATTTTGAGATTATGCAAATATTATTTTTGATTTAGGTAATTTTGTTGTTATTTTGATTTTTTAAATTCACGTATATCTTGACCTAAGCTAAAATCTTTTAAACGCCAATTTGCCTTTAAACATCTCTTTAGCTAATTTTAAAAATATGTTTTCTATTAACGCGTCGAGTTATTACTTCTGCGGACTGTGGTTTGAAATTCCATCATTGCCAGCATTATGACTTGAACTGCCTGATTTTGTTGCTTGGTGATTAGCTTTGTTTTGAGAGCTAGCAGAATGATTTCCTTGGCGTAAAGATGTAGGTTTTTTGGCACTTGGAGCAATTGAGCCTATTATTCTTGGCGAGAATTTTTTGAGGGCGCGCGCACCTCTTTTTTGGATATTTCTACTTATTCGGCCAGTTCTTTGCGCCATGTCGCTGACACTAATAGTTTTATCTTTTAGACCACCACCTACTAGTTTATTGGCTAAACTTGAAATTTTATCAATAAATTGCATAAAAATATACATGGTCAGTGCTGCTTTAAAAATAGTCATAATTTTAGCACTATTAAGGCCAAATAATACTGGTATTCCTATTCCTAGAGCTTCAAAGCCAGTTAAATTCTTAATATCAGCTACCCTAAAAATACAATATATACTATCTTCTTGGGCTTTTTCATTGCAAATTAGCTTCTTTTCAACACCAGAAATTATATCAGTAGTTTTATTAGAGGAGCCATCTTTAAAATGAGCACTACCAATGATAACCGAATCAAAAACAGCAATCATCACTGTTATGTAAGCAAATAATATCATTGGTTGCAAAGCAACTCCCATCAGAGATTTATACCATTTTTGAAAGATATCGTTAGTTTTAGAAAATAAAGAGCACATTATTGTAATTGGCGAAATATAAATCAAAGTAGCCATAGCAATAATAGACATCACAAAAAGATGGAGCGCCCTAATTGAAATTGAAATCATAAAAAATCCAAAAAGAAAAGCGCCGACAAAAAACAATATACCAAGCCCGCCAGTAAAGAATGAGCCAATTATTAATAATAAAATATTTGGCACACTAACCCCCGGAGCAAAGCCTAAGGCGCGAGCAATTTTGCAATCTAAAGTATCAAAAATTGCCAAATATTCACTACCTGGTGGGTATGAAGCAACAATTGATAAATCCATATTTGACAAAGCTCTACCATCGTAAGTACCATTACCCTTGTCGGCACCATAGTCATATTTGTACATTTCTTGATAATTGTAACGCGGAAATTGACAGCCATCTAACAGGCCATCAATTTCTGATTCTTTTAGAGCTAGCTTTCTAGATTCATCTTCATACTTGGCTTCTAAACCAACTAACTCGATTGCAAGCCTATTAAGCTCTGCTTCAAGTTCGGCGGTGTTGCTGAATGTTTGGCCACTATCGCCAATAGTATGTGAAGAGTTTTGTAATTGGTTTAATTCTTGGTTGAGAGCAAATAAATTTGGATCAACATAGTCTGATGCCTGACATTTATTTTTTTGTTCATCGGTTAAGTCTTGTAGATTAGGATTTTCAATAGATTCACCATATTTTTTATAGCTAATTTGACACAATAAGCTGTCGATTTTGGCTTGAGCAGACGCAATATTTCCATCAAAATCTATACAATCAGCTGGCGCAACATAGCTACTTGCACCACTTGATCCTTGGCAATTTATAGCATTGCCGTCGCTTTTAGTGAGCGAACTTAAGTTATCTGAATCAACAGATAGATTGTTTCTACAAAAGCAGCTTCCACGAGTTTCGATATTTGATGCTATGTCATATTTTTGCTGCTCTAATGTTTGTATGTTAAAGTACTTTTGATACAAAATTTTTTGATCATTAAGTAAGCTAATTCTATTTGGCAAAAGATTGTTGGTACCTTCACCTAAAATATTAAGCCGCTCTTCTTCTTTTGAATTATTTACTGGCTCAGCAAGATTGGTAATTCTATTTTGCTCGGCTTGATCTTTAGCAAGGGCTAAAATTTCAGCTTTTGCTTGATCAAAAGTCAGTGGCGGATTATTTTTAGCAGCAAAGTCGGTAATGAGTTGATCAATTTCGCTTTTAGTAACAACAGAATTTTGATCAACTGAATTTGGTTGACTTAAATTGGCAATTCTATCTTGTTCAACTTGATTTTGAATAAGATTCTCAATCTCGCTTTTTGCCTGTTCAAAAGTAAGCTCTGGGTCTTTCTTGGCAGAATATTCGGTTATTTTTTGGTCAATCTGTTCTTGAGTTAAAATTTTAGAGGGATCGTACTGAGTATTTTGTTGGTATAAATTATCTAATTTAATTTGTGCTTGATCTAGAATATCTTTGGCAACAAAAATTGATGACTCTCCATTTAATAATTGATCGAGGGTATTTCGTCTTAACGGCTTAATACATGAGCTACAATTCTCATAATCTTTTAAGGAATCTCTAAGCTTCTCTAAGTATTTTGTATTAAACGAACTATGTAAGTAAGTTAGTTCTGCATATTTCCGGCAGATCAAGTAAAGACCCCATGGATTTGTTGTAATACAACCTTTTGCTCTATAGTCTGCAACAATTACATCAATATTAGATTGAGCAACAGTAGAGCTAATTTCTTTTAAAGAATCACTAGAGGCAAAATTGCCCTCCGTGATCTCTGTAAATCTATAATTTGAAACTGGGCTGTCATTATAATAAACAAACTTATATGGTTTATAAATATGATCTAAAGGAGAATAAGAAACTGCGGTTTTTTTATAGCCACTAATGGTGTAATAACCAGTTATTTCAGTTATTTCACTTATATTTTTCAGATATTTATCTATATCAGGATCAGCAAATTGAATAATTATGTTATGAACCTCATCAGCATAAGCATAAACTCCATTTTTAGCATTTGCACTGGTAATTGCCCGATTGTTGATAATTCTGTTGGCTTGCGTTTTATTGGGCTCTTGCAAACTGTTTGCTATGTTATAAGCCTGATCTTGCTTTATATAAGCAATATTTAACAATTTTTTGTTAAAGTCGTCTTTTGCTGATTCTAGGATAGACGTGGCTTGAGAAATTTCAGTTTGGAGTTGGCTATAACTATTAAACTCTTTTTGCATCAATGCAATTTCTAATTTTTCTTGCTCTAAATTGTAATCATACAAAGCTTTCTTTAGAGCTATTTCTAACTTTTCTTTTGCCAAGTTATAGGACTTTAATTCTTGCTGATATTGCTCTTGAGACCTAGCTATTCTTTGCCTTTCATCAAAAATATAGCCAGATGTTAGTGTGGTTTTATCTTGACCGGACTCAAGAATTATATTTGATTGTTCATTTGTTAGATTATATGGTTTTTGTGGCACTGGAATTAGGTCAATATCGCTTATGTTAAGATCTTGGATTTTTTGATTTAGGTTTTTAATGTTTGAAATTAGAGCATCGTAATCACCGTCAAGACTTGAATGATTTTGATTTATACCATTTACAACATCTTGCAAACTATCTATCAAACTTATAATATTTTGTTCTTCATTATCTTTTGCATCTAAAGCGTCATTAAACTCTAACGTTGCGTCACTTAAATTTTTTTCTAAATCTTTTATTGCTTGATTAGTTGCTAGTATTTCTCCTTCAATATTTCTAATATTGGCTTGATAGGTTGAATAATAATCTTCTAACTTAGTGAATTGGTTATTTAAGCCCATATATTCTTCTTGGTTTAAAAGATTTTGCTTCCTATCTTCATAGATTTCTTCATATCTGTCATCATTAGCCCTAAAAGTAAGTCCCGACATTACCTTAGAACTTCCCAAAACTCCTTCTATAAATTTTGATTGCCATGCATCACCAATAACAAAATACATAACAAAAGCTAATTTAAGGCAAAATATTAATATAGTTTTACGCTCAGGTACTTTTGGCATTGCAAATAGAATAGAAACTCCAAAAAACACTATTGCCAAAATAAGAGCTATTCTCACAGCAGTTTTTAGATGTTGGCGAATTGTTTCAAGAATCGATGGATATTCACTTAAATATTGACCCTTTTTGTAGATGTAATCTTGAGCTTGATCATTACCGCAGATATTTGCACGACTTGGAAAACCTGAAGTACATTTACTGCTTCCCGCCCTATTTAATAAAAAATTTGTGATTGTCTCACTAAAACATTGAGAAATTGGTGCCGTAAAGTTTCTGGAAGAGACTTGCGGAATATCTATTTCAAAGTTATAATTAAATTGTGAATCACCTCTTAGATCTTTGCACGCACTCGATATGTAGCTCGCCCCTTTACCATCAAAAGAAGAAAAATAACCATCATCATATGATGTAACTCTAGCACAATGATTAAGATATTGACAGTGATTGACATATCCACCCTTATTATCAGACTCAAATATTTCAGTACCTAAGCCAACAGTATAATTAAAGGGACATAAAGAAAAAGATTTGGCACATAAAAAATATTGATTACTAAAACCACGATAAATTGCATAATCTACATCAGAAATTTTACACTTAGTACCTTCTTTACAAAATTTGACAGAACCTCTGTTACCATCATCTAAACACAAAGTCTCTGCTGATCTTTTGATACAGCATTCGTAACTTTCTTTTGCTTCTTGCCTAGCATTTGCATCATAAGGAGAAAATCTTTGGCAGGCGAAATTGGAAGTAAAATTTTCACCAGAACCATTCATATAGTATCTTTGTTCTTTACCACCATAGCCTAGATTTTTCTCCCAATTTATTTTTTCACTATCTGGGTTTTTACAATTTCCGCCTGATTTATCGATATATTCCATACCGCCAAATAGAAACTCGCGATAGAACTGGTTTTTGATATTGCGATCTCTAGACTTTTGATCTTCTATCATATTAAGATTATTGTAACCTTTTTTATTTTCAGAGCCAGATTTATATCTTTTACAATATTCTTGCAGAGTTTTGCCATCATATTTCTCTGAATAATAATTCGTCACGTTATCTTGATATTTTGTACCATCTTCGTTGACTGAGGCGGCCTTTTCAAAGTCTCCATTATAGCTAAACAATACATCTAGGCAAAGAGAGTAAGGTCCTTTGGTATTTTTCCAAACTTCTTCTTGAAAACTATTAGTACTTGAATCTACCTTAATTTTTTTCCATGTTTGCCAATCTTTACCACAAACTTGTACATCGTGAGCTTTACTTTCGGCAACTCCATATATTGAGCCAAGCACAACTAATGAATGAGAAAACAAGGCGGAGAGAGCATAAGAAGCTGCACAACATCTCGCAACATCTGTCGAGGCCAATGTAACTTGACCGCAATGATATGGATTTGTAGAAGTTGGATTGGAACATAAAGCTGTCCAAGTTGCAAGCTCAGACGATCTTAAAGCGCATTGAGCAACGCCAACTCCTGCTTGTAGAGCCCATTGAGGCCCTGGTATAGGCGTTGGTGGAGGCGCTGGCAAAGACTGGCCTTTGGCTGAATCATTTAAACCTTTACAAGCAAAGGTTTTGGCTACACTGGCAGCGGAAAAAGCTGTTCCGTATGCGATAACAAAAGCTTTGCAGTGATCATTGGCCACATTAAAGTTAAAATCAATAGCCTTCATCTTCTTATCAAAAGCAGATAAACTGCCAGGATGACATCTATTTTCGTCCTCATTATAGCCTACACTACCTCTAACATCATCATAAACATCTCCATCATTTCCTGCTGCCATGGCCGACGGCGCCAAAAAATTAAAGGTAAGAGAAATAATAATTATGTATTTTAGAATTATTCTTGGCACTTAAATTTTTGATCTAAAAAGGTCAATTATTTGATTTATAGCAGTATTTTTAGTGCTAAAAGAGGTTTTATTAGCAATTAAAAACGAGGTTACTTCCAGAATTTTAATGACTTCGATCATGTTATTTGCTTTTAGAGTTTGTCCACTATCAACTAAATCAATAATAAAATCGCTTAGGCCAATTTTTGGAGCAATCTCAATTGCTCCATTAAGTTTTATTGTTTCGGCCTGAATTGATCTCTTGGCAAAGAATTTAGTAGCTAGATTAGTATATTTTGTAGCAACTCTTATATGGCTAACTTCATTAAAATCTATCTTACTATCTTTATTTGAAGCTAGAGAAAGCCTACAATTACCAATCTTCAAATTTAGGAGACGATAAATCATTTTTGACTCAAACTCTTCGACAACATCTAGCCCACAAATACCAATATCGGCTACGCCAAATTTGACAAAAGTTGCCACATCAAAGGATCTAACTTTAATAATTTGTAAGCTTGCTATACTTGTATCAAAAACCAATTTTCTAGTCGATTCTTGGTAAAATTCATCTTCAATTTGAAGATTAATTTTGGCAAAAATAGGCTCTAAATCTTTTAAAATACGACCCTTGGGTATTGCCATTAGTAATTTTTGTGTTGACGTCATCGACTTAATGTTTACTATTTTTTATCAAACTCTAATTTGACTTTGAAAAACAAAAGTTAAAAGTAAATTTTTGAAGTTAAAATTCCAAATATAAATTGATTCATTAGACACTTTTAACAAAGGTTTTTATAGTTTAAATTTAGTTAAATTTTAAGTGCTTTTTTAATCAAATTAACCCCAATATAAATATATTTGGATTAATTTTGTTATAAAATAAACTAAAATTTAGCATAAATAATCTTTGTTAACAGCGTCTAGCCAATTGATCTAATTAAGATTACAATTGGTATTAATTTTACAATTAAAAATTAAAATCCTAAAGCAATGAATCAAAAAAAACATGCTAAACCATTTAGTAATGATTTAAACAACATTGAAATAATTAAATATTTAAAAATAGTTTTAGGTGATGATGTTAAATTTATTAATTTGGCTCTAATTTATGGGGTTGTAATTAGTATTTTTACATTATCAATTCCTATTTCAATGCAGTTATTAATTAACTCCATTGCTTTCTTTTCTTTGCTTCAGCCAATAATCATAATTGGTTTTATACTTTTGGCAATTTTAGTTTTTTCAAGCTTTTTAAAAATTTTACAACATTATGTGATTGAAATCTTTCAACGCAGACTAATGGTAAGATTATCAGCAAAAATTGGTTTGATATTACTAAATGCCAAATATGCAGAATTAAAAAAGACTAATGAAACTGAATTTGTTAATCGTTTTTTTGATATTTATACCGTTCAAAAAACAGCGGTGGTTTTTATTAATCAGAGTTTTTTATTGATTTTTCAGTCATTTTTTGGCTTGATTTTAGTTACCTTTTACCACCCTTACCTATCTCTAGTTTGTGCCTTAATTATTTTGTCAGTATTCTTTACTTGGAAATATTTTTATAAATCAGCTGCCAGATACGCTTGCCTTGAAGGTAGAGCTAGATATGATATTGGTGGCTATTTGGAAGAAATTGCCCGAAGCAATAGCGCCTTCAAATCATACAAATCTCAAACTTATGCCAAATCAAAAATTGATAATTTAGCCAAAAATTATATCGAATATCGTAAAAAACATTTTCGCATTTCCCTAACTCAGATAATTTTACTTTTGTTAATATATACAATCTTTAGTTCTGTACTTTTAACAGTAGGTGGTGTATTGGTAGTTAAAGGTAGTTTAACATTAGGGCAATTAGTTGCTGCTGAACTCATTCTTTTTGCGATATTAAAAGGAATTGCTAGTTTTGGCAAAGATTTTACCAATATTTACGACTTAATTGCAGCCTGCGAAAAATTATCCCAATTTTTCAATATTGACCAGCAAGATGATAAGAAATCAAAAATTGGTTTGGATAAGTTCGATATTAAATTAGATAATGTTGAAATAATTTTTAGAAATAATAATTATCATTTTAATTATCTTTTTGAGAAAAATAAAAATTATTTAATTAACTGCCAAGATAGCTCATCAAGAATGTTAATTGTTCATTTGATAATGAATTATAAAAAACCAGATGTTGGCTCTATTGAACTTGATTCAATAAATATTGCTGATGTTAATTATAATAGTTTATGTTCTAATATATCAGTTCTAGACAATACTCACTTTGTTGAAGGTACCTTAATTGAATATTTAACCCTTAATAATCAGGATTACGATATATCAACTATTAATAAAATATGTAGCGATATTGGTCTAAAAAAATTAATTAATCACAATATTTATAGTCTTGAAACTAGGATTGTTCCTTCTGGATCGCCATTTTTAGAAGAAGAAAAAATTCTTTTTAGATTGGTAAGAATAATTTTGATGAAACCAAAAATTATCATTTTAACTGAGTTTTTTGATATTATTAACGATGAATCAAAGCGAAAAGTTATTAATTATTTACTAACTCAAACAGATATTAACGTAATATCTTTGGCCAATTCTTTGGATAATTATCTAAAAAAGGGTGACAAGAAATTTGATAAATTTCTGTCCCTAGACAGCAAAGGATTTAAAGAATTACAAAATTAAGAGATATGCAAATAAGAAAGGAAGATTTGGAATATTTCAAAACCCTTAAAACAATTGAAAACCCATCATTTTTAAAAACATTAGTCAGATCGACTGTGATTTTTTTGATTATTCTAGCGCTAATGCTTCTTTTTACGCCGTGGCAGCAAAATTCACAAGGCTACGGCTATGTTACCAACATTAATCCCGCCGACAGATTGCAAGATATAAATGCTACAGTTAGTGGCTCTATTAAACAATGGTATGTGCAAGAAATGAGCTTTGTAAATAAAGGCGATAAGATTGCCAAGATCGTCGATATAGATCCACAAATAATTGAAAGATTAAGTGCCGAAAGAAACGCTCTTAAAAGAAAAGCTGATGTAGTTACAATTGCTTCAAAAACCGCCTTACTCGATTATGAAAGACAAGAAGATTTATTTAAAAAAGGTCTTAGCTCGAAGAGAGAGTTTGAGAAAGCCAAAATTGAATATAAAAAACTACTATCAAGCAAAGAGTCTGCCTTAGCAGAATTAGCAATAATTCAAACTAAATTTGCTAGACAAAATAGTCAAATTATCAAAGCCCCAAATAATGGTGTGATTTTTGATATTTTATCAGGAGATAGCTCTACTTTTGTCCAAGTTGGCGACAAAATTGCTCGTTTTGCGCCCAACCTTGAAAAACCAATAGTTGAACTATATATTGATAGCAATGATGCAGGATTGATAAAGCCAGGAAGAAAGGTTAGATTACAATTTCAAGGCCTTCCTGCAATTCAATTCGGTGGCTGGCCTTCTCTTTCTGTTGGAACCTTTAAGGGCGTGGTAAAATCTGTAGATAAATTTGTTTCTAAAAATGGAAAATTTAGAATTATTATCGAGCAAGATATTGACGAGCAGTGGCCAGTTCAAGATTTTCTGCGCCATGGATTAAAAGTTCACGGCTGGGTTTTGCTTGACAATGTTAAGCTGGGTTACGAGATTTGGCGAAAAATCAATAATTTTCCACCTAATTTTGATTTGAATGCAAATCAAGAAAATTCTTATTTGGCAAATTAGTGAGATTATTCTTAATATTATCATCTTTTTTATTAATTTCTTTCGAATCTTTTGCTAAAAAGATAACAGTTGAAGATGTCAAAAAATCAGCACTTACTCACTATCCATTAATATTATCAAAATACGAAATGATTAATGTTGCTAAAGGTGATTATTTGGCCAGTAAGGGTATATTTGACATTAGGTTAAAACAAGAATATCAAGATTATACTCGCGGTTATTATGATGGAAAATTATCAAACACTTCAATTGAAAATCAAACTAGGGTTTTAGGTGCTAAAATTTATGCAGGTTATCGAAAATCATATGGTGATTTTGCACAATATGACGGTAATTATAATACCGCAAATTCTGGCGAAATTTATAGTGGAATTTCAGTACCGCTACTAAAAAATCGCAGTACCGACCAAAATAGAATCAATGAAATTCTGGCAAAATTAGATGTTGAAGAAAGCGAAATCTATCTTCTAGATATAAAAAACAAAATTCTTAGAGATGCAACAAAAGCATATTGGCAAGTATTGGTGGCCACAAAAAATTATCAAATATATCAAGATTTATATAATTTATCACTAAATCGTCAAAAACAACTTCAAGAGCAACTTTCTAAAGGAGGAATAGCTGAAATAATCTTGGTTGAAAACGAAAAAAACCTTATAGATCGAGAAATTCAGCTACTTGAAGCTCAAAGAGACTTAAATAATAGTCTTATTTACTTGTCATTGTTTTATCGCCTTGAAAATGGCAAACCGGCAATAGCTACGCAAGAAGATTTTGCCATGGAAGATTTTGAAGTTTCAGAAATAAATCTAAATTTAAATCAAGATAAAATTAAAAAAGCCTTGCTTCAAAGGCCAGAAATTAAATTACTCGATATTAAGAAAAAATCAGCTAAAGTTAATTTAGATTATTCTAAAAACTTAGCTCAGCCTGATTTAAATCTTGATTTCATTTCATCAAAAGATTTAGGCTCTGGACCTGATAGACTTACACAAAGCAACAATTTAGTGAAACTTAATTTTTCTATACCACTTCAATTTAGTGAAGCAAAAGGAAAGATCGCCACCAATAATTCAAAAATTAGAAAGATTAATTTTGAAAAACAAATTACCCAAGATAAGATTTTATATGAAATCAGTCAATTGGCTAACAATGTAAATAATGCAGTTCTGACTTATAATAACTATAAAAAACAGGTTAATTTAGCAAAAAAACTCGAAGAAGCCGAAAGAAATAAATTTAATCATGGTCATAGCGATTTCTTTTTAGTAAATCTTCGCGAACAACAAACCGCAAATAGTAAAATAAAAAAGATGAAAACCTTAGAAGAATACCAAAAAAACCTAGCAGACTATAAAGCGGCGATTTTCGAAATGCTATAATTCTATTAATATTCACCAACAATGTCATTAATTATCAATTTAAGTCGCTTTAGCTTAAAAAACTTATCTTTTTGCATTGGAAAAGATTTGTACAAAAGTTTTTTAATGGCTTTACTATCTTTGTTAGCTTCAATGGCAATCACTAGCGCTGCAGAAAACGACAAAAAGAATTTTATTTCTGGCAAAATTGTAACTGAACTTTTTGATGACTATACTTACGATTCTAATAAAAAATATAACGAGTATAATAAGACATATTTATATAGCTGGCTAAAATTTAAGACAAATTTAAGTAAAAATCTAAAATTAATATCAAATTTTCGACTTAGAGAAGAAAATAATTTTAGCGAACAAATTAGAAGAGAAGAGACTCAAGATAGTAGCGATTCTTATTTTGATAATCAATCGTTTTTCATTCATCAACTCAATTTGCAATATGAATATAATAATCTAAAATTTGTTGGCGGAAAATTTACCAGTAGCTTCGGTAGATTGTGGCGCTCTAAAGATAATATTTGGTTATTTGACAAGGCTCGTCGTGAATATAAAGAAGATGAAAAAATTGGTATTGCATCATATTTAAAAATTGGTGATTCAACAAGAAATGGTGAATATATTTTTGGTCTAGCCTCTTTTATCAACGATAGTAAGTTTTTGAATGGCTCAATTCTAACTAAAAGAGATGGACTTGATCAAACCAATGCAACGCAAGCAAGCAACAAAAAAGGCATGAAATCATATGATCTATCTTTAGATATCAACTTTGACTTTACTGACAAAGAAAGGTTATCTTATAATTTTTCTTACATTAATTTGGCAGTGAATGATAAGAATATTAATAATTCTGACCATAAAATCAAAGATCAGAAGGGTTATTCTTTGAGCACCGAATATCTTTATCCTTTTAGTAGCAATATAGTAGCAAATGGCTTTGTTGAATATATAAAATATAATAATTATTTTGGCAAAAGCGATACTGATCGAGAATTTTTAACCACCAAGGCAACTATTTATTTTTTTGATAAATATAAAATTATGCTAGGTAGATATTTTGATAAAATTAGAGAAACAGGAGTTGGTCGTTATGATGAAGAGGTTCGTGAGTTAGATTTTGGTTATAGCTTTAATGGCTATAAGTCATATGGTTATAAATATTGTGATGGATTTGAATTAATGCTTGGATTTAAGCAAGAAATTGAAGATAACAGAGCAGATAAGGTTGAAAATAATATTGCTGGATTTTTACTTAGATATGTTAAAGAATTTTAATCAAAACTCGTTTTTAAATTAAATTAGATTAATTCATGAAATTATATTACGACAAAGACGCTGATCTTAAAATTATTCAAAGCAAAAATGTAGCCATAATTGGTTATGGCTCTCAAGCTCATGCTCATGCTCAAAATTTACGTGATAGCGGCGTTAAAAATGTTAAAGTCGCTTTAAGAGAAGGCTCTCCATCAATTGCTAAAGCGCAAAATGCTAATTTTGAAGTCTTATCTAATAAAGAAGCAGCAAAATGGGCTGACTTAGTAATGGTTCTTACTCCAGATGAGTTACAAGCTGAAATTTACGAAAATGACTTAAAAGATAACTTAAAACAGGGCGCAACTTTAGCATTTGCTCATGGCTTAAATATTCATTTTGAATTAATAACAGCTAGACCAGATCTAGATGTAGTTATGATTGCCCCAAAGGGTCCAGGTCATACCGTACGTGGTGAATATGTTAAGGGCGGCGGAGTTCCATGTTTGGTTGCAGTTGCTCAAGATAAATCTGGCCAAGCTCTTAAAACTGCTTTATCTTATGCAAGTGCTGTTGGTGGTGGTCGCTCTGGAATCATTGAAACAACTTTTAAAGAAGAGTGTGAAACTGATTTATTCGGTGAGCAAGCTGTGCTGTGTGGCGGTTTAACTGCTCTTATTCAAAATGGTTTTGAAACTCTAGTTGAAGCAGGATACGCTCCTGAAATGGCTTATTTTGAGTGTTTGCACGAGATGAAGTTAATTGTGGATTTAATCTATGAAGGGGGCATTGCCAATATGCGCTATTCAATTTCAAATACTGCAGAATATGGCGATTTAACTCGCGGTCCAAGAATTGCTAATGAAGCAACAAAAGCTGAAATGAAAAAAGTTTTAGCTGAAATTCAATCAGGAGAATTTGTTCGTGAATTTATGGCTGAAAACAAAAATGGTAAAGTTAACTTCGAAAAACTACGTCAAAAAGGTCGTCAACATAAAATAGAAGAAGTTGGCGAAAATCTTAGATCTTTAATGCCATGGATTTCTAAAAATAAATTGGTTAATAGATCTGCTAATTAATCAATTTAGCAAAGCTTTTTCGCTTAATAATAAAGCAATATATCCGTCCTCAAAAATAGTTATTTAGCTATTTTTGAGGATTTTTAATTTGTTATAAGTGTTTTTAAATCAAAAATCCTTGCCCGCTGAAAGAGAGATATTTCTATCGGAACTACTTCTAGAAATTCCAACTCCGTAGCCTAAAGATAAATTTAGGTCATTTTTCAATTTAATTACATTAATTAGCCTTACCTCATGTTCTTGCTCATCATAAGTACCGATTTTATTCATCTTATTTAAATCACTAAATATTGCTAAGGATAATGTGTTAATTTTAACATAGTCTGAATCTATATAAAGCTTGTGAGAGATTTGGTTTCTAATTGTTAAATAAATGCCACCATTTGATTTTGAACCAGTTTCTTTGTCAAAAATTATATTATTCCTAAATTCAAAAAATTGCCAAAATGAAAAGCTTGATAAGATACTAAATCGAGCTTTGTTAGCATTTTTTTTACTATTATTCAAATAGTAATTTAATCTAAAACCACCATCCCAACCATTTTTCTTACTTCTAAAAATCTGAAACCTATTCTCTAAACCAGTTTCATGATATTTAGTGTTTTTATCATCTTTTTTATCAAAAAATGCTATTGAGCGAAATGCGTACCAATCACTAAATCCATAATCAATATGATGGCGCATTTGAAAGTAATTATCATAATCATTTTGCCTTTTATCATTTTGAAGACCAAAACGAGATTCAATTGACAACTCACCCTCTTCAATATCAGAACCTCCCACTTGAGATATGGGACTCGCTGCATTACTTACTGATAATAAGAATAGGGTTTTTGAGAAAACTACTATAAAAGCAAAAATTTTTAAGAAATTGACCATCTGTTCAGTAGAAATGCTATCGCTATTTTGCCTTCTTTAGCAACAAAAAATCAGCTAAAACACATGCCATCATGGCTTCACCTACGGGCACAGCGCGGATACCAACACAAGGATCATGTCTACCTTTAGTAATAATAGTTGTGTTATTATCATTAATATCAATTGTTCGGCGTGGAATTAAAATTGAGCTGGTTGGCTTGACTGCAAAGCGCACTACGATATCTTGACCAGAAGAAATACCACCCAAAATGCCGCCAGAATGGTTATTGGAGAATTTAGTTTGACCATTTTCACACCACATTTCGTCAGCTACTTGCGAACCTTTTTTTAAGGCAGCTGACATGCCATCGCCAATTTCTACTCCTTTAACCGCATTAATTGACATCATGGCCGAGGCTAATTTGGTATCTAGTTTATTATAAATCGGCTCACCTAAACCAATTGGTACATTTTTGGCAACAACTTCAATAATTGCACCAACCGAATCACCGCTTTTGCGAATTTCAGTTAAATAATCAGCAAATTCTTGGGCTGTTTTTTTATCGGGACAGAAAAAATCATTATTGTTGATCTCATTTAAATCAATTTGATTTGGGTCTAGTTTTTTTTCACCAATTTGGGTAATATAACCAAAGATTTGGATATTTTCTTGTTGAATAATTTTTCTTGCAATTGCGCCAGCTGCAACACGCATTGCGGTTTCACGCGCAGAAGATCTGCCACCACCACGATAATCACGAATGCCATATTTTTTAAAATAAGTATAATCAGCGTGATTAGGACGGAATTTATCTTGAATTTCTGAATAATCTCCAGATTTTTGATCTTGATTGTAAATTATTAAGCTAATCGGCGTGCCGGTAGTTTTGCCTTCAAAAACCCCTGATAAAATTTTCACCTCATCTTTTTCTTGCCTTTGGGTGGTAAATCTTGATTGCCCTGGACGTCTTTTATCTAAATATTTTTGAATATCACTTTCTTGCAAGTCAATTAGTGAAGGACAACCATCAACCACACAACCAATTGCTTCGCCATGACTTTCACCCCAAGTGGTAAAGTTAAAAATTTCACCAAATTTATTCATGATTTATAATTTAATCAAATTTTGACCATAAATTTTCACTAATTTTAGGTAAATTAGCATCAATTTCCTGCATTTCGGCCATATTGCCGTTGCAGTGTAAAACTAGATCGCAACCAGCTTCAATTATTTTTTGGGATAAATCGCCAATATTTCCATCCAAAGCCTTCATCGAAATATCATCGCTCATCAAAATATTTTTAAAGCCAATTTCATTTCTAATTAAGTCGATAGCTTTTTTAGAAAGAGTCGCGCAATTTTTTGGATCAATGGATTCATATAAAATATGAGCTGTCATCGCAAATTTTTGCTGATTTAGTTTTATAAATGGCTCAAAATCAAGATTTCTTAAATCTTCTAGGCTACAATTAACTTTTGGCAATTCTAAATGGCTATCACAAGTAGCGCGACCGTGACCTGGAATATGTTTAATAACTGGATAAACATTTTTTGATAACAAGCCTTCGCAAACTTTTTGTGCTAAATCGACAATTTGCTGACTAGCTTCCCCTAAAGCACGATCACCAATAACTTGATGAGTTTGTGGTAAAGAAAAATCTAAAACCGGCGCGCAATCAACATTGATACCTACCTCTACTAAATCATTAGCAATATTTTGGAAATTTTCAAAAATAGCTTGCTTGGCCTTTTCTTGATTTTGTTGATAAAGATTAGTAAAATATTTACCAGACTCATAACTTGGCCAAATTGGTGGTGCAAGGCGTGCAACGCGACCACCCTCTTGATCAATTAAAACTAAAACTTCACCACCCATAATTTCCCTTAGAGAGTCGGTAAGTTTTTTAAGTTGCGTCTTATTTTCGATATTACGTCTAAAAAGAATAAAACCAAGACAGCCACTTTTGCTAAAAAAAACCTTCTCTTCTTCGCTCAAAATAGTTGAAGAAAGACCATAAATCACTGGTTTTAAGATTTTATTATTGTTGGCAATTTTGGATAAAAGAGTCATTTACAATAGGCCTTTAGTCGAATTTATAGCGTTTTTTTGTCTTTCATCAATGGTAATTGATTGTTTTAAAGCTTTTGCTAAGGCTTTAAAACAAGATTCGATGATGTGATGATTGTTGATGCCATAGAGATTTTCAATGTGCAAATTGCAACCAATGCTTTGCGCTAAGGCAAAGAAAAATTCACGAAATAATTCACAATCCATTTCGCCAACTTTATCTCTTTTAAAGTCACAATTAAATACAGGATAAGCTCGACCAGAAAGATCAATCACACAGCGACTTAATGTTTCATCCATTGGAATATAGGCGTGAGCAAAGCGGGTAATACCCTTTTTATCACCCAAAGCTTCTTTGATAGCTTGACCAAGGGCAATGGCACAATCTTCAACTGAGTGATGAAAGTCGATATGTAAATCACCTTGGCAATTAAGTTCAATATCAATCAAGCTATGATGCGAAAGTTGCTCAATCATATGGTTAAAAAAGCCGATACCAGTATCTATTTTGTAAGAACCAGTACCATCAAGATTAATCGCAACTTTGATCTTAGTTTCTTTAGTGTTTCTTTCGATTTTTGCTTTTCTCATCTATTTTAAATTTTTGGCAACAAACTCCCAATTAATCAATTTTTCTAAGAAAGTTTCAATATAGCTTGGACGCGCATTTTGATAATCAAGATAATAAGCATGCTCCCAAACATCCATTGTCATCAGTGGTTTTGCATTAGTTGTTATAGGAGTTTGCGCGTTACCAGTTTTAGTAACTTTTAACTTACCGTTTTCAATAACTAGCCAAGCCCAACCAGAACCAAACTGTGTAGCGCCAGCATTTTTAAACTCAGTAACAAAGTTCTCAAAAGAGCCAAAATCAGCTTCAATCTTAGCTAAAACTTCACCTGATGGCTTGCCTCCACCATTTGGTTTCATAGAGTGCCAATAAAAAGTATGATTCCAAACTTGCGCCGCATTATTAAAAATGCCAGCTTTGGTTGAATCTTGAGCAGAAATTTTGATAACTTCTTCAAGTGATTTGCTAGCCAAATCAGTGCCTTCAACTAATTTATTGAGGTTGGTAACATAAGCTTGGTGATGTTTGCCATAGTGAAAATTGAGAGTTTCTTCAGAAATAAAAGGCGCTAAAGCGTTGCGCTCATAAGGTAATTTAGGAAGTTCAAAAGTCATAATATCTCCTGTTTTTTTATTATTATTAGAATCGTTAAAAAGATATTTTTTGTCAGCAAAAGCTAATTTTGGCAAAGAGCTAGCGGCCAAAGCAATTAGCGAAGTTAAACCAGCTTTTTTGATAAATTTTCTTTTTGACATTTGCATGAAGCAAGATTTAAGTAACAAATTACTTGTTGTCAATTGTAATAAAAAATTTAGTTAAATTATGAAAAAAATCTCAGCGGTAATTGTGGCGCATAATGAAGAAAGAAAAATTGAAGATTGTTTAAAAAGCTTGAATTTTGCTGATGAAATTGTGGTGGTACTTGATAAATGCACCGACAAAACCAAAGAAATTGTTAAAAACTATACCAATAAAATTATTGAAGGTAGCTGGCATATTGAAGGTCAAAGACGAAATATTGCTCTTGAAAATGCTACGGGTGATTGGATTTTTGAAATTGATGCTGACGAGAGGGTTTCTAGTGAATTAGCTAAAGAAATTTTAGCAATTAGGGAAAGTGAGCCTTGTCAATTTTGTGTAGAAATTGATAATTATGTTGGTGGCAGGTTAGTTAAATATGGATGGATTAGATCAATGGGTGTTTCACATAGAATTACTATGTTTAACAAAGGTGCAAAAAAATATCATGAAGATAAAGAAATTCATCCAACCGCTGATATGAAAGGCGAAGTTAAATATCTTAAAAATCCACTAACTCACATGATGGATGAAGATATTTCAGCACTTATTAAAAGATTTGATCGCAACACCACTTGGCGCGCCAATGATATGATTTCACAAAATAAAAAACTTGAGATTGGCTTTTTTAAAGAGATTTTTAGTATTAAAATGCGCCTAAGTAAGGCTTTTTGGCTCAATAAAGGTTATAAAGAAGGAATTTTGGGATTATTTATTGCTATCTTGGCGGCATTTTATCCAACCATTTCGCGCCTTAAAGCCTTAGAAATCAAACAATCTAAAAAATAAATGAGAATTGTTAATATTATTCTAACCAAAGACGATGGAGGAGTAGCAAAGGTTTCACTTGATTACGCCAATATATTTAAGAGCTTAGGTCATCAAACTTCATTTATTACTAAGAAAAACTCATCTTTTGTCAATAAGATTGAAAAAATTGGCGTAAATTTAAATGAGGTTAATAATAGATTTGGCTATTTTGATCTTATAGCGATCAAGCAAATTGCTAAACATCTCAAAAAATTAGATGCCGATTTAGTTGTAGCTCACAATAGTAAGGCGATTGCTCTAAGTAAAAAGGCCATTAAAAAACTTAAAAAAAAGCCCAAACTTATTGCTATAAATCATAGCACTAATGTTAAAAGATCAATCGGCGCCAATCTAATTTTGAACGTCAATAAAGAGATATTTTATAAAACTGTTGATCTCGGACAACCTTATGATCACAGTTTTGTGGTTTATAATGGCCTAGACTTTGCCAAGGATTTTACACAATCTAAAATTAATTTATTAAATAAGAAGGAAATTGTTCTTGGAGTTATAGGTAGAATAGATATATATAAAAATTTCTCAGCTGTTATTAATGCATTAAAAATTCTAAATGAAAAAACTTCACAAAAATTTGTCATTAAAATTGCCGGAACTGGAGAAGAAGAGCAAAACTTAAGGAAACTTGCAGAAAATCTTAAAATCAATGATCAGGTTGAATTCTTGGGATGGATTGAAGATGGTTATAAATTTTATCAGGAAATTGATATTTTTGTGTTACCCACATTGAGAGAAACCTTTGGTTTGGTAATTTTAGAAGCTATCAAACACCGCAAACCAATTATCGCTACTAGAACAGTTGGCCCTAGCGAAATTTTACGCCATGAAAAAGATGGTTTGTTAATAAACATCGAACCCAAAGAACAAATGCCAGATCGAATCGCCAAAGCAGTGATAAAATTAGTTAATAACCATCATTTAGTCAATGATTTGGTCAATAATTCTTACCAAAGAGCTTTGGATCACTTTTCTACTGAAATATTAAAGCAAAAATTGGCTGATATTTTGGATATGGTAAAAAAATAAATTTACCAATTCTGACCACAGCTAATATCAACTTTAAGTGGCAGGTCGAGAATAAAGGCATTTTCCATTTCGCTTTTAATAATCTTACTAACCAATTCTTGATTTTGTTGAGCAGTTTCAATGATTAATTCATCATGAATTTGCATAATAATTTGCGCAGGAATCTTATCTTTTTTGAAGTGATTACTTAATTTAATCATGGCTTTTTTGATTAAATCGGCAGCGCTCCCTTGAATTGGCGCATTGATTGCCAATCTTTCAGCTTCGCCACGAATAATGGGATTTTTGCTGTTAATTTCGTGAATAAAGCATTTTCGACCAGAAATTGTTTGCACAAAACCATTTGTCCGTGCAAAATCGATATAATTTTTCATAAAATTATCAATTCCAGGATAGGTTTTAAGATAATTTTTAATATACTCACTAGCTTCACTGCGTGATATTTTAAGCTGTCTGGCCAAGCCAAAACCGCTAATACCATAAATTATACCAAAATTTATAGCTTTGGCTTTTGATCTTAAATCTTCATTTACTTCATTTTCACTGACGCCAAAAACCTGACTAGCAGTGATTTTATGGATATCTTTATCTTCTTTAAAAGCCTGAACTAAATTCTCAATTTTAGCCATATGCGCTAAAATTCTTAATTCAATTTGTGAATAATCGGCTGAAATTAAAATATTACCATTTTGAGCAATAAAAGCTTGGCGAATTTGCTTACCTTCATGACTTCGAATCGGGATATTTTGTAAATTTGGATTGCTTGAACTTAGTCGACCAGTAATAGTTGAACTACTTGAAAAATGCGAGTGAATGCGATTGGTTTGTGGATTTATCTCTTTTGGCAACGCATCGGTGTATGTATTTTTAAGTTTAGAAAATTTACGAAAATCAAGAATTTTATCAGCAATTTCATTGCCTTCGAGTGACATTTCTTCTAAAACACTAGATTTAGTTGATAAAGCGCCAGTTTTTTTGGACTTTTTTGAAGAGGTTAGCCCCATTTTGTCAAACAAAATTTCAGAAAGTTGCTTAGTTGAAGCAATATTAAATTCTTGCCCAGCTAATTGATGAATCTGCGAAGTTAATTGATTGATTTTTTGACTAAATTGATCAGAAAGTTCTTTCATTTTAGTGATATCAATTTTAACGCCGTTAAATTCTATTTGCGCCAAAACTAAAAGTAGTGGTTTTTCATAAGAAATATAAGCTTGATTTAGTTTTTGTTTGAAAATTTGTGGCGCGAAAATTTGATAAAGTTGACTTAGACAATTATTTTTAAAGATCAAAAAATCTATTTTTTTTGTAAGTTCATTAAAAAATTCTGGTTCTTTATTTTTTGATATATCTTCTAAGGCCTGACCATAGCCACTTTCTTCAATATTGGTGTTTAAATTTAAATCGATTAATTGACGCAAATCACTTTTTGTTGAAGAGGTCAGTAAATGATTAATTAAATGCAAATCTTCAAAAGCGAGATCTTTAAATTCTGACAAGAATTTTCTTATATTGGGCAATTTTAAAGCTAAATTATAAAAATTTTTGAAATCAAAAAAGATTTTTTTAATTGAATCATCACTTAATAATTTTAGCAAAACCTCTAAACCAAATTTACTATTATTTGCTAATTGAGCTATGTTTGACTTTTGGCTAAAAAGATCTTGTAACTCATCTTCTTTATCTTGAACTTGGCTATCTAAATTAAAAAAATAAATATTAACTTCTTTTTTGCTGGTTAAAGGTGAAATGGTGATCACATCTAGCATGCCATCTTTAACATTATAATCAATGGTTACAGAGCCTTTTTCAATAGTTTGCTCAAGAAGTTTTTGCGAAGTTTTTTCGTCAAAAATTTCAATTTTATTGATGGTTTGCTCGACCTCGCTTGTTTGTAAAATATCATTTTTTTGACTTTCAGCCAAACTATCATCGATATTAAATTCTTTCTTGATGCGCGTCATTAATGAGCGAAATCCGTGCTCTTGTAAAAAATTGATTAAAGTTAACGGGTCAAATGCCTGAATTACAAAATTTTCAGGCTCTAAATTAAGATCAACCTTATCATCAAGAGTAATTAAAGATTTTGATAATTTGGCATTTTCAATTCCTTGGGCAATCAATTCTTTCTTGCGTTCTTGCTTAATTTCTTGATAATTTTGTAATAAGTTTTCTAAGTTACCAAATTGCAAGATTAGCTCGGCAGCAGTTTTGGGGCCAACTCCACGAACTCCTGGAACATTATCTGAAGAATCGCCAATTAACGACAAAACATCCAAAACTTGCTTAGGCTTTACAAAAAATTTCTCTTCAACCTCTTTTTCGCCAATAAAACGATTGCGCATGGCGTCATACATAAACACTTTATCATTTACCAGCTGCATCAAATCCTTATCAGAAGAGACAATTAAAACTTCAAAACCTTGCTTGGCTGACTTTTTAGCTAAAGTAGCGATGATATCATCAGCTTCGAAACCACTTTTTTCTAGAGTGGCAATATTCAGAGCCTGTGCTGTTTGGCGAATAATTGGAAATTGTGGCTTTAAATCTTCTGGACATTCTGGACGATTAGCTTTGTATTCACTAAAAATTTCGTGACGAAAAGTTTTACTACCTGAGTCAAGGGCGATTGCCATATGTGTAACATTAAGGCCAGCCATCAACTTAATTAGCATGTTGGTGAAGCCATAAACGGCGCCAACCGGCACACCGCTTGGATTAGTTAATGGCGGCAGCGAATGATAAGCGCGAAAAACAAAACCATAGCCATCAATTATCGCAATTTTTTTTGTCATTTTTTTAAAAAAATTAGGTTGAGTTTAGCAAGACTCTACTATTATCTAACAATTGCCAATTTCAATATTAATTTAAATTTTTATGTATCGTCTGTATCATCACCCAGTTTGCCCTTTCTCACGTAAGGTTAGATTACATTTGGCGGCTAAAAATATTCAATTCGAGTCAGTCGTAGAGAATTTTTGGTTGAGACGTAAGGAATTTATAGCAATTAGTCCATCTTCAAGAGCCCCTGTTTTGGTAGATAGTGATCAAGATGTTGTTATATGCGGTGGGCATGTAATTGCTGAATATATCGAGGAAAAAGAAGATATTGGTCGCAATTTTATTGGCGAAGAAATTACCCAAAGAGCAGAAGTAAGAAGATTGCAATCTTGGTTTGATGATAAATTTTATCGTGAAGTTATTAAATTTATATTAAATGAAAGATTTTTTTATCGCTACTTTGCAACCTCTACCGCTCCGGATACTGAAGTGTTGCGTTTTGCTCGCAAAAACTCAGAATCTCATTTTGAGTATATTGAAGAACTTCTAGAAACCAGAAAATATTTGGCAGGTGATTTAATATCTCTAGCTGATTTTACTGCAGTTGCACAAATATCATTGTTGGATTATTTTGGCGATATTAATTGGAATCACTATAAAATTATGAAAGAGTGGTATTCGATTATTAAATCACAAAAAATATTTGCGCCATTGCTGCAAGATCGTTTAACCAATATAAGACCTTGTGACTGGTACTCTAATCTTGATTTCTAACAATATTAGCATCCAATATGACAATTGAAATCAATTATGAACAAGCTAGCAATTTTTTAAAAAAAAATGATTATGATAAATTCACTATAAAGAAAATTGCTGGTGATGCTTCATTTCGCTCTTATTATCGCATAACCTTTGATAATCAAAGCCTGATTTTGATGTTTGCCCCACCCTCTCATGAAGATATTAAGCCTTTTATAAAAGTTGATAAATTTCTGCGAGATAATGAATTTTTGGCGCCAGAAATTTTAGCGATTGATGAACAGCATGGATTTTTATTACTGCAAGATTTTGGTGATGTAAGCTATGCAAAATTTTTACAAAAAAATCCTGAAAATGAGATAAAGATATATAAAATGGCAGTTGATGAGCTATTAAAGTTGCATCAAATTAATTTTAAAGGTTACCATAATCTAGTACCGCAATATAATAATTTTGTTTTATATCGCGAAGTTCAGCTTTTTATTGATTGGTATCTTAAGCTTTATGATAAAAAAATTACTTTAGACCTAAAAAAGAAATTTAAAAGTCTTTGGTTTGAACAATTCGATCAATTAAATGATCAAAATTATTTTGTCTTACGTGATTATCATGCAGATAATTTGATGTTAGTTGAAGAAAAAAAAACAAGACTTTTACACAAAGACATAGACGATAAATCAAAAAATGAATTAGCGACAAATTTGACAT
The DNA here is from genome assembly GCA_030835905.1 of Alphaproteobacteria bacterium. Taxonomy (GTDB): domain Bacteria; phylum Pseudomonadota; class Alphaproteobacteria; order Rickettsiales; family UBA1997; genus UBA1997. The sequence continues at coordinate 29,064 of JAURQX010000001.1, forward strand.
CGAGTCTTAAAGTTGGCTTATTAGATTTTCAGGATGCTTTAATTGGCTCAAGAGCTTATGATTTAGCTTCATTATTGGAAGACGCTAGAAGAGATGTTTCTAAAAAAACAGTAAATGAGATATTAGATTATTATCTTCAAAAATCTAGCCACAATCAAGAATCTTTATTAACAGATTATGAAATTTTATCCTTACAAAGAAATATAAAAATATTAGGAATTTTTGCAAGGCTAGCTTTGAGAGATAACAAAAAACAATATCTAGAATTACTTCCCAGGGTTTTAGATCATGTTAAAAATCGTTTAAATTCAAAAACCCATAATTTTTGCGAATTAAAAGATTTGTTTTTTAAAATATTTTAAACGCTAATTTGCGCTTAATAGAAAGCGTTTTAAGATTCTTGCTTTTGGTAATTTTGCAAGCCTCCTCCTAAAACCTTATATAAATTAATTAGACTTGTTAGCTGGTCTTTTTTGGTTTTAAGATATTGTTGCTTGGTTTGTAGATAAACTATTTTTTGGTTGAGCATATTGAATTTTGACTCATTTCCTAAGCTATATTTAGCTAAACTAATTTCAAAAACTTCATTTTGTAATTTGAGAGTTTCTTGCATTAATTTTAATTGTTCATCAATTGCTTTTCTACTTGCCAGCTGATCAGACATTTCTTTGAAAGCATTTTGAATCGCTTGTTCATATTTTACGATTTCAATTTTCTTTCTAACATGCGTTAGCTTAAGATTTGACCAGTTGGCAAAACCGCTAAAAATTGGTAAATTAATTTGAGGCGTAAAGTTCCAAACTGACTTTAGCTTATAAATATCTCCCAAGCTATTAGAACCATATCCAGCGCTAGAAGTTAACATAATTGAAGGGAAAAAGGCTGCTCTTGCAGCTCCAATATTAGCATTAGCTGATTTTAGCTTAAATTCTGCCTGTTGAATATCTGGCCTATCAAGCAGTTTACTTGAAGGAATGAATTTTAGCAAATCTTTAGCAATTTTAATTTGGTCAATTTCAACTATTTCTTCATAGCTATCAAATATTTTTTGATCAAAATCGCCAATTAAATTTTGTAAAATATTTTTATTTTGACTAACTATTTTTCGATAATTTGTCAAATTAATTTTAGCTTGATTTAGGGTGGTTTTTTGACTTAAGTAAGTAGATTTTGAATCAATACCATTTTCATAGCGCATCTTAATAATTTCATATTGATCTTGATTAATTTTAGCAATCTCTTGCGCTATCATCATATTTTGATGATTTAATATGAATTCAAGGTAAGAATTAACGACTTCAGCAATCAGAGAAATCTGCAGGGAGTTGTGAGCTTGTTGAGTAGCAAAGAAATCTTGTAGAGCAGAGTTTTTTAAACTTCTAAATTTACCAAAAAAGTCGATTTCAAAAGAGGTTAATGCTAATTGCGAACTAAAAACAGATAGTGGTTTTGAAAAAAAGCCGGCACTTTTGCTTCGCGAATATGAAGTTTGCAAATCAATATCAGGCATTAAATCAGAACGAGTGATACCATAATAGGAGCGAGCAGCTTCGATATTAAGAGTTGCTAATTCTAGATCACGATTTTTTTCTAAGGCTAAATCAACTATTTTTTGCAAGTTTTTATCTATAAAAAAATCTTGCCAAGCTATATCATTTATCATTCCATCTGAAAAATGATTTTTATTAACATCAAGTGACTCGATTTTTTCTTGAGATATTGGGCTCGTTGGCTTTTTATATTTTGGCTCTAGAGTGCAAGAGCTAACTATAAGTAAAATTAAACTAAATCTAGAAATGTATTTTTTGTAACCAAAACTCATTTTGTGGCTGGCTTTAATTTAAATCGACCCTTACTGATATTGTAAACCGCAATATAAAACATTGGCACAAATAACGTTGCAATAAAAGTAGCAGCTATCATTCCTCCCACGAGTCCAATACCAATTGCATTCTGACTAGCAGAGCCAGCACCATTTGCGATGGCTAATGGCATTACTCCTAAAATAAAAGTAAGAGCAGTCATCATAATTGGCCTAAATCTTTGCTTAGTTGCAGTTAGAGTTGATTTAACAATATTGCCATGTTCTTGATAAAGTTTGCGAGCAAATTCAACAATTAAGATTGCATTACGTGCCGATAGTCCGATAGTTGTTAACAATCCTACTTGGAAATAAATATCGTTACTCATACCAAAAATATTAGCAAAAATTGCTGCTCCAAACACACCAAAAGGCAATATAAACATAACGGCAAAAGGAATAGACCAACTTTCGTAGAGAGCAGCTAATGATAAAAATACCGCTAAAATTGAAATAATATAAAGTGCGGTTGTTTGGCCACCAGTAACTTTTTCTTCGTATGATAAACCAGACCATGAATAATCAATTTTTTGTGGTAGTGACTTAATAATTTTTTCAATTTCATTCATGGCATCACCTGAACTAATTTTGGGGGCTGCAGAACCAACAATATTAAGGGATGGTACACCATTAAATCTTTCTAATTTTTGTGGACCAAAACTCCAACTAGAATTCACAATACTTCCTAGGGATACCATTTTATTTTCATTATTGCGGATAAACCATTTATTGATATCTTCGGGATTCATGCGATATTGATCCTGACCTTGAATAATAACTTTCTTAATCCGCCCTTGATCAATAAAATCATTAACATAAAGCGATCCCCAACCAGTTTGCATTGTTTGATTAATATCGTTAGTATTTATTCCTAGGGCCGCAGCTTTTTGATAATTTACGTCCAAGTTAAATTGCGTTACATCTTCAAGTCCATTTGGACGAACACCTACTAGCTTAGGATTATGAGAGGCCATCCCCAAAGTTTGATTTCTGGCATTTATTAGATCATTTCTTCCGATATTTTTTTGATCTAAAATGTGAACATCAAAACCTGAAACATTTCCTAATTCACGAATTGGCGGTGGGAAAAAAGTAAATACCATCGCATCTTTAACTTGACTTAAAGCCCCCATTGATCTTGCTGAAATATTAAAGACGCTTTGCTCTTCGTCTTTTCTTTGTGACCAATCATTTAGCCCCACAAAGCCAAAGCCAACATTTTGAGCTCTTCCAGCAAAACTAAAGCCTGTTACCGTAAATAAATCTTTAACATTTTGCGACTCTTTGCTATCCAAAAAGTAATTTTCAACCTCTTTTAAGCTTTCTAAAGTTCTTTCGACTGTTGATCCGCTTGGCGTTTTAACAAAAAGATACATGAAACCCGGGTCATCATTAGGTAAGAAAGATGTAGGCAATTTGTTAAATAGCATGATCATGCCACCAATCAACAAGCTATAAATTACTAAAAATCTGCCAATTTTGCGAGTTATAAAATTAGCTTTATTAACATAAAATTTACGCAAATTTTTAATAAATTGATCAAATACTCTAAAAAATCTTAGATTGCTAAAACCAACATCTTTAACATTTTGTTTTAGTAATGTAGCGCATAGAGAGGGTGACAAAATAAGCGCCACAAATACTGAAAGAATCATCGCAGTTACAATAGTAACTGAAAATTGTCGATAAATTGCCCCAGCAGATCCAGGAAAAAAAGCCATTGGCACAAACACTGCAGATAATACAACAGCGATACCAATTAATGCTCCGGTAATTTGTTGCATTGATTTAATTGTAGCTTGTCTTGGAGTGAGTTTTTCTTCTTCAATAATTCTTTCAACATTTTCAACCACTACAATTGCATCATCAACCAACAGACCTATTGCCAAAACCATGGCAAATAAAGTTAGGGTATTAATGCTATAACCAAAAAAATAAAGAACAGCTACTGTACCTAGCAAAACGATTGGCACTGCAATTGCAGGAATTATAGTAGCACGAAAATTTTGTAAAAAAATTAACATTACCAAAAATACTAAAATAGCCGCCTCAATCAAAGTGATAACCACTCCCTCTATTGATAACTTGATCAATGTAGTCGAATCATATGGATAGATAATTTTTACATCTTCAGGTAAGAATTTTTCGATTTTTGCTACTTCTTCTTTGACTTCTTTAGCTGTACTTAAGGCATTAGCACCAGTTGCTAAAATTACTGCCATACCTGCTGCTGGTTGCCTTTTATAGCGCGCAACTCGATTATAATTTTCTAAACCAATCTCAACTTCAGCTACATCTTTAAGATGAATTTGCGATCCATTTTTATTGGCTTTTATTACAATATCTTCAAATTGTTTAACTGTTTGTAAGCGAGATTGGGCTGTAATTGTAGCATTGATTTGTTGACCTTTAACTGCGGGCAAATCACCAAGCTGACCAACTGCCACATCACTATTTTGTGATCTAATGGCATTAACTACATCTTGAGTTGTTAGACTGTAGCTATATAATTTATGTGGATTTAGCCAAATGCGCATTGCTTTTTGGTTACCAAAAATTGTTACGCTACCAACACCATTTATTCGTGAAACGTTATCTTTGAGGTTCGTAAATAAAAAATCATTTAAATCCTGTTCACTAGACTTACCATCCTTGGAATAAACGCCAATTATCAATAAAAAATTATCATTTGATTTATTAACCCTCACCCCTTGTTGCTGAACTACTTGAGGTAGTAAAGGCATAGCAGATTCAAGTTTATTTTGTACTTGAACTTGTGCAATATCAGGGTCAGTGCCCGGTTCAAAATTTAGAGTAATACGCGCTGAACCATCTGAGTTACTACTTGATGAAAAATAGCGCAAATTATCAATGCCGTTGATATTTTGCTCTATAATTTGGGTTATTGAATTTTCAACAGTTTGTGCTGAAGCACCCGGAAGAGCAGTAGAAATTGAAATAGCTGGTGAAGCTATGTTAGGATATAGTTCAACCGGAATTTTAAACAATGAAAACAATCCAGCCAACATAACAACAATTGACAAAACCCAAGCAAAAATCGGTCTTTTGATAAAAAATTCTGACATTATTTTTGGTAGCTTGATTGTTGTCGAATTTTAACCTCTGTATTTGGCCTAATTTTAAATAAGCCTTTGTCAATTATAGCCTCTCCTTCTACAAGACCAGATTTTACAATCCATTTATTTTCATAAAGCTCATCAGCAACAATAGCTCTTGGAGTAGCAATGTTACTACTATCAACAACAAATACACTCAAATTGCCATTTGGATCGCGATTGACTGCACTTTGTGGAACAGTGATAGCTTTATATTCACTAAGATAAAGTTTTGCAGTAACAAACATTCCAGGGATTAACTTTTCATCTTTATTAGAAAATTTTGCTCTTAGAGTCACTGAATCAGTAGATTCATCAGCAAATGATTGAATAAATTGTAGCTGTCCCTTATCATTATATTTTTGACCATCAATTAATAAACCGACTTTTAAATTTTTATTATTTCGATTTTTGATTGCTTCTGAAGTTGGCTGAACTATATCAACATAAATTGGACTGAGTTTAGTAATAGTCGCTAACGGCAATTCTTGATTTTGCGTTACTAAAGCACCAACTGTAAAATTAGTTTTACCAATAATCCCAGAAATCGGGGCTAGAACCTTAGTTTCAGCAAGCTTTTGAGCAGCATCAGCAAATTTAGCATTGGCTAAGGCTAGTTCTGATAAAACTTCTTCATATTCTTGCTTGCTAATACCTTCAATATTTAGTAATTTTTTAAATCTTTCTGCTTTGGCATGAGCAGCTTTTAGATTTGCTTTTGCTTGCTCAATTTCAGCTTTTTCAACCGAAGAATCAATTTGATATAGCTGTTGATTCACTCTAACAAAACTACCTTCTTGAAACTTTATTTGCTTTATTATGCCAGAAATTTCTGGACGAACTTCAGATATTTCATAGGCACTTACTCTTGCTGGAAGCTCTTTGGTAATTGCAATATTTTCACTAAAAGCCTTGATAACGCTAACTTCAGGAATCATCGTTTGAGCAAAATTAACCATAGCTTTATTTTGCTTAGTCGATTTGAATGAAAAAAATAATATAGTGGAAAAAGCAGCCAAAACCACCAATATTAAAAAAAAGATCTTTTTTTGATTACGCGCCATTATTTTAAAGATGTATTTTGGTATAATTATTACTCAGAGCATAAATTAGTAGATTTTTACTGCAATATTTTCCTTTTATTTTTTATTAAAAAAATTCGTAATAACTCAGTTATTACAGGAATTTTTTAAATAAACCTAAAAGAAAAATCTTCTTGCAAGAATCTACTAATTTATGCCCTGAGTAATAACTTAACTTTTATGAGTCGGTAAAAAAATTTTCAAAATTATGGTCAACTCCTGAAAAGTAAATAACTTAAAAATTAAATATTTTTATTTTAACCCAAATTTCGTTTTTTTAATATTACTGATTTTGAGATAATTTTTAGAGAAAATGAGTTAATTTTTAACCTAGGCACTGTTAACAAAGGTTAAAATTAGCCAGAATTAAATATGTTTTCTATTTAGCTCTCGGGTTAATAATTAAAAAAGCGAAATTGGGGTTATTTTACTTCTTTATTTCCTCTTCCAATGCTAAGGCAATATCAAACATAACTTGCTCATTAAATCTATTACTCATAAGCTGCATACCAATTGGCAAACCTTGATTATCAAAACCACTTGGAACAGATATAGCAGGCAAGCCAGCTAAATTAGCGGGAATTGTAAAAGCATCGTTAAGATAAGTATTGATTGGGTTATCACCCTCTTTAAGCCTTATTGGGAATGCGGTATTTGGAGTTGCTGGGGTTAAAATTGCATCAACTTTGCTAAATGCTTGATCAAAATCTTGAGTGATTAATCTTCTAATTTTTAGAGCTCTTTTATAATAAGCATCATAAAACTCTGCCGATAAAACATAAGTGCCAGTAAAAATCCTTCTTTTAACTTCATTGCCAAAACCAATTGAGCGACTTTTTTTATATAGCTCATCAAGAGACAGATTTTTATCTTCAAATCTAAAGCCATAACGAATTCCATCATATCGCGCCAAGTTTGAAGAACATTCAGCTGAAGCAATGATGTAATAAACTTCAGGTCCATATTCTGTGTGCGGTAGCGATATTTCAACAATTTTAGCACCTCTATCTTCTAAAAGCTTTATGGTTTTTTCTTTAACTTGATTAATTTCATCAGGCATACCTGGCAGGTGATATTCTTTTGCAATACCAATTTTTTTACCCTTGATATCTGACTTTAATAAATTGTTGAAATCCGGCACTTCCTTTTTGCAAGAAGTAGAGTCTTTTACGTCATATCCAGAAGCAATTTTAAGTAAAAGAGCCGCATCATAAACATTTTTTGCAAAAAATCCCGCTTGATCAAGAGAGCTTGCAAAAGCAATCATGCCATAACGCGAACATCGCCCATAACTAGGTTTAACGCCAACTGTATTAGTGAAAGATGCTGGTTGGCGCACCGATCCACCAGTATCAGAACCCGTAGCACCAGCACATAAATTAGCAGCAACAGCAACAGCAGAACCTCCTGAAGAGCCTCCCGGCACTAAATCTGCATCACTATTTTTCTTTTTGTATGGATTAACTACTGGACCAAAGTAGCTATTGGTATTGCCTGATCCCATGGCAAATTCATCCATATTTAATTTACCTAAATTGACCACTCCTGCATCAAATAATTTTTGGGTAACCGTTGATTCATATGGTGGCACAAAATTTTCTAACATTTTAGAAGCGCAAGTGGTACGAATATTTTTGGTACAAAACAAATCTTTGATGCCCAAAGGAATACCCTCTAATATTCCATCTTGATTATTAGCAATTTTTTTATCTGAAGTTTTAGCCATTTTTAAAGCTACATCAAAACATTCGGTAATGTATGCATTTAGATGGCGATTAGCCTCAATATTTTTTATATAATTTTTAGTTAATTCAACAGCGCTAAAATCTTTGTTTTTTAGACCACTAATTGCTTGTTTAATGGATAGTTTAGTTAGTTCGGTCATTTTAATTTTATTTGGCTTGCTGAATTGCTTCAAGCAATTCTTTTTTTGTTAATAATTCGCTAGTTAAGATGCCATTTTTAGCATTTGGACCATAAACAGCGTTGAAAGGGATAGCGTAGCGCTCCTTTTTTGCAAGATATTCCATCACTTCTCGTCTTGGTCTAGTAATATCAGCTTGCATTGCAATAATATTAGTCTGTTTTAGTACTTTAAGAACTTCATTGTTTTCTAAAACCCTAATCTTGTTTATCTTGCAAGTTACGCACCAATCAGCAGTTACGTCAATAACAACAACCTTGCCTTGCTTAACATATTTTTCAATATCATTTTCAACAAAATTCTGCCATATCGAATTATACTTAGCAACTCTTGCGTCCTTATCTTCTTTTAAGTAAAATGGTAGAGAAAATAAAGTAACGATCAACAAAGAGATGAGTGAAATTTTGAGGATATTGCGCTTAATTCTTAAGCAGGCAACCATCATTACTGCGATAAAACTCACAATATAGGCTGGTAAGTTGCCAATAATACCAATTAAAACATAAACTAACCAAATAATAGTAGCCATTAAAAAGCCTGACATTAATTGCTTAAAGCCATCCATCCATTTTCCAGGCTTAGGTAATAAATAAATTAGTTTTGGAGTAAAAATTAAAATTATATAAGGAAGCGCAAAGCCAAAACCAATAGCTAAAAACATTAAAATTATTATCGCATAATTTTGTATTAAAGCAAATGAGATTGCTGATCCAAGAAACGGTGCAGAGCAAGGAGTAGCAAGCAACACTGCCAAAATTCCAGAAAGATAGTTTGTAATGAATATTTTGCGTTCATTTTGGTTTTTAATAATTTTTTGGTTGATTAAATTAGTTAATTTTGAGCTAAAATTTATTTCAAAAACCTCTAAAAGATTTGCCGTAAAAAATACTAGTATAACAATCAAAAACACTAAAAAATAAGGATTTTGAAACTGCAATCCCCACCCTAAACTATTACCAGTTACCTTGATAATAATTGCTGCCAGAGAAAAGAATACGAAACATGTCAAAATTCCAAAAATTGTTGCCAAAAATGCGTAGCGAATTTTACTAATTTCTGCGGTTGTGTGATTTATAATTGAGAGCAATTTAATTGATAAAACCGGCAAAACACAAGGCATGATATTAAGAACAGCACCACCTATGATCGCAATCATCAACATAAACCAAACTCCTCTATTTGTGCTGCTACTTTTTTCAGTACTAAAGTTATCTTTGGCTATTAAATCATTATCATAATATTTATTGATTAATTTAAGAGCTTGGAAATCAATTTGCTTATCAAGAGTAATTACTAAATCTTTACTAGCTGGTATACAAATATCTTTGCACAAGCCAAAATCAACTCTAACCTTAATTTCTTGAACTTCTTTGATCTTCTTAAGATTAAGATTGATTGGAATTATAACGCTTCCCTTATAGACAGAATATTCATAGGTGGTATCGCCAAAAGTTTCTTTAGCAATAATACTTTTGGGCCAAATAACTTTATGACTCAAATAGTTGCTATTTTTAGAAAAATTAAATGTGGGTTCAATTCCAAAATCACCAGATTCTTTACCGTAGATTTTCCAACCCTTCCCGATCCTGAACTCAACACCAATTATTGGATTTTTATAGTCAATTTTTTGATTTTGCTCATTTTTATAAAAGCTACCCAAAATTCTAACTTGAGCCGCCTTGTCAAATTCTTTTTGCCAGTCTGAAATTGCAGCATTTGAAATGTTTATAACAGTAAAAAAACTCAGACAAAGTGCTAAAATTATTTTTTTCATCAAGTTTTTTTGAAAAATTAAATTGAAATAAAGATGTGTAATTATTAATTAATATAGTATTTTTTGAAAAATGTTAACAATATTTAGAAGATCTTAGTCTAGAAACTGTTAACTAATTATTTCATTTTATTATTCTGACTAGTTTTTGCTCTTTTTTTTGTAAAATTTTTCAAAATATGACCTGATATTTTTAAAAATTTTGCAAAAGAATCGCTAAAAATTATCTCAAAAACTAAAACAAAATAATTAGCTAACAGTGTCTAAGTGTTTTTGAGATTTGATTTTTTTTGATAAATTAAAATATGCTTTAATCTTTGCCCCGTGGGGCAAAGATTAAAGTTATTGGTTGAATTTGGCATTAAATAGGGGTAAAGCCTTTAAAATCAAGGGTTGGTGAAATCTTTTAAATTTGTTTTATTTTTAAAAATCTGAAAAATATTTGGAATTAATTTGATTTTGCATGAAGATAGTTGCGCAGATGGACGATATGTCCACCATTAAATTTGCCTTTGATTCAACCTTTGCCATGCTTCTGGCTGCCCAAGAAAGAGGTCATGAAGTCTTTTATTACCTGCCTTCTGAATTATCTTATGATTTTACGCAGAAAAAACTAAGCGCTAATGTTAGAAAAGTTAAATTGCGCAATGATGCCAATAATTATTACCAAATAATTTCGCAAAAAATTACTGATTTAACTGAATTTGATGTGGTTTTGCTGAGGCAAGACCCACCTTTTAATATGCACTACATTACTTCTACCTACTTGCTCGAAAGAATCGCGGATAAGGTTTTAGTGTTAAACAATCCGGCTGAAGTAAGAAACTGCCCAGAAAAACTGATGGTTTCGATGTTTCCTGATTTGATGGCGCCGACTTTATTTTCAAAAGATCTAAATCAAATTAAAGAATTTTACCAAACTCATGGTGATATTATTTTAAAACCTCTCTATGGCAATGGTGGCGAATCAATAATGTTGATTAAAAAAGGCGATCCAAATTTTAATTCTATTTTGGAAGTAATGATTGGTTATTATGATGGTTTAATTTTAGCCCAGAAATTTTTGCCGCAAGTTAGCGAGGGTGACAAAAGGATAATTTTATTTGATGGCGAGGTGGCAGCAAAATTCTTAAGAATTCCTAAGCAAAATGAAATTGTTTCAACCATGGTTAGAGGTGGTGGTATCAGGCAAACTGAGCTTTCAAAAAGAGATCGAGAAATTTGCGACAGGTTAGGACCTGAACTTAAAAAACGCGGTCTATTTTTTGTAGGGATTGATGTGATTGATGGTCATTTAACTGAAATTAATGTTACCTCGCCAACTGGTTTTAGTGCAGCTAAGTTAATAGAAAATAAAGAGTTGGCTCAAGAATTTATTATGCGAGTTGAGCAAAAAATTGCCAAGTAAATATGAAATTTACTGATCAAGGAATCATCATCAATATCAAAAATTATGGCGAAGGCTCGGCAATAGTTAAGGTGATTTCTAAGGATCATGGAATTTGCCAAGCTTTTGTAAAATTTGCTACTTCTAAAAAAGTCAAAGCCATTTATCAAATTGGCAATCTTATTTCATTTGAATATCGTAGTCGAGTTGATGATAATTTGGGAAGTTTTTTTGCGGTAGATTTAGTTAGTTCATATCTTGGCAAAATTATGTTTGACAAAGATCGACTTAATTGCGCGCGCTGTTTGTTTTTTACAATTGATCAAGCATTTTTAGAAAGAGAAGAGCAACAAATCTTATTTGCTGAGTTGATTGATTTTTTAGATAAAATTAATGATGAAAAATCTAATTTTAGGGAAATAATTGCTGATTATGTAAAGCTTGAATTATCAATTCTTAATATTTTAGGCTACGGCGTTGATCTTTTGAGTTGCGCCGTCACTAATTCAAATCAAAATCTAGCTTTTGTTTCTCCAAAATCGGCGCGCGCTGTTTGTTACGAAGCGGGCTTGCCTTATGCTTCAAAATTATTGGTTTTGCCAAATTTTTTGATTGCTAATGATGTTGAATTTTCAAGGCAAGATTTGCTTAATGGCCTTAAATTGAGTGGCTATTTTTTAAGCAAGCATGTTTTTGAGGATGATGAAAGATTTTTTAAAGTTAGAGAGTCGATAGGTTTGTTTGGTAAAGATGTTTAATACCAGCCCCTGCGGGGCACCCCTCTTAAAAACTCTGAGTTTGTTGAAAGATACACCCCGCCCCTGCGGGGCACCCCTCTAGAAGAGGGGAATCTTAAAAAATTAGATTACCAAAATACTCAACCACATCGATTTTTTTACCAAATAACAAGCAGATGTAGAAAGATAGACAAATTGCAGGGCCAAACGGAAAAGCATCATCTTTCTTAATCTTTTGCCATAAACTGCCGAAAACTGCACCTAATATTCCGCAAAATAAAGTAAAAGCCAAAAAACTATCAAAACCCAAAGCTAGACCAGCAATAAAAAAGAATTTTAAATCATCAATACCAATGGCATCTATGCCACCGCCATAATAGAAAAATAGCCATAAACCAATGCCAAAAAACAAATAACCAAAAGCAGGAATGAATCTAGCAAAAATTTCATTGCCTTTTAAGCCTTGTGAAATTAGGAGCAAAACCACCAAAATTGCCAAAACATATTGCGAGATATCTGGGATGTAATAATGCTCTAGATCAACAATACACATAAAAATTAAAGTACCAACAATTGCTAGGTAAAAAAAGAGTGGTAGAGTTATTTGCTGTCCTTGAAAATAAAAAGTTGCCACAAAAGCCAATAAAAAAGATAGCTCAATCAACGGATAGCGAATTGATATTTTGGCTTTACAATTTGTGCATTTTCCAAGTTGAAATAACCATGAAAAAAGTGGAATTAGATTTAGTGGCGTGAGATTTTTGTGGCATTTTGGACATTTTGAACGAGTAAAAACTATTTTTTCTTGGCTATTGATGCGGTAAGTGATTAAACTGGTAAAGCTGCCAAATATTAAACCAAGCGCTCCTAAAATTACTGCTTGATCGAATGAAGAAATTAATGAAAAATTAAACATTTAACTTATTGAAATATTACTACTTTCTTTTTTTTAAAAGATGATTCAAAAATAGTGAAGTTACTAAATTAAATTCTTATCAATGGCAAGTTTTTATGGCAAGTTTTTAATTATTCTGTTGGTTGCTGTTTCATGCAAGCAAAAACCTGCAACCATTATTAATCGTGGCGATTTTTTTTATGATAAAGCTAATTCATATCGCTACAGCAAAAGCTATGATGGTTATGGTGAAATAAAAGATGGCTACATAGAAGTGATTAAAGGCGATACACTGTATGGCATTGCCAATTACTACAATATTCCAGCTCAAGAGTTAATTGGCGTTAATGATCTTAAAGAACCTTACACATTAAAAGCTGGCGACAAATTAAAAGTTCCGCAAGATGGCTATCATCGAGTAAGATCGGGCGAAACTCTGTTTGTGATTTCAAAAAAATACAATGTTAAAATAGATCATTTAGCTAAGTTAAATAATCTAGCACAGCCTTACAACATAAGAGTTGGGCAAGTTCTACAAATTGGCGAGAACGCAAGAAAACAAAATTATGCTCAAACAAGACCTTCAAGAAAAATTGATCAGCCAAAAACAAAAAAACCTTCAATTATTAGCAAAATTAGAAATAAATTGAATAAATTCTCTTGGCCAGCCCAAGGTCAAGTTGTTTCTAAATTTGGCCCTAAAAATGGCGGGTTGTACAATGATGGTATTAATATTAAGGCACCAAAAGGCTCAACGGTCAGTTCAGCCGAAGATGGTGTTGTGGCCTATGTTGGTAATGAATTAAGGGGCTATGGTAACTTAATAATCATTAAGCATGATGGTGGCTGGATTACTGCCTACGCCCATCTAGATCAAGCACAGGTTAAGAAAGGGCAAGAAGTTAGCAAAGGTCAAAAAATTGCTACAGTTGGCGAAACTGGCAATGTAACTTTTCCTCAACTTTATTTTGGTTTAAGAAAAGGCAGAGAAGCGGTTAATCCACAAAATTATCTTTCTAATTAATCAAACCATAAATTTATGTTAGATTTTTTTTCCAAAACCAAAAAACCCGTTACCAGTAACAATGTTAGCAAAATTTCATCTAATCTTAAAGAAATTTTTACTCATAAAGAGCTTGATCAAGATATGATTGAAGAACTTGAAGAGCAGTTAATAATCTCTGATATGGGAGTAAAAGTTGCTCAAGAAATTTCTTCAAAATTAACTAAGCAAAAATTTGTTAAAAATATTACTTTTGAACAAGTTAAATCTTTTTTATCTGAGGAAATATTTCAGATATTAAAGCCATTTCAAAAAACATTAGCCATCGATAATACCATAAAGCCAAAGATTATTGTTTTTAATGGTGTAAACGGTTCTGGCAAAACCACTACCATTGGCAAAATAGCCGCCAATTTATCAAAGCAAAATTGTAAAGTTTTGATTGCTGCCTGCGACAGCTTTAGAGCTGCAGCTTCTGAACAATTAGAAGTTTGGGCTAAGAGGGCAAATTGTGAAATAATTCTACCGCAAAAAGAAAATGAAGATCCGGCAGCCATTGCCTATCGCGCCGTTGAGCATGCTAAACATAATAATTTTGATATTTTATTGATCGACACCGCTGGTAGGTTGCAAAATAAACAAAATTTAATGGATGAGCTTAAAAAAATTGGCAATGTTATTAAAAAAGTCGAGCCAAGCGCACCACATGAAAATATCTTGGTAGTTGATTCGACAACTGGTCAAAATTCCTACAACCAGCTTGAAATTTTTGATAAAACTATTGGCGTTACTGGCCTAATTGTTACCAAACTCGATGGTAGTGCTAAGGGCGGCATGGTGATATCTTTGGTTCAAAAGTTCCAAAAACCAATTTATGCTATTGGTATTGGCGAAAAAATTGAAGATCTACAAGAATTTGAGGCGCAAAATTTTGCCAAGGGTTTATTAGATTAGGCACTGTTAACAAAGGTTTTTATAGTTTAAATTTAGTTAAATTTTAGCATAAATAACCTTTGTTAACAGTGCCTAAATTATTGACAGATTTTTTACCCATAAACAGCAGAATTTCTTGCGCCTATCTAATACCAATTATCACAATTAACTACACATTTATGCTTTATCTTTTTGGTATAGTGCTATTTCCATTAATTCAAATTGAATAAAGCAAGAAAAATAATAATCTGTTGATCATTTCTTATTTTTATGTTACAATTTGTTGCAAAAATTTTAATCAAAAAATTTGTAATAAAGACCCCTGCAAATCATCTAATTTTAATTGATTTTTTTATGAAATTTCTCTCTTTTTCCTTGTAAAAGATAAGTGCTAAACTAACATAAAGCCATTATTTATCTGGCATTACGACCGTTTATTAACATTTATTTTTTA
>JAURQX010000011.1 GCA_030835905.1 Alphaproteobacteria bacterium
AAGACCCCTGCAAATCAACCAATTTTGAGGAATTTTTAGGCATTTTATATTTTTTAAATTTTAGCGTATCAAGATATACGTGAATTTAAAAAATTAAAATAACAACAAAATTACTAAAATTCGTTGATTTGCAGGGGTCTTTTAAAGATACTTAATTTATAGAAATTGTATAATTTCATAATCAAGTTACAAAATATCAATGATAGATTAAAATATCGATTCTTTCAGAAAGAAATAGCTATTTATAATTTGCCATAATTTCTGACATTACTTCTTCAGAGACAAAACCTTTGTCAAAAAGATTTTTTACAGAGTCTCGTAATGTAATCATACCAGCTTTCTTACTTATTTCAATGATAGAATTTATTTGATGAAGATTGCTTTCTCTTATTAAATTTTTAATTGAGTTACTAGCAAACATTAATTCACAAATTGGATATCTATTTCCATTAATACCAGGTACCAAATGCTGCGATAAAATTGCCTTTAAAGATGAAGATAGCATGCTTCTAACTGTAGATTGGCTATTTGCAGGAAAAACATCTATTATTCTGCTTATCGTATTAACTGCTGAACTAGTATGCAATGTTGCAAAAACAAGATGTCCGGTTTCGGCAGCCGTAAGAGCTAATTGAATAGTTTCAAGATCTCTCATTTCGCCAACTAAGATAATATCAGGATCCTCTCTTAAAGCGCTTTTAAGAGCGGCAGAAAATGATTTTGCAGAACTGCCCACTTCTCTTTGATCTATGATGCATTGCTTATTAGAATGAACAAATTCAACCGGATCTTCAATTGTGATAATATGTTTTTTTTGAGTCGTATTTATAATATCAATTAAAGCTGTTAATGTTGATGACTTCCCATGACCAGTTGGACCAACTATTAAAACTAAACCATGCGGAAAATTAGTAAAGCGTTTTACAGATTTGGGCAAATTTAACTCTTCAATTTTTTTAATAAATGGTGGAATTTCTCTAAAAACTATTGCTGGCCCTTTAATTGTATGATATGCATTAGCTCTAAATCTTACATCGTCAACTTGGATAGCAAAATCTATTTCCAAATCGACAAGATATCTCTCTATTTGTTCTTGCGAAGTGATAGATTTGATATATCCGTATACTTCATCTTTTGTTAAAATTTCAGAATTCGGCAATGTGAAAATTTCACCATTTAATCTAAAAGAAATTAATGAACCAGATGAAATATGCACATCAGAACAATTATTTTCTTTACAATAGTTTAATATTTCTTCGATCACTTCTTAATTATATGACTTTAAAAAAGAAACTCTACTCTTGACTGAATTTATAGGGATAAAATCATAACTATTTGAGTAATTCTTTATAACATTCTGATAACTTCTTATAGCACTTTCTTTTTCGTTCATCTTATCGTAAATAATTGCCATATTATAAATATATTCAATGTTATTCCCTTCATTCATTGAAGCATCTTTAAGATAACTAATTGCCTGATTATATTCACCCATACTTTCATAAGCCAAAGCAAGCTTTGCTAAAATATAAGGGGAATTTGGCTTTTGCCTCGAAAGACGCGATAAAAAATAAATAGCTTCTCTGGGTGACTCTTCGATCATAATTGATAATAAATTACCAATTATTTCATGCTTGTTTTCTGGATTATCGTCTAGAAGTTCCTGATAAAGTTTCTTAGCTTGCAAGAATTGATTCATTTTTTGATAAAGAACAGCTAAAGAAAATTTAGCATAATGGCTATTTGGGGCTAAATATAAAACCTCTTTGTAAAGTTGAATTGCAACCTCGTTTTGATTAACTAGAGACGCATTGTAAGCAAGATATAACTTTTCTTTTATTTTGTCACTATCTTGATCTACATTAACCACCACAACATCTACTCTAGGTGCACCATCTTTAATGTCAGAAGCATTTTGACCACCCCTGTTGATGACTATTTCACTTTCTTTATCTTGGTTTTGTC
The DNA here is from genome assembly GCA_030835905.1 of Alphaproteobacteria bacterium. Classification (GTDB taxonomy): domain Bacteria; phylum Pseudomonadota; class Alphaproteobacteria; order Rickettsiales; family UBA1997; genus UBA1997. The sequence goes on from JAURQX010000011.1 coordinate 1,966, forward strand.
TATAAAAATTAATATTTTGTTGATCATCATTATCAAATAATAAACTTTTTTCGATATTTTTTAGAATTTCATTATCATCAATAACTTTTGAATGTACAGCATTTGAAGACAAAAGTAAAATTAAGCACGCAAAAAAAAGCTCTAATTTTAATGAAAATTTAGAAAGAATTGTCATTACAAAATTCATTACTTAGAAAATCTTTTTAGATAAATGATTACAGCCATTAATGAAGCGGGGGTAATTCCACTTATTTTTAATGCAGCCGCAATCGAACAAGGCCTATACTGATTTAATTTTTCTCGAACCTCTAGTGATAGACTTTGTATATCATTATAATCAATATCAAGTGGAATTTTGATATTTTCTTCACTATTTAATAATAAAATGTCCTTTTCTTGTTTCTTAATGTATGAATCATAAATTGCATTAATTTTTATCTGCATTTTTATCTCATTTTCAATTTGAGATATTTCTTTAGGCCAAATTTTTTCTAAATTACTAAATTCAACATCTTGTAAAGATAAAAGCTGAAAAGCGCTTCTTTTTATTCCATCTTGTTTAATTTTTATGTCAAAATTTATGGCTTTACTTGGCGTTATATTTAAATTACAAAGCAAATCTCTCGCTTCTAATATCTCTTTAGTCTTCTTATTAAAAAACTCTTTTCTTAAACCGTCGCAAAATCCAAATTCTATGGCCTTTTGTGTTAATCTTTGATCAGCATTATCTGCACGAAGAGATAGACGATATTCAGCTCTAGAAGTCAGCATTCTATAAGGTTCTGAGGTTCCTAAGGTTGTTAAGTCATCTATCATAACACCAATATAACCTTCTGATCTTGAAATTATGAATTCTTTAGCGCTATTCTCATTAACCCTTATCGCGGCATTAACCCCTGCAACCAACCCCTGCCCAGCAGCTTCTTCATAGCCAGTAGTCCCATTTATTTGACCAGCAAAAAATAAATTTTTAATTTTTTTTGTTTCTAATGTTGGCAATAATTCTCTAGGATCAACGAAGTCGTATTCAATTGCATAACCTGGCTGCACTATGGTACAATTTTCAAGACCAGCTATTGTTTTTATAAATTCTTGCTGCACTTCAATTGGCAAGGATGTCGAAATACCATTAGGATATATTAAATCAGAATCCAAACCCTCTGGCTCTAAAAAAATTTGATGACGATCTTTATCAAAAAAACGATAAATCTTATCTTCAATTGAAGGGCAATAGCGAGGACCTTTTCCAGAAATTGCACCGCCATACATTGCTGATTTCGATAAATTATCTTGAATAATTTTGTGAGCTTGATTGTTAGTATAGGTGATAAAACATTTGACTTGCTTAACCTCTATTTTGCTATTTAAAAAAGAAAATGGGATTGGTGGGTTATCCCCCTCCTGCTCTTCAAGACCAGAAAAATCAATTGATGATTTTAGTATTCTTGGTGGCGTACCTGTTTTTAGGCGTGATAAGCTAAAATTATATTTCTTAAGAGTATTTGACAATCCATGAGAAGGCTTTTCATTTATCCTTCCTGCAGCAATTTGTTGATGACCAATGTGAATTACTCCATTTAAAAAAGTTCCCGTAGTCAAAACTATTGATTTAGCTTTAATTTTTTTACCATTTTCTAAGACTACTCCCTGAGCCTCTTTATTATTAATTTCAATGTCTTCAACGGATGAAAAAAATATTTCTAAATTTTTATAATCTTGTAAAATTTGCTTTATAGCTTTTTTGTATAGTTTGCGGTCAGCTTGAGCTCTTGGAGAATGAACGGCAGCTCCTTTTGATGAGTTTAAAATGCGAAAATGAATTCCAGCCATATCTATTGCTCTGCCCATTACGCCATCTAAAGCATCAATTTCTTTAACAATTGTACCCTTAGCAACCCCTCCAATTGCTGGATTACAAGACATTTCACCTAAATTTTCTTGATTTTTTGTAACCAGCAAAGTTTTAGCACCACATCTTGCTGAAGCACATGCAGCCTCGACCCCAGCATGTCCTGCACCAATAACTACCACATCATAAATATCTTTTATATAATCATTAACTGACATTTCTTAATCTTAACATTTTAAAAACCTCTAACAATCATCTAATACCAAAATAACCGACTCAAATGACACAGAAAGATTTAGCTTTGATGTAATTTATAAGTAAAATTACCAAAATTGGTTGATTTGTGCTTAGCTTTTCTTTTATGCAAGCTTTGATACAACCTCTCTAAGCAAATCCTCTACACCTGCATTACTAACTGCAGATATATTAAATAACTTAACTCTACTTCTCTTGTTACTTTTTAAAAAATCTTTTAATTTATTTGTTTTGATTATTTGCTGATCTTTTTCAATTAAATCGCATTTATTTAAAGCTATAATTTCAGGTTTTTTACTAAGTTCCAAACTATAATTCTTTAGTTCATTTCTAATAGTCTTGTAACTCTCAACTATATCATCACTATTTATATCAATTAAATGCAACAACAAAGAGCATCTTTCAATATGCTTTAAGAATCTATCTCCCAAACCTTTGCCATCTGAAGCTCCCTTGATTAAACCTGGAATATCAGCCATCACAAATTCTTTTTGATCGATATAAACCACTCCTAATTGGGGCTTAAGCGTAGTAAATGGATAATCTGCAATTTTTGGCTTGGCTCTAGTTGTAGCAGATAAAAAAGTTGACTTTCCAGCATTTGGCAAACCTAACAAACCAACATCAGAAAGAAGCTTAAGTTTTAATACGAGCCACATTTCTTGACCTGCCTCACCTTTTTGAGCGTATTCAGGAGCTTGATTAGTTGAACTCTTGAAATTATCATTACCAAGACCACCTCTTCCACCTTTAGCAATCATAAATTCCTGATCATGATATGCTAAATCAATTATAAGTCTCTGATTATCATCAAATATTTGTGTACCAAGTGGCACTTTTAGGACTATATCGTCACCACCAGCACCATTTTTTCTTCTCCCCATGCCAGCTACACCATTTTTAGCTTTAAAATGTTGTTGATAGCGATAATCAATCAGGGTATTTAAGTCTCTTGTGCATTTTAAGATTATATTGCCACCTCTTCCGCCATCTCCACCATCAGGACCGCCTCTAGGAATAAACTTTTCACGTCGAAAACTAACGGCACCATTGCCACCATTTCCTGCAGAAACATGAATTTTAACTTCGTCAATAAATTGCATCTTCAAGTAATTTTATTCTCTTTTTAGAACCATGTCCATTAATGGTTTAGATATAATACCAAATCCAATCTTTAGATAAACTATAGTAAATTAACCCATATTCTTCATCTTTTTGGATATTGGTTATCTAAAAATCGGATTTGGCATAACAAAAACTCACAGAATATTTTTATAAATATTTTTTTAATTTAAAACAGCAATAAAGCATTTTACAAAACTTAAAATCACAAATTATGCCATTTAAACTTTATAATTGAGCATTTGGATAAATATTTTGAGGATAAAACTTACTATAAAAAGCGCCGATGTATTTGATATACTTAAAGTTTTTTATAGTAAGTTTTAGGTCAAAAGATTAAACCAAATGTATCAATTATAAAGTTTAGATGGCATTATATCAATATTTACATTAATAACACATTTAAACAATGAATTGCCGAGGATCAAACTCAATAGAAAATTTGTGTATTAAGATATACTTAAAATGCTAATTTGCGTTTAATAAACATTTAATAAACTATTTTAATTTTTTTAAGATAAAAATCGAAGAAAATGCCACTTTTAACCAAGCTTGGAAACTTTAATTTTTGATTAAATCAAATTCATACTTAAAAAGCTTTTTGTTCTTGATTTCAAACTTTTGCCAAATTAAGTTATTAAATGAAGCGTTGACTTCTATATAGGCTATATAATAAATACTTATCTTTTTTCTTTCTTAAAATTTATATAAGAAACCTCTAGACTTGATTTGTAATTGCTTATATTATAAATTTTAAAGACAGATTATAATATCACTTTTTTAGTTTTATTAGCTATTTTGTTAGTAATTCTTTTTTTTGAAAGGGATTTTAAATGTTCTTTGAAAAAATTTACCAAGATTTAAATAATTAATTTTTAATAAATGTCAGTTAATTCTACTATTATTGGTAACAAAGAGACTATACTTGTTGCAGAAAATATTGCACATGAAAAAGGTATCTCTACCCAAGATGTTATTGAAGCTATGGAAGAAGGTATTAAAGCAGCTGCCAAAAAGAAATATGGTAGCCATCTTGAAATAGACTGTAAAATTGATAAAAAAACAGGCAAAATTAGTCTGTATAACAAGCTAGAAGTAGTTGAAGACGATAAAGAAGATTTCGATTTTAGAACTCACATTTCACTTAAATATGCTAAAAAGGAAGATGAACAAGCTGAAATTGGTGACTTAGTAATTCAAGAATTACCCCCTATTGATTTAAGTCGCGTAGTTGCGCAAGTAGCTCGAAATGAAATCATAAAAAAAGTCAGGGAAGCAGAAAAAGCAAAAGAATATAATGCCTTCAAAGACAGAATTGGTGATATAGTTAGCGCCTCCGTTAAAAAACTTGGCCTTAAAAATATTGTTATGGAGATTGAAAGCTATGAAGCTATAATCCATGAAAACGCCTTGATTTCAAAAGAAAGTTTTAAAGTTGGTGATCGCGTAAGATGCTATATTGAAGATGTAAGACAAGAGACAAATGGTGCTCAAATCTTTTTATCTCGAACTCATCCAAATTTCTTGATAAAACTTTTCGAACAAGAAGTGCCAGAACTCTACGAAGGAAATATTGAGGTTAAAGCAGTAGCTCGTGATGCGGGATCTCGCTCAAAAATTGCCATCTATTCTAAAAGAGACGATATTGACATGATTGGCTCCTTCATTGGTATTAGAGGAAGCAGAGTCCAATCTGTGAGCAATGAATTAAGAGGAGAAAAAATTGATATTATACGCTGGTCACCAAATATTGCAGAATTTATTGTAAACGCCATGACACCTGCCAAAATCAGTAAGGTTGTAGTTGACGAAGAAAATAAATTAATTGAAATTGTTGTTCCAGAAGATCAACTAAGTCTTGCTATTGGCAGATCAGGTCAAAATGTTAAGCTAGCTTCAAAATTAGTCGACTACAAAATAGATATTATGACTGATGAGCAAGAATCAACCAGAAGATCTACTGAGTTCAAAGAGTCTACTCAGCTATTTATGGAAAGTTTAGACGTAGAAGAAGTGATTGCTAACCTACTTGCATCCGAAGGATTTAACTCAGTTGAGGAAATTGCTAAAGCTGAAGTTAATGAAATAGCATCAATCGAAGGATTTGATTATGAAATTGCTCAGGAGATCAAAAGAAGGGCAGAAGAGTCAAATGAAATTAAAAACAACTCTGCTGCTAACCAAGATATAAGTGCGGAATCTTAAATTTAGAGACGGTTATTAATTTATAAAAGCTTTAATCTAAGGATAATGAATCTTTATATTTATTTATAACCAAAAGAGCTTAAAAATTATTTAAATTCTTTATTTGAGGATTTTAATCAAATAGTTAGTTTGTAAGTAATACCATTTCTATAAATTAAATTCTTGCTTAGGAAGTATTTTTGTTTTTAGATTTAGTTTTAAAGCGAAGTAATACCCCTGATATTTCAAGCTTTAAAACTAAAAAATAAAAACATAAAGACAAAAGTAAGTGAGAATTTAATTTATAGAAATGGTATAATACCAATTATCATAGTTAACTAGATATTTAGGTAAAATATTTTTGAGAATAAAATTTAGAAAAAGAACCGTTTTTGAAAGGTTTTTTTCTAAATTTTAGACCAAAAAGATAAAACATAAATCTATAGTTAATTAAGATAATTGGTATAAGTAGAGATAAATTATAAAAATATGTCAGATAATAATAAAATTACTCGTTCGAAACTTACATTAAAGCTACCAAGCTCAACCAAATCAACTCTTACGCTAAATCGTAAAAATAATTCTAAACTTGATAATCGTGGCATTGAAGTTACTATAAAAGGCAGGAAAAAGGAAGTAGAAGAAGAAACTTCATCATCTCAAGATCATGATTTGAGAAAAAAATTTAATGCTATATCTGAAGTTAGCGACTCAGATTTTAAAGAAAACCAATTTGATCTAAAACAAAAGATTCAAAAAGAACTTGAAAAAGAAAAAAGAGATAGAGATCAAAAAAAACAAGAAGAAATCAATTTAGCTAAAGAAAATAATCAAAATCCCGCCGAAGAAAAAACTCAATCAGATATTTCAGACTCTAGTCCTCCAGAATATATTGTCGATAATTTTGACATCAGAAATAAAATTAAACAAAGCCTAGAAGAATCTAAAAAGGAGCAAGAAGAAAAAAACCGTATATTAGAAGCTAAGAAAGAAGAAATTAAAAAAGCAGAACAAGAAAAAATTGAAAGAGACAAGATATTCAAAAAACAAAAAAAAGATAAGTTTAGTAAAGATTTTTATGATGAAGAAGAAAATAAAACATCTAAAAAGCCAAATTTTAAAAATGAAAGATCTGGAAAAACTAAGTTAACATATATTATTGACCAAGATGAAGATAGTTTCAGAAGACGCAAAAAAAATAAGCATAAAATTGAAGAACAAAATAAAGAATATAAAAAAATTATAAGAGCCGTTGATTTACCCGACTTAATTACAGTATCTGATCTCGCTGATAGAATGTCAGAAAAAGCTGGTGATGTTGTTAAAAAACTTTTTAGTATGGGGATGGTTGTAACTAGTAACCAAGCTATTGACGCTGAGACTGCTGAAATTATTATCTCCGAGTTTGGTCACAATGTTAACAGAGTCTCTCATTCAGATGTTGAAAATGTCTTACAAGAAGATACGACTAGCTTCGAACTCAAAGCAAGAGCTCCAGTAGTAACAATCATGGGACATGTTGATCACGGAAAAACTTCGCTACTTGATGCAATGAGAAAAACTGACGTCGTTTCTGGTGAACATGGAGGTATAACACAGCATATTGGAGCATCAAGAATTCAAACGAAAAGTGGAAAATTTATTACCTTCCTAGATACTCCTGGACACCAAGCTTTTACCGAGATGAGATCTAGAGGTGCAAATGTTACTGATATAGTAATTTTAGCAGTTGCTGCAGATGATGGCGTTAAAGAACAAACAGTTGAGGCAATTAACCATGCTAAAGCAGCAAATGTACCAATTATAGTCGCAGTAAATAAGATTGATAAACCTGGCGCTGATCCTTCAAAAGTTACAAACGAACTCCTAACCCATAATATCATTTCAGAAGAAATGGGTGGTGATTCAATTTTTATTGAAGTTTCAGCCAAAGAGAAAATTAATTTAGATAAGTTGGAAGAAGCAATTTTACTTCAAGCTGAAATTCTTGATTTAAAAGCTGCATATGAAGGAAAATCCAGTGGTGTAGTTCTGGAGTCAAAAATTGATCCTTCACGAGGAGTAGTTGCTACACTTTTAGTTGAAAAAGGTTCATTAGATGTGTCTGATTTATTAATTGTTGGTACTTCATTTGGTAAAGTTAGAAAAATGACCGATAGCAACCACAAAAATATTAAAGTTGCTACACCTTCTATGCCTGTTGAAATTCTTGGACTTGACCAAGCCCCAAATGCTGGAGATAAATTTATAGAAGTTGATGAAGAAAGACAAGCTAGAGAAATTATAAGCTATCGTCAAAGAAAGGAAAAAGAGCAAAAAGATTTAAGAATTTCTGCAAAATCAATTGGTGATATTTTTAAAGAATCAGGAGCAAGCAAAATCAAAAATCTTAATGTTATAATTAAAGCTGACGTACATGGATCGGTTGAAGCTATCAACAGCTCAATTGTCAAGCTTAACACTGAAGAAGTTGCAATCAAACCAATTCATTTGGCTACGGGTGGCATAACTGATAGTGACGTCAGTTTAGCTGCGGCTTCAAATGCAATAATTTTGGGATTCAACACAAGAGCTAACCTATCTACCAAGGAATTAGCATCTACTAAAAATATAGAAATTCGCTATTATTCAATAATTTATGATTTAGTTGACGATCTTAAACTAATTCTTTCTGGAATGTTAGATCCAATTAGATCAGAAAACTATCTTGGACAAGCTGAAATTAGAGAAGTATTCAAAGTTTCAGGTGTTGGCAAAATTGCAGGCTGCTTTGTTGTTGATGGCATAATCAAGAGGAATGCTAAAGCCAGATTGCTTAGAGATAATATCGTAATTCACGATGGTCTATTAAAAACAGTTAAAAGATTTAAAGACGATGTTAAAGAAGTTCGAAGCGGCTTTGAATGCGGACTATCTTTTGAAAACTATGAGGATATTAAGCAAGGAGATAATATTGAGTGCTACGAAATAACCGAAAAACAAAGAACAATATAATTTAGACTCCTCACAAATCAACAAATTTTGAGGAATTTTTGATGGGGTAGATTTGATTAAGAAAAAAATGACCTAAACGGTTGCTAAAACCATCAAATCGGCTTTAATCAAAAAAATTGATTAACAATCTGCCGATTTTATGGATAAAAATATTGTTATTTTTTTTCTATAAAATTTCTTTTCACTAAATCAGCAATTATTTTTTAAATTTTAGCGTAAGTTAATATACGTGAATTTAAAAAAACAAAATAACAATAAGATTACTAAAATTTGTTAATTTGCGAGGGGTTTTTTGTTTTTAATATAAAGCAAATCGTAGAAAATGAGCCAAAATCCATCTATAAAAATCTATACTATTTGAGTTTTAGTGAAGTATTTGCAATCCCTTTTGCTATAACTTTTTGCAAAAACTATAGCCGATTATTTTATAAACCAACTTTGCAGCCAAAAAATCGCAAGCATGCAAACCTTTTACAGGAGCCAGCTCATTAACATCAGCACCTACAATATTGCAAATTTGTGAAAAATGTTCGATGATCTCCATTGTCTCTTGCCAAAATAATCCTCCTGGCTCAGGAGTTCCAGTGGCAGACATCAAGCTTGCATCAAAACCATCAACATCAAATGTTAAATAAACATTTTTATTTTTTAGCATTGATTCAGCCTCTTTTAAATTCCAATTACCCTTATCTTTTGCCCAAAAAATTTTGATGCGATCTTGATTTTCTTCAAAAAAAGGTATTTCTTCTTTTGAAATATTTCTAATACCAAATGAAACAACACTTATATTTTTATGATCCAAGCATCTCCTAATAGCTGATGCATGGCTATATTTTTCACCTAAATAGCCGTCTCGTAAGTCAGCATGAGCATCAAAATGAAGTAAAGTTATCTGATCATAATTTTTAGCAAATGGCCTAATTGATCCTGCTGTAATTGAATGTTCTCCACCCAAAACTAAAGGAAATTTACCTAACTTTAAAACTTCTTCAACAATTGACTCCAATTGAATTAGAGCCTTTTCAAGATTTTCGTTAATTTTTGGCTCTTTTAGGGTTAAAATGCCTACTTTTCCACAAATTTCCTGCCAAAAAACTTCGTCAAATCTTTCTAGCTCTTTACTTGCTTTTAAAATTGCTTGAGGACCATTTCTTGTACCACCTTCATAAGTAACTGACTTTTCAAGGCCAAATGGAATAATTATTACATCACTTTGATCAAGCGAAGCTAGCTCATCTTGCTTTAAATCTAAAAAACCCTCTTGGCTGTTACAAATATTATTTTTTATCATTAAGTTATAGTCTGCCTTGATAAATTTTAATTATGTTATCAAGCATAATTAATGCATCTTTTCTTGGTCTTTGGAATGTATTACGGCCAATTATTGAACCATTTGCACCGCCTTGATAGATTTGACGAATTTCTTCGTAAAGCTCCATATCGCTTTTAGCATTACCACCAGAAAATACAACTATACGACGACCTGCAAAAGATGATTTCATAACATGGCTAACTCTTTGCTTTAGGCTATCAGTTGGAATTTTAAGTTTTTCATAAACTTTGATCGCTTCAAGATTTTCAAGCGCCTGAGTTGGCGGTTTAACTTTAATGATGTGAGCCCCTAAAAGTGCAGCCATATGAGCTGCGTAAGCACAAATATCGATTGCAGTCTCTCCAATTTTTGAAATATCACCTCCCCTTGGATATGACCAAATAACTACTGCCAAGCCCATAGATTTAGCTTCTTCTGCCAATTCACGAATTTCTTCAAACATTTCAAAAGCTGCATCAGATCCAGGATATATTGTAAAGCCAATTGCACTACAACCTAATCTTAATGCATCTTGTACTGAACCAGTTAATGCTTGATATGGCGCAGTTCCGCCATTAAACAATGAATTTGAAGAGTTAACCTTAAGAATAGTTGGAATAGCACCCGCAAATGTGTCAGCTCCTGCTTCAATCATGCCCAATGGCGCTGCGTAAGCATTAAGACCAGCATCAATTGCCAATTGAAAATGATAATGCGGATCGTATGCCACTTCATTCATAGCAAAACTTCGGTCTGGACCATGTTCAAAACCCTGATCAACTGGCAAAATGACCATTTTTCCTGTTCCAGCTAATTTACCATGCATTAAAATTCTAGCTAGATTTGCTTTTGTTCCTGGATTATCACTTTCATAATTAGCTAAAATCTTTTTAACTTTTGTCGAAATTTTCATTAAATTAGGTAAAATAGAGTTGATTTGAATAAATTTACTTGTTTTTTTGAGGATTTTGTAAATTATTTTTTTTGAATTTTGAAGATGATATCTTCCATCGTCAAGTATTTTTATAAATTTAAATCATAATGCAAATTGAATTAGAGAAAAATGCCACTTTTAAGCAAATAAAGCAATTTCACAATCTTAATCAATCAGAAATAACTAAACTTGAGGATTTTGTTATTTTAGTTTTACAAAAAAACTTAGATTATAACTTTATTGGCAAATCTACAGTTAGCGATATTTGGGAACGTCACGTTTTAGACTGTGCTCAACTTTTAAAATTTGTAGATGACAAAAATTTAAAATTCGCTGATTTAGGATCAGGTTGTGGATTACCAGGTATTATATTGTCAATTTTAGGTATTAAAGAAATTCACTTAGTTGAAAAGTCATATCGTAAAAGTGAATTTTTAAGACAAGCCAAACACTTGTCTTCTAACAGAATTTTTGTTCATCAGGCTAAATTAGAAGAAATATCAGATTTAAAATTTGACTGTATAACTTCCAGAGCTCTAGCTGCACTTCCTCAGCTCTTAGAGTATACAAAAACTTTTTTAAAAGAAGATGGTTATTGTCTTTTTCTAAAAGGTAAAAAGCTTGATGAAGAAATCTTAGAAGCAAAACAACAATTTTATTTTGACTTTGAAAAATTTCCAAGCATTACCTCCAAAGAAAGCAATATTATTAAAGTAACTAATATTAAAAAATTATGATCATTGGCATTCCTAAAGAGGTTAAAAATAATGAATTTCGAGTTGGAGCTACACCCATTGGAGTTGCTGAACTTGTTAAAAATGGTCATCAAGTTTTAATAGAAAAAAATGCTGGAGCTCAAATAGACTTTCTAGACAATGATTATCGTGAGTCAGGTGCAAAAATTGTCCAAAATGCAAAAACTATTTACCAAGATAGCGAAATGATTCTTAAAGTAAAAGAGCCACAAGAGGAAGAATGCAGCATGATAAAAAAAGGACAAATTATTTTTTCATATCTTCATCTTGCTGCCGAAGAAAAACTTACAAAAAATCTATTAGAAAAAGGATGTAGCGCTGTAGCTTTTGAAACCATAACCGCCAATGACAATTCTTTACCACTTTTAGCACCAATGAGTGAGGTTGCTGGTAAATTGTCAATTCAAGCTGGTGCTAGAGCGCTGGAAAGGTCTCAAGGAGGACGAGGAATTTTACTCGGAGGCGTACCCGGAGTTCAAAGAGCCAATGTTTTAATTTTAGGTGGTGGTGTTGCTGGCACAAATGCCGCCAAAGTTGCAATTGGTATGGGTGCCCATGTTACTATTCTTGATAAATCATTAACAAGAATACGCTATTTGTGCGATATTTTTGGCAATTCGGCCAATATTTTATATTCAAATCAGCAAAATTTGATTTCTAACCTTGAAAAAAGCGACTTAGTAATTGGATCAGTTTTGATACCTGGAGCATTAGCGCCAAAATTAGTTAAAAAATCTGATCTCAAATTAATGAAAAAAGGTGCAGTCATAGTTGACATTGCTATAGATCAAGGGGGATGTTGCGAAACTAGTAAGCCAACTACTCACAGTAATCCAACTTTTATTATTAATAATATAGTTCACTACTGCGTTACTAACATGCCAGGTGCAGTCCCAAGAACATCAACCTTAGCATTAGAAAATGCAACTTTACCTTTTGCCTTAGAAATTGCTAATAAAGGTTTAAAAAAAGCTTTAAAAGAAAATAAACATTTAGCAAATGGACTTAATATTCATCAAGGTAAAATTGTTCATGAAGAAGTTGCAAAGTCATTTAATTTAAAATAAATGAGTCTACCTTCAACTAGTGATTTTATTAAAAAATATCAACTTAATGCCAAAAAATCACTCGGTCAAAATTTTATTTTAGATCAAAATTTCACCGATAAAATCGTTAAATCAGCTGGCGAATTAAAAGATCAATTAGTTTTAGAAATTGGCCCAGGCCCTGGAAGTTTAACAAGATCAATCTTAAAACAAGATATAAAAAATTTAGTAGCGATTGAAAAGGATCAAAGATGCATCCAAATTCTGCAAGAAATTAAGGAATTTTATCAAAGTAAACTAACAATTATCGAACAAGATGCCCTAAAAATCGATGAATTAACAATTTTTAGCAATCAAAAATTTAAAATAATTGCCAACCTACCCTATAATATTTCAACTGTACTAATTTTTAAGTGGCTCAAAATTGCTAATAAGATTTCTTCAATGACCTTGATGGTGCAAAAAGAAGTGGCGCAAAGAATTGTGGCTAAAGTTGGCGATAATCATTATGGTCGCTTAGCAGTAATGATCAATTATCTATGCGATAGCAAGATTAATTTTTTGGTAAGTAATTCAGTTTTTACACCACCACCAAAAGTGACTTCAGCAATTGTACAACTCACTCCAAAAGTTAATAATATTAATTTAGAAGAATTTTTAAGATTAGAAAAAATTGTCGGATCAGCTTTTAATCAAAGACGAAAAAACTTAAAAAACTCATTACAAAGCGTTTTCAAAGATCCAGCCAAAATTTTAAAGGAACTAAATATCGATGAAAAACTGCGCCCCGAAAATTTATCAACTTCAGATTTTCTCAAAATAGCTAATTTTTAAAATCACCCTAACTTTAATTACAGTTATTATTTACTTTAACTCAAAATTATGTTATCATAAAAAAGTGATTTTATGACCCCTAAAATCATCTTTTTAATTTTTTGTTCTAATACTATTTTAGCTTTATAATTGATCTTTTGGCTTCATCTTTAGGTCTAAAATTTATTATAAAAAACTTGAAGTATGTCAAATACATCTACGTTTCTTATAATAATCTTTATTTTCAAAATATTTATCCTAAAGGTCAATCATAAATCTAAAATAGTATAAGTTGTAAATTACTCGAAATTACTTTGTATTTTCTGCGTAATGTGTGTTGCGTTATTTTAATTTTTTAAATTCACGTATATTTATGCTAATACGCTAAAATATAAAAATAAAAATTTACCAATAGTGCTTGGTATTAACCCGAGCGTTAAATAGAAAGACTTGTACCAACTATTTAGTGATTGGATTAATATTCGTTAACTTTTGATCATCCAATATGATACCAGAAAATAAAAGAATAATTTCAACATCTTGGTTATCAAGATTTGGTATTAATTTATGCTGCTGCTTACCATTTTTTCATAAATCTCGTATCAAGAATAACAATAACTCTTCTCCTCAACAACAATTTGAAGTTAGAGTAGAATTAGTTGAAGATCAAACAATAAATCAAGCGTCGAAATATGAAGATGCCCCACCATCACAAAATCCATTTATATTTGAACCTGCAAAAATTGAAGTCAAAGCAGATCTTAATCTAAGTATACCTAAACAACCCAAAGCTAAACATTCTTCTAAAAATGAAGAATTAGATTATAATCAATTACGCAAGAAACCAAGGTCTTCAACTGCAAATCAACCAAAATTGCCAAAAATTATTCAAAAAACATCTAAAACACTTAAAAAGAAAATTATAATCCCAAAATTAGAACCGACCTCTCTAGAAGGAGCAAGTAGAAGTGAAGATATTTCTTACACATTGTTATCATTTACAAATTCAGATTCTAAAAATACTTCACAACTATGGAAAAAGTCGCCTGAAAGCCCCAATAAATCCCCACATGGTAGATTTGAAATATTAAACAGTCCAAGAGAGATCCCAGAGACGATATATTTCTAAGAGGTTCTGTAATCTTTGATCAGGATCTCAGAACCCCTGAACAAGTAATAGAATCAATTACTAAAACAAAATCAAAACTCTCTCCTGTTAGGCGTTTAAATTCAGATCAAATACAACTCACAACTTGAAAATAATGCTATCCCAACCTAAAAGCTATCAATCAAAATAAAGATATATTCATAAAGGAGATAAGTAGACAAAGCGCCTCAATAAAAAACTAAAAGTTAAATTTATTCCTACTACAGAAGTGGCGCTAAGTTTACAATGCTTGGAACTATAATTGTCTTGAATAAAACTCTGTGACTAAGTTTGGTTGCATTTCAATTGCATAAGGCACCTCAGCAAATGAAGGCTTCTCAACAACTTTTACTAAAGCATTTTCTTTATCAACCGCTAGGTAAGTTGGGGCATCTCTTTCCATTTTTTGCAAAGATTCAATCACCATAGCAATTTTTTGCGACTTAGAGCGCACCTCAACAACATCACCAATTTTAAGTCGATAAGAAGGAATGTTTACAACTTGACCATTAACTGTTATATGTTTGTGATTTACAAATTGCCTTGCTGCAAAAACGGTTGGCACAAAGTTTGCACGATAAACAACACTATCTAGTCTTAATTCAAGCAATGAAATAAAATTTTCACTGACATCACCTTTCATCTTAGTAGCCTGAACAAAAGTATTGTGAAACTGTTTTTCTGAAATATTGCCGTAAGAAAATTTCATGGTTTGCTTGGCTTTGAGCTGAGTTCCATAATCACTATTTCTTATTCTTGCAGTAGCTCCATGTTGACCTGGACGATAATTTCTCTTGTGATATGGATCATTAGCTTGACCCCATAAACTCCCACCAAATTTACGGCTCAACTTCTTTTTAGCACTATATCTTTTAGACATGTTTGATTATTTTAGGTTCTGATTAACATTTGTTTTTGAGATATATAAATTATAAGCTAAGCTTTCTAACGAATTAGAAGTTTAGCAAAAATATAAATTGCTCAAAAATTTTGTTTGTAAATTAGACTTTTACAAAAAGAAAATCAGTCAATTGATTTTAAATTATTAATTTTATTTAAAAAAATGTCAACTTTTCATTTTTTTATTGAATTAATTAAATAATTAATTGATATTTTACAAAATTAATTGTTTGAGTTTTTTACAAAAAACCCTTCCTGATCAACTTTATGAAACTAGCATTTCAAGAAAAATTTAGTGAAAAAATAGTGAGCAACAAAATTTCTAATCTTTCAAATATTATATTAGAAACAAGTGAACAAGCTGCAATTGCATGTTACGACTGGATTGGCAAGGGAGATAATAAATCTGCTGATGCTGCAGCTGTTAAGTCGATGCGTCAAACCCTGAATAACTCAGCAATTTCAGGTGTAGTAGTAATTGGCGAAGGTGAAAGAGATGAGGCGCCAATGCTTTATATTGGCGAAGAAGTTGGCCAAGGCGGTGTAGAAGTTGACATTGCACTTGATCCTTTAGAAGGAACCACAATATGTGCTAACGCTGGAGAATCAGCTTTGGCAGTTATTGCTTTTGCAAACAAAGGGTGTTTTTTAAATGCTCCAGATGTCTATATGGATAAAATTGCCATTGGCGGTGGCTTGCCTCAAGGCATCATAGACCTTGATAACAGCCCTTCGCAAAATCTTAAAAATCTTGCACAAGCAAAAAAGTGTAACGTTTCTGATCTTACTGCTATGATCCTAGAACGCCCAAGACACCAAGAATTAATCGCCAAAACACGTGAAGCAGGAGCGAGAGTT
Organism: Alphaproteobacteria bacterium; assembly: GCA_030835905.1. Taxonomy (GTDB): domain Bacteria; phylum Pseudomonadota; class Alphaproteobacteria; order Rickettsiales; family UBA1997; genus UBA1997. The sequence goes on from JAURQX010000011.1 coordinate 18,135, forward strand.
AGACTAATTGGAGATGGTGATGTTGCTGGCGTAATTTCGTGCTCAAATCCAGAAAGCAAAATTGATATTTACATGGGAATTGGTGGTGCACCAGAAGGGGTTTTGGCAGCATCAGCATTAAAAACAATAGATGGCCAGATGATGGGTCGCCTAATATTTGATAATAATCAAAAACAAATTGATCGCGCCAAGAAAATGGGCATTAAAGATTTAAATAAGAAATATTTTGTCAATGATCTGGCAAAAGGTGATGTTTTATTTGCATGCAGTGGTGTGACTGATGGTTATATGCTAAGAGGTGTTAAGAAGTCACCTAATCTAATAATGGTAAACTCTTTAATCATGGATTCTGCTACAAAAAAAATTACTAATTTTAACTCTAAATTCTTTCAATAAATGCAAAATGTAAAAGTTATTTCTCAATACATCAAAACATTATCTTTTGAGGTTCCTGATGCTCCTGCTATCTTTCTTAAGCCAAATGCCAAACCTGATGTTGAGATTTCTATTGATCTTGATGCTAGAAAAATTAATGAGGAGAATGGTTATGAAATAACTCTAAAATTTGTAGCTAAAGCTAAAAATAAAGAGAATGAGTTATTTGATCTTGAAATTATTTATGGTGGAATTTTTGCATTAGATGGTATTAAAGAAGAAATGTTAGAACAGATTTTATTAATCTATTGCCCTAGCCTTTTATTTCCTTTCTTAAGAAGGATTATTAGCAACCTAACTGCAGATGCGGGCATGACTCCATTAATGATTAATCCTATTGATTTTGCTGCTCTATACTCAAGTAAGAAAAAAGCTGTAAAAGCAGTTCCTGAAAATAACACAAAAAATTAATAGAAATTTATCTATTATTAAGATAGGCTGAATTTATCCAGCAACTTCAATAAATGCTTTTTTCTTTAGATCCATTAGATAAGACTTGCTTTTTACCCGCGCCTTATTTTCTTTAATATAAGCTTCAATTTTACTTACCTCATCTTGATCAATATCATCACTTATCTTCAATTCATGTAATTTAAAAATTCGGTAATTGTTACTTATTTTATGAGGCTTTGAATGTTCACCAACCTTGAGACTTGAAATTATTTCATAAATCTGTTGATTAATTTGCGTATTATTAACCCAGCCAATTTTTGAACCATTTTCAAAACTATAGCTTTGCGAAAAGTTTCGTGCAAGCTCTTCAAAATCTAATCCAGAATTAAGCTCTTCATATATTTTTTGAGCAAGAATCTTATCATTATCCGAATTCTCAATGAGTATTTCTGAAATCAAAAAAGATTGCTGCTTTTTTATTAGGTTGTTTTGTTTGAGCATTTGATCGATTTCATTTTGCATAACTGAAATCTGAGGTCTAATTTTAGTTGCAATGATTTTTGACCACAAAATCTCGACCTTAACTTGATCTTTAAAGACATCAAAATTTATTTTATATTTGCTTAGATTTTTTTTTATACTTTCTAGATCAAGATTGCGCGACAAGGAAATAATCTCTAAACCATGCTCTATGTCTGATTTAGTTAAATCAATTCCAGAATTTTTTGCATCTTGCTTAATCAGAGATTCCTCGATCATTTTTGCTAAAATTACTGATCTTAAAATCTCTTTTTGCGATTTAGTCCTAGATTTAGAGCCAGAAATAATTTGAAAAAGTTTAATTCTATCATCTAGCTCGCTATTGGTTATTGCAACATTGTTGATCTTGGCCACAATGTAATCCTGAAATTTCTTTTCTACAGCAAATGAAGGCAAAGAAAAAACAAAAAGCACTAAGCAAAAAAATCGCAAGCACATCAAGTAAATCTTATTACTTAGAAAGGTATGATTCATAAACACTGACTCCTCTAATCAGATCAATTGCTCTAGCTAACTGATAATCCTGATCATAAATCTTAATATTTTCATCATTAATGTTAGATTTTGTTTTCTTTGATTGTTCTAAAGCTTCTTGAAGCTTTACTTTTATGTGACCATTTAAATCAGACTCTGAAGATACATTCTTTTTATCTACAACTTCTAATTTAGCTGTTTCAACTTCTACATTTGGCTCTATGCCATGAGCTTGAATCGACTTACCACTTGGAGTGTAGTAAAGTGAAGTTGTAAGTTTTATGGCGCCTAATTTTCCATCTTTTAGCGGAATAACGGTTTGTACTGAGCCTTTACCAAAAGATTTTTTACCCATTATTATAGCTCTATTATTATCTTGCAAAGCACCTGCTACAATTTCAGAAGCAGAAGCAGACCCCTCATTAATCAAAACTGCTATTGGCAAATCCTTGGCCAATATTTCATCTTCTTCATCAATATATTCTTTTTTAGAATCTTCTGTACGACCTTTGATTGAAACAATGACTTTTCCTTTTTGCAAGAAAGCATCACTAACCTTAATTGCCTCATCTAATAAGCCACCTGGATTATTGCGCAAATCTAACACTAAACCACGTGGCTTTACATTACCCAAATTTTTTTCTAACTTTTTAAATTCTCTTTCTAGACCAACATAGGCTTGTTGCGAGAATGTATTGATCTTAATATAAATAACATCATTAAATAAAGCAGATTTAACAGCTTTTACTTTTATAATTTCTCTTTCTATAATCTTTTCAAGAGGCTCCTTCTCTCCTTCACGCAATATAGTAATTTTAGCTTGAGTTCCAGGTTTGCCTCTTAATTTTTTTACAGCTTCTTCTAGAGTTAAACCAACTAAATTTTCACCATCTACTCTGATTATAAAATCTCCGGTTTTAATTCCAGCTTTAAATGCAGGAGTATCTTCAATTGCTGTTACGACCTTAACTGCTGACATTTCAGAAGTGATTTCGATTCCTAAGCCACCAAATTCACCTTTGGTTTGAGTTTGCATTTCCTTTAAACTATCAACATTTAGATATGAAGAATGAGGATCTAGGGAAGAGAGTAAACCGCTAGCTGCTGCCTGATGAATATCTTTGTCGCTTTTTTGATCAACATATTCGTTTTTTACCCTTAGAATTACTTCACTTAAAAAACGACCATTTGCAAATTCGGGTTCAACATTATTTAGATTTGATATATCTGTAACAGCTTCATCAACAGTAAGTTGCTTTAACTTCACTTGTGATAGTGATGTGGCAGACAAAAACCCAATAAAACTAGCAACTAAAACAAGAACAAAAATTTTAAAATTTTTCATAATTTTTTTTATTAAAAAACGAATTGAGTTAGAGATTTTAGTTGTAATATTGTAATATTTTGACATAACAAATCAACCTTCAATACCATACTCTTCCTTTAGAGCATCGGTTACTTCTTTTGGTGGTTCATCGCCATATGCTGAATATAAAATTTTACCATAATTTTCAAGATGAATGATGTCATCATTTAAGGCTTTTAAAAACATATTAACTTTTAAGCGCTCTACTAAAACATAGTACCACGCATTTCTACCATCATCTACACCCTTAACCAAGTATATTAGATTAGCTAATATCTTTTTTTGAGGGTCAACTTTTCTTGGAGGATTTGAAGATTTTTGTTCAACACTTCCACTATAAGATCCCGATGATTCCTGCTCAGTCTTTTTTTCTAAATTTTGCGATGTAAAGCTTGATTTTTGCATTAAATCACCTTTTCGACTTTGATAACGATCAGCAAAACCTCCTTTAGTTTGATTGGCGTTATGGCTTTGATTTTGATTGTTATTTTGCTGTGATTGTGAACTTTCTTCAACTATTTTATTATTATCTAAAATTTGATTTTCTTTATTTTCTTGTTGAGATGTTTGGTTATACTGAGTATTTTGATTTTGCGTTTGTTGGGAACTGTTATAGCTTTGCTGCTGATTTAAATCTCTTGTTTGTTGTGAGTAGTTTTGCTGGTTACTTAATGTAGCATTATTTTGACTAACATTTGATGAGCTTTGCTTAATTTGATTCTCATCATTTTTTTTATTGGCGCCATCATTATTATTGTTGTTATTGCCATTATTTTTATTATAAAAGCCACCAAAACCCCCAAATAGCATATGTTAAGATTTTATTTGTTTATAACCAGATTGATCTAACCACCAATCATTAATTGGTCTTTTTTTGCCACATGGACCATCCTGAGATGATACACAAGGACTTTTAACTTCCACAACCTTACCAGTACATGAAAAGGTTAATAACATAAAAATTAAAATTATCAGACGCTTCATAATAAACAAAATCAATAAAATAAGTTAATTGAAAAAAAAACTTAACAAAACCTTTTAATTATGTAATCATTAAATCTTAAATTTTCTTTAGCTAGTTTTTTAGATTAAAAAACTATTCAAAAAAATAAAAAGCAAAGCTTTCAAAAGTCGACTATTTTTAATCAAATTAAAAAAACAGTTAATTTTTTCAAGCAATTAAAGTTTTCTTTTCTTAAAAAAATTAATGAATGCTAAACCTAATTTTTATACTATTTATACTATTTTAGCATTAACTAGTGCATAAACAAGTTGCACTTTTAAAAGAAAATATTTCTTAAACGCAAATTGGCACTATTAAACACTGTTAACTGATTATTTCATTTTATTATTTTGGCTAGTTTTTGCTCTTTTTTTTGTAAAATTTTTTAAAATATGACCTGATATTTTTAAAAATTTTGCAAAAAAATCGCTAAAAACTATCTCAAAAACTAAAACAAAATAATTAGTTAAAAGTGTCTAGAGTAAATACTATGAAAATAATTTTTTTAATAAATATTAAACAAAATGATTTTAATTTCAGTCACCTTACACGTATGAATTAAAAAATGATAAGCTTCGAATGTCTTTCAAAAATATTTTTATAATTGGTTTAGGTTTAATTGGCGGATCATTAGCCAAGGCACTTAAAAAACAAAATCCTAAACAAATTATTGGCGCTTTTGATCAAGATCAAAACACCATTAAGTTAGCTTTAAATCAAAAAATTATTGATTATGGACAAATTTCTTTAGAAAAAATTGATCAAGAAATTGACTTAATTGTTATTTGCACACCTTTATCAAGCTATCAAAATATTTTTGATCGACTTGTTCAGCTAAATAAAACAAACTCTACTATTATTGATTTTGGTTCAGTTAAAAACTTTAAAATTCCAAAAAAACTGACTAATTTTATCCCATGCCACCCTTTAACAGGTAGTCACTTAAGTGGATTTGAAAATTCTCAACAAGATCTATTTGCTAATAGTCTTATGATAATCTGCAAACAAGATAGTTTTTTAAAAAATAATCATCTAATCAACCTTTTTAGCACATTAAAACTTAATTGCCAATTTATGAGTTGCAAAGAACATGATCAAATATTTGCACTCACTTCACACTTGCCACAATTTTTATCTTTTTTAATACTGCAATCAGCTGATAAAATTACAGAAATTAACAAAAGCAATTCTTTTTACAAAGCTCTTAGATTAGATAAATCTGACCCAAAAATCTGGCATGACATCTTTAAATCAAACGAGAGAAACATTGAAAAATATTATCTAGAATTTTTTGATAATTTTAGCAAAAATATATTTAAGCTAACAGATAATCTAACTATTTTAAATAAAATTAACTTTTTTTACAAAAAATACCAAGCATTTTGCTCATATGAAAATCTTGATGAGCAGCTATTTTATGATAATTTTGTTAACTTATTTTTAAGAGTGATTATTGTGATTAGCTTTCTTGAAATAAAAGATCTTAAAAAGTTTGAAAATTTTATTGGCAACGGTTTTAAAGACTTTATTTCTATATTACAAATTGCTCAGCTTAATCCAAATAAAATTGGAATGCTAATAGACAAAAATTTACAGAACTTTCAAAAAATATTTAACAGCCTTAATTCATGAAAACTCCAAGGTTTTGGCAAAGAAAATCATTTGTTTCAATTTTACTAATACCATTTTCAGCTATATATTATTCTATTTTCTTGATTAAAAATCTTCTAATCAAGCCCATCAAGCTAAACAAAAAAATAATCTGCATTGGCAATTTAACAGCTGGTGGATCAGGCAAAACTCCTACAGCTATAGCTCTAGGCAAGATTATGCAGGATATGTCAATTGATTTTAATTATCTTTCAAGAGGTTATAATGGTAGCAATAAAAAATTAATTACTCTTTACAAAAATCAGCAATATAACCCAGATCTTACTGGTGATGAACCACTTTTATTAAAAGAAATTGCTCCAACTATTATCTGTAAAAATCGCCTAAAAGCAGCCAAACAAATAGCTAGAAACAAAAATCTTAAAGCAATTATTTTAGATGATGGCATGCAGAATAAATCTTTGGCCAAAGATTTTACGATTTTAGTAATTGATACAAAAATTAAATTTGGAAATAATATGATATTTCCCGCTGGGCCATTAAGACAAACTATAAACTCCGGCATTAATCAAGCTGATTTAATAGTTGTTATCGGCGATAAATTAGATCAAACTCTTGATTATTTACCAGATTCAAAAACCACCTATGCTAAAATTAACATTACTAATCTTAATAGATTTAAAGATAAAAAATTATTAGCATTTTGTGGACTAGCCTATCCACAAAAATTTTTTGATTTACTTCATAAAAATAAGTTAAATATTGTAAAGAAAATTGAATTTGAAGACCACTTTAAATATAAACAAAAAGACTTAGAAAAAATTTTAGATTTTTGCCAGAAAAATAGCTTAACACCGATTACTACCAAAAAAGATTGGGTTAAGTTTTCTAAGAAATATCAAGATAAAATAAATTACCTTGATATTGAATTAGTTTTTAACAATGATCAAATAGTAAGAAAGAAAATAGATAAAATGATGAATAGTAACTAAATCCATGAAAATTTACAAAGAAATTCGCTATCTATTTGAAGCATTAATTGTTAAAATTGGCATTTGGATTTTTGGTACCCTACCCTATAAAACTGCTTCAAATTTAGCAGCAAAAATTGCTATCTTTATTGGACATAAAATTTCTGTTAACCACCTTGCATCAGACAATATTTCTAATGCACTCCCAGATTATAATAAATCTCAAAGAGAAAAAATTGTTCACGAAATGTGGGATAATTTAGGTAGAATTATTGGTGAATACCCTCATATTGCAAAAATGAATGATTGCGAATTCAAAAAGATTATTAGCTTCTCTGATGACTTTAAAAAAAATATTATAAATCTTAAAAAAAGTCAAAAAGGTGGTATTATTGTTAGTGGACATATCGGAAATTGGGAAGTTGGCCCTAAAGCACTAATTTCTCAAGGTCTAAAAGTCAGTGTTGTTTATCGACCCCTTAACAATCCGCATGTTGAAAAGATAACAGCAAAAATGCGTGGCATTAGTTTAATTGAAAAAAGTGGTTCAGGCAGTAGAAAAATAATAGAAGCTATAAAAAAAGGCGAATATGTAGTAATTTTAGCAGATCAGAAAATTAGCGAAGGCAGCCTTGTAAAGTTTTTTCACGATGAAGCGCTAACCGCTACTTCAATTGCAAGAATAGCTTTAAAATATGATATTGATGTGATTCCCGCTAGGGTAATAAGGTTAGAAGATAGGCATCATTTTATGATTGATATGTCAAAACCATTGCAACAAAATGAAAAAAATTTTAAAAAAGACTTGGCAGTCATTAATTTTACTGCTAGAATTAACCAGATAGTTGAGTCTTGGATTTCAGAATTTCCATCTCAATGGTTTTGGGTTCATGATCGCTGGAAAAAATAAAATTTTTAAAGTTATATTCTAAATTGATGCAAAATTTTATTAAAATTTTTCTTATCTTAGCTCTTTTTCAATCAACTTCTTGCGCTTATTTTTTTAATTCTAAAGAAGTTGAAATATCAATAGCTAGTAATCCGCCAGGAGCCGATATTATTATTGAAGGCAGAAATTATGGTCAAACCCCAAAATTACTTATTATCGAACCTAAAAATTACGACGTCTTGCTTAGCATTCCCAATTATGGATCAACCAATGTCAAATTAGCAACTTGGCAAACATCCAGAGATCGTGATGGAGATGGCGAAAGATGTGTTGCTGATGCCGTTGGCTTTATGTTTATCTTGCCACTTATGTCTGCTTGGTCGGTTTATTGTCGAGATTTTAAAGAAAAAAATATATTTATTAATATACCACAAAATAATACAGGCCTAAATAGACCATTACCCAATGATTTTTATGAGATTAATCAGAATTTTCAAGAAAGAAAAATATATAATCTTCCTCAAAAAACTGATTATCGCCAAAATTTAGACAGTTATCGTCAAATTGACAATGAAGCTCTACCAAATTTTAATAATACCACAAATAACCGCCTTAACAGCAGAAACCTAACTCAAACTTATGATCCATTTGCTTCTGATAATCTGCAATATCCCCACCAAATTCAATACCGTTACAATAGTCAAGATATTGCCAAAACACAAGTCGCTCCTCAACGCGACTATATTAAAAATGATATGAACCAAATTGGTGAAAATATGCATCGCCAAGGATATAGAGATGCAGTAAAGCCACAAGAATTTCCTGGAAAAATTCAAGAATCACAACCTTATGAAAGCTATGAAAATCTTGATCAAGAAAGGCGTTCTATCGATGAGCTATATCTAGAAGATATGAAAAAAAATATGTACTAGATTTAAAAATTTTTTGAGAAAGACAATCAAAAGTGGTGACCCCAACGGGATTCGAACCCGTATTTCCACCGTGAAAGGGTGGCGTCCTAACCATTAGACGATGGGGCCTTTGATGATATTTGTCAGCCTTTAGCTAAGTCTAAAAATTTTTCAAAATCAGCCAGCAAATTATATTTCAAAAACTTTAAGTAAGCTAAATTAAAATTATCTTTTTTAAAAAGGCAACTTATTTATTATACCGAACTTCATCTTTAGGTACATTTGGATAAAGAATTTTTGAGGATTAAATTTATGAGAAGAATTGCGCGTATCATTGTATGCACAAGGTTTTTTTCTTAAATTTTATACTATATATTTTCTGGTTTTCTGGCCGTTTAGACAATGCAAGTTTATAGCATACATGGCTAAATTTTATAATGAATTTTAACTAGACACTGTTAACTAATTATTTTGTTTTAGTTTTTGAGATAGTTTTTACTCTTTTTTTTGTAAAATTTTTAAAAATATCAGGTCATATTTTGAAAAATTTTACAAAAAAAAGAGTAAAAACTAGCCAAAATAATAAAATGAAATAATTTGTTAACAGTGTCTAAATATAATTCTTGTTTAAAATTGCTTTTTAACAGAGCTATGTTATATTAAGATTTTGAAAATGTATTTTTTATATTTTATAACAAATCTTTAAATACAAAATTTTGCCAAACTATTAACCCGAGCGTTAAATAGAAAAAATATTTTTAGAATAATTTTAAAAGATAAATTGAAATTGGTATTGTAATTTGTATGTATAATTTTTTTTAAATGTTGATCAGTAAAATTAGCTATAATCTTGATGATGTAGAAGTGGATTCTAAACAGCAGTTAATATTGGATGAATTAAATCAAATTCAAAAAAAACTTGAATCAAAATCTTTTTTAAAATTTTTTAAAAAATTACTCTTTATTAAAGACAAGCCATGCTTAGGCTTGTACATTTATGGCGATGTTGGTAGAGGCAAGTCAATGCTTCTCAAAAAATTTTATAACTCATTAAAAAAATCATCAAAATTATATTGTCATTTTAACAGCTTTATGAAAGCTCTTCACGAAGCTTTTAGAGATATCAGGAAAGAACAATTTAAATGCCAAGATCAATTAATAGAAGCTATAAATAGAGTAATTGATCCAAATCTACCATTTTATAAAAGATTTATAGATGATTATGATGATTTTCAAAAAGACCAATATTTAAGAAAAAAAAAGCGCAACGCAATTAAAGTTTTATGTCTTGATGAATTTCAAGTTCTTGATTCTGCGGATTCTATGATTTTATCAAGAATCTTAACCTATCTTATCCAAAAAAATATAATTATTGTAATTACTTCAAACTGCCATCCGCTTGATTTATACAAGGACGGAATTCAGGCAGATCTTTTTCAAGATTTTGTGAAAGATGTTTTGTTACCTAAATGTCCAGCAATTAAGCTTAAATCTAATAAAGATTATCGCGAAATAAAATCTAACAACAAATCAGTAGATCGATTTTTTGTTTCAAATGTATATTACAACTCTGAACTTAATAATATAATAAATATAATTACTAAACATAAGATTAAGCAAAAGGAAATCATTAAAGTCTGGGGTAGAGAAATAATTATCAATTCAAGCTACAAGCTCCATGAAGAAGATTTGCTGTTTTTGGGATCTGATTCAAATTCTATTCCTAATAAAGCCTTAATCGACATTAATAATTACAAAAGATTAGCCATTTTTACGTTTGATGAGCTTTGTAGAAGCAACTATTCAGCTGCAGATTATCAAGCAATTTGTCAAAATTTTGACTTAATTTTCTTGCTAAAAATTCCTCAACTCCAAAAAGAAGATACCAATGAAGCTAGGAGATTAACATTATTTATTGATGAAGTATATGAAAATAAAAATGCCTTGATTACCTTGTCAGCAAAGATTCCTGAAGAAATATACCCTTCTGGCACTGGATCAAAAGCCTTCTTAAGAACTATTTCAAGATTTAAAGAAATTCAATCAGATGAATATTGGCAAGATAGTAAACTTTTTAAATAATTATATTAACCCGATCGCTAAATAGTTGGCATAGATGGTATATATAATAAATTATCCAAATTTTTTATTATTAATATCTCTTAAGGCTTTAGTAATAAGATTTTCAAGCGTTATATTTGTATCATTTTTTACAATATTTTGTAGTATTTTTTGGCAATCATGCTTTTTATAGCCTAGATTCTCTAGAGCAGAAATTGCATCATTAATAATTTGATCGTTTGAAATATTAAAATTATTGTCATTATTATCTTCAGACAATATCAAGTTTGAAAATCCTAATTTATTGGGTACTCCTTTCATCTCAGTTACGATTCTAGTAGCTAATTTTGGCCCTACTCCCGAAATTTGTGTAAAAAATTTGCTATTAGATTTGATTAGCGCTTGGCAAATTTCTTCAACACTATATGACCCTAAAATTTTTTGCGCCATTTTTGAGCCAACACCTTGAACCTTGTTAAATTGCAAAAACCATGTTTTTTCTATCTCATTAGCAAAGCCAAAAAGCTCAGCTGAGTCTTGCTTAAAAACGGTCACAACCACCAATGATGTTTTTTTATCTTTGGGTAGCTGCTTTAAGAAATCTAAAGTTTTTTCTGAAACAAAAACAAGATAACCTACTCCATTTACATCAATTATACATTTATCATCATAGATTGAATCAATAACACCAGTGAGTTTTGCTATCATTTTATTAATTTTTAATTTGCTTAAATTTGTTTTTTTAGGTACAATCCAAATTACTAAAAAAATTAAATTAATTTTAAACAAGTTTTATGATCAAATTTTTTAAATTATTGATAATTATTAAGCTTATTTTATTGCAATCATGCGCTTACATGCTTAATAAAAAAGAAGTTAATTTAGTACTAGATAGCTATCCACAAGGCGCTGATATAATTATCGAAGGTAAAAATTATGGAAAAACTCCCAAAGTAATAACTATCGAACCAAAAAATTATAATGTTTTATTTAAATTGCCTAACTATGGTTCAGCTAACTTAAAACTAGAAACTTGGCAAGCAATTCGTGAAAAAAAAGGCGATGGCGGCCGCTGTTTAGCTGATGCTTTAGGAACAATGTTAATTTTGCCAATGTTTTCTTATTGGTCTGTTTACTGTCGAGACTTTAAAAAGAATAAATATTTGATTAATATCCCTCAAAATGATGCATCTAGATCAGTTGCAAATGGTTACTTACCATATAATTTTTCTCAAAATTCAAGCTATTATAGCCACGAATCTTACAATCAAAGAAATTATCAACAACGCAACAATTATTATAACGGTGGATGGTAAAAATACTTGAAAAAAAAATATTTTTGGTGATAAGTTTGAAAATTTTTTCTTAAAATGTTAAAATGTCACGATCACAATAGTTGCATTGATAAAGCTATCTTGGAAGCCATTTTGATTTGCAAAGCAAATAATCTGCGTTTTACCGATTTGCGTCAAAAAGTTTTTGAGATTATTTTAAAAACCCATAAGCCAGTTAAGGCATATGATGTTTTAAGCGAACTACAGCAAAAAGACCCGTCTGCTAAACCTCCTACAGTATACAGAGCATTAGATTTTTTGCTTGAATATGGTTTAGTTCATAAAATTCATAGCTTAAACTCTTATTCACCATGCTCTCACCCCAAAAAACATAATCAATGCTGTTTTTTAATTTGTGAAAAATGCAATCAGATAAAAGAATGTTGCGATGAAAGCTTATTTAAAGCCATACAAAACACTACAAACAGCAATAAATTCGATCCTAAGAATACTATTATTGAAATTAGTGGCACATGTAACAAATGCAATTCTTCTTAAAAACCTTTAACAAATAGCGTTTAAAAAAAACTTTTTAAACCTATCATAATCGATCTGCTCGCAAGTGGCGCCTTATCTTTCAAAAGAGACACATGATTTCTTGCTTCTTGATTAAGTATATTAGTGGCCTTAAGATATATTTTTAAATCGCTATATGAAAAATTTAAGTCGTAACCAGCATAGGCATTGATCATTAAATAATCTTTAGTTTTTGTTTCATTTGGCGCAACATGATTAACCGCAAAACTATAATCGCTATCTAATTTAAAGCCAAATTTTTGATAATCATAAATTAAGCTTGCCCCAATTCTTGCTGGCGAGATTCTTGGCAAAGGTGATCCATCTTTTTTGTTTCTGGCCTCAACATAATCCCCTCTAATCTCAAAACCTAATTTATGAGATTTAATTTCTAGTGCTTGGATATTAGTTTTAAATTCAGCGCCAAAAAATTCAGCTGAAAGGTTAGTATAATTATAAATTGGCAGATTAGAATCTAAATCAATATTGCTAGTTTTAGATAAGGTTATGAAATCTTGAAATCTATTATAAAATAGATTTATTTCGCCTGATAGCTTATTTGATTTTTTTAAAAGCGAAATATCTACTCCATAAGATTTTTGAGCTTTTAAATTTTGATTGCCTAATTCAAAGCTATCTGTAGCAACATGAACCCCATCAGCATAGAGCTCTTGGGCGTTTGGCGCTCTTTGCGTGTGGTTTAATGAAAGTTTAGTTGTATAATTTTTCAAAAAATCCTTAATCAAGCCAAGTGAAGCGCTGCTATTTAAGTCAGACCTAGAGCCAGATTTTAACATATTACTACTTTGGTTAATTTCAATTTTTTGATGGTCAAGCCTAGCGCCTGCTTGCAATTTAGCTTTATCAAAAGCAATTTCTTCTAAAATAAATGCTGAATTAATATTGGTAGTGGTTGGCAATAAAAATGCCTCATCACCTATTGTTGAAAATTTATTTTGATCAGATTGAAAGCCAATTAGACCCTCAAAAATTCCAAATTTATCATGAATAATCTCAGCTCTACTTGAAAATCCACGATTCTCAAAAATAGTCCCTGCTTGCAATCCTTCAAATTCAGTATGTTTGTAATCAGAAATTCCTAATTTAAAATTAACTTTTTTTATTGACGTTACTGGCTCTTGATAACTTCCAGCAAAGTCAATCCTTTGTTGCTTCATATCAATTGTTACGTCTGGCTCAGCAACTGTTCCATAATTACTATTGTAGGTATTTAATGATGCGCCAAAATAACCTTTTTTAAAAAATCTTGAAAGCCCTATAGTTGAACCTTGGCTATTGCTTTGGCTATTAGTTAATTTGTTTTTTGACTCTTGGCTTAGCGGATCAGATTCTCTAAGACTTATAGATCGACCATAGCTTGGTATCGAAATATTGTCAGATATTCTTTTAAAGCCATTTAGATGATAAGCATAATTACTGGCTCCACCCTCAAATAAAGCAGAAGCAGATCTTTCTTTATTAGCTGAATTATATCTTGCATCAGTTATTGCTGTTACTTTTTCATTAATTGGTTTATCAGGAATTCGGTTATCAATAATATTTACCACACCACCCACTGCTTTTGAGCCATATAGTAAAGCTGAAGGCCCTCTTATAATTTCTATTTTTTTTACAGAAAGTGGATCAATTGCGACATTGTGATCAACACTAACACTTGATGCATCGAGGTTATTTATGCCATTTTGCATAATATTTATTTGATCCCCTTCCAATCCACGAATTACTGGCCGAGATGAATTTGGCCCAAAATATGTTGAACGAATTCCAGGTTCGGACGATAGAGTTTCGCCAATTGTCGGTTGTAATTTCTGATTTAGATTATCTCCTTGAACTATTGTAACTGGGCTAATTATTTGATCTTTGGCAGATAAAAGAGGATTAGCAGTAACAACAATTGGCTCTAACCTGTTTTTTACAAAGTTTTCAGCTAAAGTTTTTTCAGGTAATGCAAAATAAATTACTGTTAATATTTTTATTAAGGACTTTATTCGATTCATAAATTTATAACAAAAAGAAATTTCATAACTTTTTTTTAAATAATCATGTTTAACCTATTTTGTCAATTATTTTGTTATGTTATAACATAACTCTAATAAAATATGACTAATAAATTTTTTTTAAAAAATCAAAAAACGAAAGATGATCAACAATATATACAAGTATCTTAGTCAAATAGAATGGAAAATTAGCGATAACTTAATTGATTTTGATGGTGCTTACAATTTTATGGAAGATCGTGTTAGCAAAATAATTAATCAAAAAAAGTCAGAAATGATCTGGTTACTCGAGCACAAGGATGTCTATACCGCCGGAATTAGCTCCAAAGAAACAGATTTGTTGAATAAAACTAATATTCCAGTTTTTAAGACTAATCGTGGTGGAAAATACACTTATCATGGGCCAAATATGAAAATAATTTACTTAATGCTGGATTTAAAAAAATTCTTTTATCCAAACAGCCCAGATATTGCTGTTTTTGTAAATTTTTTAGAAAATTGGATAATTGACATTTTGGCAGAATTTAAAATAAAGGGTGAAATTAGAAAGGATCGTGTTGGCATTTGGGTTAAAAATGAAATAAGCGAAGAAAAAATAGCTGCGATTGGCATTAAAGTTAAAAAATGGGTTACTTACCATGGAATTTCAATAAATTTAGCACCAGATTTAACTAAATTTAACAATATTGTACCGTGTGGCATAAGTGATTTTGGCATAACATCATTTGCAAAATTAGGGATAAATAATTTTTCAAATATAGATCAGCTAATTAAAGAAAAATTTAACCAAAAATTTTTAGAATTTAAATCTTGAAATACTCTCAATAATTCTTACCTAAGCAACGTTTGATCTTTTAACGTTCTACGAAATACAAAATTTAAACAATTATAGAAATGACAGCGCAACAACAAAAAAAAGTTAAAGATAATAATTCATCAAAAACACAATTTAGTTTTGATGTTGAGGTTGGTAAAATACTGAATTTAATGATTAATTCACTTTATACCAACAAAGATATTGCTCTGCGTGAATTAATTTCAAATGCTTCTGATGCTTGTGACAAATTGCGCTATTTGGCTTTGCAAGATGATAATATAAAGGCTGATGATTTAAAAATTTCAATCACTACTAATAAAGATAAAAAGCAATTAATTATCAGTGATAATGGACTTGGCATGAATCGTGATGATTTAATTAATAATCTAGGTACAATCGCCAGATCTGGAACTGAAAACTTTTTAAAATCTTTAACTGGAGATAAACAAAAAGATGTGCAACTAATTGGTCAGTTTGGCGTCGGCTTTTATTCATCTTTTATGATTGCTAATCAGGTTGATGTTATTACCTCGAAATATAATGAAGATTCTGTTTGGCAATGGTCATCTCAAGGCGCAGGAAGCTTTAAAGTTGAAGAGTCATCTGAAAAATTTGCCAGAGGCACCAAAATAATTTTACACTTAAAAGAAGACGCCGATGATTTTTTGGATCGTTTTCATATTAAACATGTGGTTCAAACTTATTCAGATCATATTGATTTTAAAATTGAATTCATTCCAGAAAATGAAAAAGATGGAGCCAAAATTGAAATCTTGAATTCTGTATCTGCAATTTGGCAAAAACCTAAGGAAAATATAACTCAAGAGCAATATGATAATTTTTATAAGCATATTTCTCATTTGCCAAATGAACCTTACATGACTTTGCACAACAAGGCTGAAGGTGTGGTAAGCTATACTAATTTATTATTTATCCCTAGTTCAAAACCTTTTGATTTATTTCACCCCGATCGCAAAACTTCAGTAAAACTATATGTAAAAAAAGTTTTTATTAGTGAAGAATTAGAACTGGTTCCAACTTGTATGAGATTTTTGCGAGGCGTTATTGATTCTGATGATCTACCACTAAATATCAGTCGTGAAAATCTACAACATAGTGCAGTTTTAGAAAAAATTAAAAAATCAGTTGTTAAAAAAGTTTTATCGGAGCTTAAGAAAAAATCTCAAGAAAGTGAAGAGGAGTATCTTAAATTTTGGAATAATTTTGGCGCAGTTCTTAAAGAAGGTTTATGCGAATCAACTGATTATCGTGACAAAATTTTAGAAATTTGTCGTTTTGAAACCTCAAAATCTGATGGCAAGTTGGCTTCAATTGCTGATTATCTAAATAGAATCAAAGATAACCAAGATAAAATTTATTTCTTAACTGGTGAGTCGTCTGAAAAAATTAAATCTTCACCGCAATTAGAAATCTTTAAAGAAAAAGATGTTGAAGTTTTATATTTGACTGACGCTGTTGATGAATTTTGGGTTACAGTCATGCTTCCATATCAAGATAAAGAATTTCAATCAATTAATCGTCACGATGTAGATATAGAAAAAATTGGTAAAAAAGAAAATAAGGAAAATAGCCAAAAAGATAAAAAAGACGAAGAAAACGACACTAAAAAAGATGTAACAAATTCTGAATTTGATGGTTTGGTAAAATATATTAAAGAGATTTTAGGTGACAAGGTTAAGGATGTTAGAATTTCCAAAAAACTTACCGGATCTCCGGTTTGTTTAGCTGTTGATTCTGGATCTATGGATATAAGACTTGAAAGATTTCTACTTGAGCAAAAACAAATTCTATCAGCTTCAGCTAAAGTCTTAGAAATTAACCCCAAAAATGAAATTATTAAAAATTTAAATAAAAATTTTGCTGATTCTAAGTCAAAGTCCAAAAATGATGATATAATTAAAACACTTTTTGATCTAGCCTGCATCATTGAAGATGAGCCAATTAAAGATGCTGGTGATTTTTCAAGAAGAATTCAGAGTTTGATTACCTAAAAACATAGGTAATCACGGATTTAGTAAACCTTTTAACCAGACTTTTTGTTGATTGTCTAGATTATCTTCAAAAACTTTATATATTCTTTGATGATATTCTTTGAGCCATTTTTTTTCTGGATAAGTTAACATCGTAAAATCAACTAAATTTAGATCTATCGGCGCTAAGGTTAAGGTTTCAAAGCCAAGAAAATTATCGTCAAATTCTTTTACTAACAGCAAGCTTTCGATTCTAATTCCATATTCTCCAGACTTATAATAACCAGGCTCATTTGAAATTATCATATTTGGTAATAATTCTTGATTGTAATTTTTACCGATTCCACAAGGACCCTCGTGAACAGAAAGAAAGCACCCTACCCCATGACCAGTGCCATGATCATAATTTAATCCAGCTTGCCACAAATGAAACCTTGCTAAAACATCAAGTTGAGCACCATTAGTTCCTTTTGGAAATTTAGCCCGAGCTAGAGCAATATGACCCTTTAAAACTCGCGTAAAATTTTCAATCATTTCATCATTTTCTTGACCAACTAAAATTGTTCTTGTCACATCAGTTGTACCAAAAGCATGATCACCGCAATATTGACCTCCAGAATCTATTAAGTATAGTGAATTTCCTTTTATTTCCTTATTTGTATTTTGATTTGGTTGGTAGTGAATTATGGCACCATTGCTAGCAAAGGAAGAAATAGTGGCAAAACTTGGATAGATAAAATCTTGATGTTGTTGACGAAATTCTAGAATTTTTTTGCTAGCAGTTATCTCATCAACCTCTAAATCATCTTTTATAGTTTTTTCCAACCAAAAAAGAAATTTAGTTAAGGCCAAGCCATCTATTTCATGAGCTTTCTTAATTCCTAAAACCTCATGATCATTCTTTATTGATTTTGCTAAAAATATAGGATCTCTTTCATTTATTATGTTAATTTTTAGCTTTTTTAAATTATTGAAAAGCCAATAGTTTGTTGTTGAGAAATCAACTTGAATAGTTTTAACGTTATCAACAAGGTTTTTAACTTTGTTGATCATAAGATTTTCGCTATAAATATTTACGTCTTGTAAATTATTACTATATTCGTCGCTTAACCTTTCTTCGTCAAAAAAGATATCAATTTTACCATTTTTATGCAATAAGCCATAAGATAGTAAAATTGGTGTATAATCAACATCGCTAGCCCTAATATTGAGCAACCAGCATAAATTTTGTGGATCAGTTATTAAAATTGCCTCACCTTTAACTTGTTTGACAATTTCTTGTCTTTTTTTAGATGAATTCTTACCAATAAATTTATTATCGCAAAAATAAACTGCAGAATCCGGCTTTTTTGGTTGATTGGTCCAAATATTATCAATTGGATTATTTTCTAAAATTACTAACTCTACCGATTTTTGATTACATAATTTTTGTAGCTTATTTACAAAATCTATAGTGAATAATTTGCCATCAATTGCTATTTTATTATCTTCACTAGTAATTTGTTCTATAAAATTACCAATCGAAATTTGTGCCAAATTTATAACTTCAAACTCATCAAGATCAATTTGATTTGAAGCTTGAATTATATAACGACCATCAGTAAAAAAATATGATTTTTTTTGACCAATAATGATGATTGCATTTGAACCAGTAAAATTAGTTAAAAACTCAATTCTCTTGGCATAATTTGGTAAATATTCACTAAAAAACTCATCACAATTTGGCTGAATGAAATAATCTAGCTCATTAGCTCGTAAAAATTCTTTGATTTTTGTGTAAGACATCAGTTAAAACAAAATAAAGTTATTAATCACCAAAAAAACATTATGTCTAAAAAAACAGCTTATTGTTGTCAATCTTGTGGTGCAATTCATTTTAAATGGTCTGGAAAATGTCCTGATTGTGGAGAATGGAATAGTTTAGTTGAAGAGTTTGCCGAGGGTGGAACTAATTCAGGATCTCATTTCACCAGAATTACTACCGAAACCAAAGCCAAGAAATCTTCAAACAAACTGCAATTTAGCCAACTAAACCAAGATATATCTGATTTTAAAAGAATTAATACTGCAATAAATGAATTAGATAGAGTTCTCGGAGGTGGTTTGGTTCAAGGTTCTGTTGTTTTAATTGGTGGTAATCCAGGAATAGGTAAATCTACCCTGCTTTTGCAAACCGCAAATAAATTATCGCAAAATAATAATCGAGTTATTTACATTTCGGGCGAAGAATCAATTGCACAAGTTAGTCTTCGCGCTAAAAGGATGGATGTAATTGAGCCAAAAATTGAAATAGCAGCGACAACAAACGTTAGTGATATTGTTAATTCGATAACTCCTGACAACAGGCCAACAATTATGATAATCGACTCAATTCAAACCATGTTTTTAGATGAGTTATCTTCAGCACCTGGAACTGTTTCACAAGTTAGGGCAGCGGCTGGCGAATTGACTATTTTTGCCAAAAAAAATAATATCACTTTATTAATTGTTAGTCATGTTACCAAAGATGGACAAATTGCTGGACCAAAAGTTTTAGAACATATGGTTGATACTGTGCTTTATTTCGAAGGAGAAAAAGATCTGCATTTTCGAATCTTAAGAGCAATTAAAAATCGCTTTGGCCCGGCTAATGAAATTGGTGTTTTTGAAATGAATGATGTTGGCTTAAGCGAAGTTTCAAACCCTAGCGAATTATTCCTAAATTCTTATGAAACAGATACCAGTGGTTGTTCAATATTTGCTGGTATTGAAGGAACTAGACCAATTTTGGTCGAGGTTCAAGCTTTGATCTCACCCTCTTACATGCCTTCACCAAGAAGAGCAGTTGTTGGTTGGGATACCAATCGTTTGGCGATGATAATTGCAGTACTAAATAGTCGTTTTGGCTTAGCTTTGTTTGATAAAGAGGTTTATTTAAATATTGTTGGCGGCTTAAAAATTGAAGAAACCGCTATTGATTTAGCGGTGGCTTGTGCCTTAATTTCAGCTTCTCGTGACATTGCAATGGCTAAATCTACAATTGCCGTTGGTGAAATTGGCTTAACCGGCGAAGTTAGAATGGTTAGCAATCTTGAAGCTAGATTAAAAGAGGCAGAAAAATTAGGCTTTAAAAATTGCCTAATTCCATTTGCCAATACTAAAAGCAAGAATTGGATTAACATAAAAAAAGGATTACCTAATATGAACTTTTCAACAATTTCACATATTAGGGAGCTAGGCAAAATTTTTAGATCTCGCTAAAATTTCTTTAAAATTTAATTGTCGCTTATAAATCTTGATCTCAATATTTTTTGTTTTTATAAATTTTTAATCAATAAGCTATTCACAATTTATTTCAACTTTGTATAAAATGACGCAAGCTCAAAAAAATTCTCAAGACAAAACCAATCTTACAATAAATTTTGGTCCGCAACATCCTGCAGCTCATGGAGTTTTACGTTTGGTCTTAGAAATGGATGGCGAAGTTATAACTAAAGCTGATCCGCATATTGGTCTTTTACACCGCGGCACAGAAAAATTAATAGAACATAAAACCTATCTTCAAGCGGTTCCGTATTTTGATCGACTTGATTATGTTTCACCAATGTGTCAAGAGCATGCCTACGCTTTAGCTGTTGAAAAATTATTGGACTGTAAAATCCCTAAAAGAGCTCAATATATCAGAGTATTATTTTCAGAAATCACTCGCTTACTCAATCATATCATGGCAATTACTACGCAAGCTCTTGATGTTGGAGCCATGACGCCATTACTTTGGATGTTTGAAGAAAGGGAAAAAATGATGATTTTTTATGAAAAGGCATCTGGATCAAGAATGCATGCAGCATATATTAGACCAGGTGGTGTTCATCAAGATTTACCAAAAGGCTTGTTAACTGAAATTTTTGATTTTATTGAAGATTTTCCAGCAAAAATTGATGATATGGAAAGTCTTTTAACCGAAAACAGAATCTTCAAACAAAGACTTGTTGATGTGGGTGTGGTAACTAAAGAACAAGCTTTAAATTGGGGTTTTTCAGGCCCAATGATCCGTGGCTCAGGAATTGCATGGGACTTAAGAAAAAATCAACCTTACGAAGTTTATGACGAGCTAGATTTTGATATTGCGATTGGAAAAAATGGCGATTCTTACGATCGATACTTAATTAGAGTGCAAGAAATGCGTGAATCAGTTAAAATTATTAGACAATGTATTGATAAAATCCCAGAAGGAACAATTTTTACCGATGATCCAAAAATTGCCCCACCAAAAAGACAAGAAATGAAAACCTCAATGGAAAGCTTGATTAACCATTTTAAACTTTATTCTGGAGGTTATCACGTCCCGACTGGCGAAGCCTATGGTTGTGTCGAAGCTCCAAAGGGAGAATTTGGAGTCTATATAATTTCTGATGGCTCTAACAAACCTTATCGTTGCAGAGTTCGTGCTCCTGGATTTGCACATCTTCAAGCTTTAGAACCAATGGTTAAAGGCCATATGCTTGCTGACGTTGTCACGGTTATTTCAACCCAAGATATTGTTTTTGGCGAAATTGATAGATAATTCTTATTAACCCGTGCATAAACTAGTTGCGCTTTTAACAAGAAAATATTTCTTAACAAAGTAATTAAGAAAATCCATAGTACTTATTGCTACTTTGGCTTTGAGAAATTGCTTTGTTAAGTAATATGTTAAAGTTAAAAGGCGATTAGTTTATGCACGAGTTAATATAATTATAATTAATTTTATAAAATTATCGATTGGTTAATATATTGACTTTTTTATTAGGGTTAATAGGATCTGCCAAATAAATATTATTACTTTATTTTTAATTCAGATGAAAATTTATAATTCTTTAAAGTCTGCTAGAAAAAGAGACAAAGACTGCAAAATTGTGCGCAGAAAAGGTAGATTATATATAATTAACAAAACAAATCCGCGCTTCAAAGCTAGACAGGGTTAACTTTATTTCTCTTTCCAAAAAATACTTCATTTCACTTGAATGGCTTGTGATATTAAAATTAGAGTCGGCACTCGCCAAAGTCATCTTGCGTTAACGCAAGTTAGTGAAGTAAAAAAAATCTTAGAAATCACCTACCCTAATATTGAGTTTGAAATTTTTCCAGTAGTGACTTCTGGCGACAAAATTCAAGATCGAAATTTATTTGACATTGGTGGAAAGGCTTTGTTTATTAAAGAAATCGAAGAAGATTTAGTTAATAATAAAATTGATGTAGCTATTCATTCTGCTAAAGATGTGCCTCCTTTGGTTAGCCCTAAAACAACTTTAGTTTCTTTTACCAAAAGGTCTGATGCTCGAGACTGCTTTATATCACAAAAATATAATTCTATTTCACAATTACCAATCAACGCTACAATCGGCACTTCTTCACCAAGAAGAAAGGCAATTTTACAAAAAATTAGACCAGATTTAAAAATCGTTAATTTTCGTGGAAATATCGCAACCAGATTAAATAAATTAGATCAAGTTGATGGGTCTATATTATCTTACTGTGGATTAGAGAGAATAAATTTACAAAATCACATTAAAGAAATAATTCCAACTGATATAATTTTACCAGCTGGCGGACAAGGATCTTTAGCGATTCAGGTTAGAAGTGACGATCAAAAAATTATAGAAATCTTTCGTCAAGCAAATGATCAAAAAACTGAAATTTGCGTTCGTGCTGAAAGAGTATTTCTTGAAGAACTTGGCGCCTCTTGCTATACTCCAGTTGCAGTTTATGGCCAAATTAACTCCTCAAACACTCTTAATCTTAGAACTATATTACTAGATAAAGATGGCAGTGAACTTTTTGAACTTTCGTCATCTTGTGAAGCCAATCTTGAAGATGCCATTGATTTAGGAAAATTTATGGCACAAAAAACAAAAAAAGATGCTCATTTATTAGTTAAAAAAATCTGCAACTAAATTTAAGACCATTTAAACTTTATAATTGATCATTTGGTTTCATCTTCCTGAATCTCTACCAAAACACCCTCTTAGATAATTAATAAATAAAGAAGACCCCTGCAAATCAACCAATTTTGAGGAATTTTTAGGCATTTTATATTTTTTAAATTTTAGCGTATCAAGATATACGTGAATTTAAAAAATTAAAATAACAACAAAATTACTAAAATTCGTTGATTTGCAGGGGTCTT
>JAURQX010000002.1 GCA_030835905.1 Alphaproteobacteria bacterium
ATCTTTTTATCTGATAAAATCTCTTTTCATTAAATCGGCTAAAATTTTTGGAATTTTAGCGTACTTTGATGTACGTGAATTTCAAAAATTTTTAATAACGAAAAAATTACCAAAATTTGGCAGTTATGCAAGAAGTCTAATCTCAAAAAGGCACTGGATATTGCTTATAAGCTTGCTGAATTTCTTCTAGACATTCTTTGCTTAATATCACGTCAATCGCCGAAATATCTGCTTTTAGTTGATCCATTGAAGTGGCACCAATTATGCTACTAGCTACCCATTTTTTTGTTAAAGTGAAGGCAATTGCCATTTGACATGGATCTAAATTATATTTTTTTGCAATTTCTAGATATTTTTTGGCAGCATTTTCAGAATTGAGCTCAACTCTTGTTTGGTATCGATCCCAACCATCCGCCATTACTTCCTTTGAAAATCTAGTTTTGTTTGGAAAATTTGGAAATTTCTTACCCAAATATTTACCACTCAAAACACCCATTGCTAAAGGTGACCAAGCTAGATAGGAAACATCTTCTAAAGCACAAGTTTCAGCAATATCATATTCGTCACGCCTTCTTAGTAAGTTATACTCATTTTGAATTGAAGCAATTTTTGGAAGATTATGACTTTCAGCCAAGTCAACATATTGCTTTATACCCCAAGCAGAATCATCAGAAAGTCCAACATGGCGAATTTTACCAGCTTTTATTAGCCCTTGAAATGTTTCTAAAATTTCAAGCTTATTATCAATGATTTTTTTCTTAGCCTCGATTCCATAACTTGGTTCAAAATCCCACCAGCCAGCAAAATGATAGTTTGATCGATTAGTTGGCCAGTGCAGTTGATATAAATCAATATAATCAGTTTTTAATCTTTTTAAACTATTTTCAACGGCAACTAAAATATTTTTTTTATTAGTCGTTGGAATATTTTCACCTCTTGCCCAAGGTAGTGGTGAAAATTTTGTAGCCAAAATCACATCCTGTCTTTTGCCAGTTTTTGCAAACCAATTTCCAATTATGATTTCAGTCTTGCCATAAGTTTCAGCAGTTGGCGGAATGGCATACATTTCAGCCGTATCAAAAAAATTAACACCTTGTGTCAAAGCATAATCCATTTGCTCAAATGCCTCTGACTCATTATTTTGAAGACCCCAAGTCATAGTGCCCAGACAAATTTTGCTGATTTTAAGATCTGTACTACCCAGATTTTTATATTTCATAGCTTTTATTGATTTAATAAAATTCTAAAATTTGCTATAATGCTCTAATTCAACAATTTCGATTGAAATCTTTAAACCTGCCTTAATTGATTTTTGGAAATAATCTTGCAAAAGCTTTTGCATAGAATTTGCAAACTCATTTTTTACTTCAAGCGATCTACCAGCTAGAATTTTAATAGTTAGGCAAACAAAGAGGTTAGACTCTTTGCCCTCGCCTACCAAAAAATCTTCATATTTAATAGCTCTACTTTTACAAGCATCAATATTAGCCCATAATTTATTAACCAAAAGCTGATGAATATCATGAAAAAGATCGCTAAATTTTTCTTTTTCCTTTATGTTTGAACTATATTCAAGAATTGTGTGAGGCATGTATTTTTCGCAAATAATTAGCATAAATTGTGGCACCAATCGCCAAAATATTATTATCTTGATTGCTAATTTGATAACAGCCACCTTTAGCAATAGCATATTTAAAATCAGGCACAAATACCTCGAAGTATAGATCTTGATGATATTCACTGTTTTGATCACCAAATAAATCAAAATTTATCTGAATTCTGTTGAAATTCTTTAAGAAAAAATTATTAATTTTTTCAACTCTTGCCAATTCTAAATTTATTGCTGGCAAATTAATTTTTTGCTTAATTTCTTTAATAATTTCGCCAAAATTATTATTAAATCTAACAATTTTATGCAAAATATCGCAATAATTCGGACATATTTCAGCAATATCAGTTAGGTTTTTATGTAAAATTGCCGTTTTTAATAGCTCTTTTTGGCCGACATTTATTGCCGACAAAAAAAGATCCAAGAAGCTAGGCAAAATAATATTAAACGACAAATCATTAACCTCTATTTTTTGTAAGATCTCAACTAAATTTTTTATGACAAGCAAATCCTGCTCGTCTTTTTTAATGCCAATTATCTCAAATCCAATTTGAGTTTGTTGTCGATCTGCATATAAATCTTCACTTTTAGCCCTAATAACATCACCAATATAACATAATTTTAACGGTAATTTCTGCTGTTTAAGTCGAGTTGCTAAAATTCTTTTAATTTGCAGAGTTATATCGCTTCGCAAGGCGATCTTTCTTCCCGATACCCCATCAGTAGTTACCAAATAATCATTATCATTAGCAGCTTGATATGAGTTATCAAATTCAATCAACGGGGGCTTAATTAGGCGATATTTTTCTTTAAGTAAGTAAGAAATAGCATTATTGGCGTCAATAAAGCTCTTTTCAGCTTCATCAAAAATCAAATCATAAAAGCCAACTGGAAGTAAATTCATTTTTAAGTTTATTATTAAGTAATCATTATCTATTCACTTAGATTACTACAAAATTTAGGATTTGCAATAGTTATACTATTTTATTATTGACCTCGAAAAGGAGCCAACAATATTTGCCCAATCAAAAGAGTTGAATCGGCAGCTACCGTAATTGGTGTTAAAGCAATTTTACCAATATTTTCTAGAGCGCCACCTTGATAATGAATTGGCAAAACATAAGATCTTTGTAACTCTGGAAGATTGTAACCCAAATCTGATCTTGGCAAATATCTTTTACCCTTCATCATTAGCGTTATTCGCAAAGGAGAATACTTGTCACTTGATCTAAAGCCAATTCCGCGCAAAAATTCAAAATCTTCGGGCGGCATACGATTAAAATAACTCTCAACTACAATTTCTCCAAAAACCTCATTACTTCTATCTAGGTCAATTCTGCTTTTTTCAGTATTAATAAAAAGATTTCTTCTGCCAGGCCAGAGTAAAATGCTTTCTAAAATTGAGGTATTATCCGAAAAAATATAGTGATATTTACTACCAACAAACACCACCATTCTTCCATCTTGACTTATTAAGAACTGGCGAAAAGTTTCATTGTAACTCGAATCCCATACTGATTTGGTTACACGACAAGAGCTGAAGCTTATTAATATTAGTGTCAATAAAATCTTTACTATGGGCACATAGCACAAATAACTTCTAACTAAGCGATAGTGATAAAGCATTATATTTGCTCCTATAATAGATTAAAGGATCTTTTTCACTAATAAGTCCATAATCTAAAACTTCACCAAAAATAACATGATGATCACCAATTTTAATTACTTTGTGTTTTTTGCACTCAATAAAAACTAACGAGTTTTTAAAGATTGGATTACCATATTTGCCAAAAATAAATGGCTCAACTTGCCATTTAGCATTGTTCTTTGGTGTAGCAAAAGCATTAGAAAGATTTTGCTGATCACTACTAAGAATATTTAATGAAAAATAGCGATTTTTCCTAAAAAGACTTAAATTTGATGATTTATTATCAATTGAAAACTGTATTATTGGCGGATCCAAAGAAACAGAAGAAAATGAATTAATAGTAATACCAAAAAACTCATCAGCAAAAATTTGTTTAAGTTTTTTTTGTAAAAAACTGCCATCAAATTTTTTATCTAGCTCACGGCGAAGTTTAACAGCAATTTTTTTTCCAAGATAGTTTTTATTAGAAAATTCTGCCCAAAATTCTTCAAATTTTTTAAGAAAATCATCTTTTTTAATCAAACTCTTGGAAAAAAAAGTTTGATTAAAAAAATTTTTCTTTTTAGCGCATGCAATAACAACTCCAGTAGCAAAGCAGCCAAAACAAGCTCTTAATTCTTTTTTATTCACTATGTTTTGGTTTTAAAAAATTAAAAAATCTTTAATTGAACTAATTACAAATAACAATATCAGCATCAATCCCAAAACCATCCAAAGTGAATAGCTGTATATATAACCAGTTTCTAATCTTGATATTTTTTGTGATAAAATTTTGCTTAAATAAGCCAAGCCATTAGGGATGCCATCGACAATTTTAACATCAACTATACGCCAAAATATATTTCCTAACTTTTTAACCTGGTCAACCAATAAAAATTGATAAATTTCATCAAAATACCATTTATTAAAGGATATTTTGTATAAGATTTTGAATTTATCTGCAATTTTTTTAGCTGAGCCATCCATTTTGATATAAATTACATAGGATAATAAAATCGCCAATATGCCAATCAATAATGGCAAATATTTTATCAAAAGAGGAACATGATGAATTTCTTCAAGTAAATTGGATTTATTAGCACTAACAAATATTGAATCAGCAAAGAAATTACCCTCAGACGAAACCAAAGATAATTGACTCATACCGACATATCCTGCAACGATTGAGCCAAATGCCAAAATATACAAAGGTATCATCATTGATAAAGGTGACTCATGCGCATGAGCAAATGTTTCTTTATTTGCTCGCGTTTTGCCATGAAACACCAAAAATATTAAGCGCCAAGAGTAAAATACAGTTAAAAATGCCGCACAAATTCCTAACATAAAAGCTAAATTAGAATATTTACCGTGAGACATATAGGCAGCCTCTAAAATAACATCTTTAGAGAAAAATCCAGCAAATGGTGGAAAGCCAGCCAGCGCTAAAGATCCAATCCACATCATTGCATAGGTAATCGGAATTTTTTGCCAAATTCCACCCATTTTCCTGATATCTTGTTCATGATGCATGGCATGAATTACACTTCCAGCGCCCAAAAATAGTAAAGCTTTAAAGAAAGCATGAGTTGCTAAATGAAATATTGCCGCAGAGTATGCTGAGACACCGCAAGCAAAAAACATATATCCTAGTTGAGAGCAGGTAGAATAGGCTATCACTTTTTTTATATCATTTTGGGTAACTGCAATTGTTGCCGCAAAAATTGCTGTTACAGCTCCAACTATTGTTATCATATTTAAAGCGATTTCAGAATATTCGAATATTGGAGAACAGCGTGCAACTAAAAACACACCAGCCGTGACCATAGTTGCAGCATGAATTAATGCCGAAACTGGAGTTGGCCCTTCCATAGCATCTGCCAACCAAACGTGAAGACCAATTTGTGCAGATTTACCCATTGCACCAATAAATAGCAAAATACAGATCAAGTCAATTGTGAGATAATTCCCAAAAAATAAGATGGTTTCATTATTCAAATAATTACTAACTTGCGAGAATACTATTTTATATTCTAAGCTACCAAAAGTAAGGTATATTAAAGCCAAGGCTATAATTAGCCCAAAATCCCCTACCCTATTAGCAATAAAAGCTTTCATTGCCGCCGCATTAGCTGACTGCTTTTTAAACCAAAACCCGATTAAAAGATAAGAAGCAACGCCAACACCCTCCCAACCGACAAAAAGCTGCAAGAAGTTATCAGCTGTTACCAAAATC
This sequence comes from Alphaproteobacteria bacterium, assembly GCA_030835905.1. Lineage (GTDB taxonomy): Bacteria > Pseudomonadota > Alphaproteobacteria > Rickettsiales > UBA1997 > UBA1997. Next base: position 5,473 of record JAURQX010000002.1, read on the forward strand.
AGCATAAAAAATGTAAACAAAGATAAATACGACATAAAGCGATTTATCGACTTATCTTCGGCCATATAACCAACCGAGTAAACATGAACCAAAGCCGAAATTACCGTAACCACTACCAGCATTATTGCTGTCAACGAGTCGAGGTATAAAGACCAATTAACTGACAAATCACCTGAATCAATCCAGTTGATAAGTAAAATATTTTCTATTACAGGACTATTATGAAATTGCCAAAAGGTTATTACGGCGCAAAGAGCAGAAATAATAAGTAACGAAGAGGTAAAAAACTGCGCAAATTTGTCAGCTACAACCTTATTTTGACCAGTTACAACCCTGCCAACCAAAGACGATACCAAAAAAGCTAAAAGCGGCAAAAAAACAATTAGTTTGAGAAGCATTGCGATTTATGAATGAAAATTTCTAGAAAATTTTCTTTATTAAAATCACTAAATTTTTTAATTTCCACAAATAAATACAACAAGAGATTAATATTAACCCTTGCACAAACTAGTTGCGCTTTTAGCAAGAAAATTTTTTAACATAAAGTGATCTAGAAAAGCCATGGTACTTAGTGCTACTTTGGCTTTGCGAAATTGCTTTGTTAACAGTGCCCAAGCAATATGTTAAAGTTAAAAGGCAATTAGTTTGTGCGCGGGTTAATCACTGGCTATATGATTTTCATAAATTAACTTACCCAAAAGTAACATCATACAACATCCCAGTCATTAATATAAGTGCATTGCTCAAGCCCATCAAACCATCCTGTATTATAGTCGGGATTCCTTTTCATACGATCATAATTATATTGCGCTTTTGTTGCGTCACCAATTACACCCTTAGTGATTGCACCCCAAGCAGCAATGCAGCCATCTTTAAACCCTTTACCATATTCAGTATCAGCTGGCGGAAAATTTCTAATGCCAATAGCTGGCCTTGGCCTTAAGCCCCAGTTCCATCCTTTGGGATTCGGATCCCAAATCGCGGAACAAGAAGATTGGAATAGAAAAAATATTATTATAATTAAAATATTTATGATTTGCTTCATTCCTTGAAATCAAAATTTATATCTCAATAATTAACCTAATCTTATTAAATTTTTAACATTAACTCAAGAGTTTAGTTGTTTTATGACAATTTTCCTATCGGATCGTCAAATTATTGAAATTTCTGGAAGTGATCGGTATCAGTTTTTACAGGGTTTAATAACTAATGATATTTTTCAGCTCAAAAAAAATAAAAATCTATTGTATAGCGCCATGCTTAGTGCCAAAGGCAGGTTTTTATATGATTTTTTTATTTTTAAAGATATCAATGATGAAAAAATTTATCTAGATTGCTTTTACCAAAGGACAGAAGAAATCATAAAAAAACTATCTATCTATAAATTAAAATCAGATATTACCATTACCAAAAATGATCAGATTTTAGCTTTCTGGCAAAAAAATGCTGAAAAACAACAAAAAACATTCGACAATAATTCATTTTATGGTATCCTTGACGATCCAAGATCAAAAAAAATGGGTCAAAGATTATATGTTAATCACAAAATTGATTACCAAGATAATGTAACAATTTATCATCTGACTAGAATTTTAAATAAAATTTGCGAAGGTGAATATGATTTAACTTATGATAAATCTCTAATTTTAGAATTTGGCTTTGATAATTTAAATGCTATAAGTTACAATAAAGGTTGCTATATGGGACAAGAATTAACAGCAAGAACTCATCACATGGGGCAAATTAGAAAAAAAATATACAATATTGAAATTGATAATGCTAATCAATTTCTATCATCATCAGAATTAAAATCAGTTGCAAATCAAAGCAATTTATTAAAAAATATTGAAATTACCCTTATGGACAGCCCTGTTGGCATTATTTTATCAAGCGTTATTATCGATAATAAAATTTTGGCTTTAGCTTTACTAAAAGAATCAATAAACAATGTTAACTCAGGATTTAACAATCTTTTAGCAAGAAACCATCCACTAAAATTTTTATAAAATGCAGATCTATCTTCCCATAGCCGAAATTCCAATTAATATAATCACTATTTTAATGTTTGGCTTAATAACTGGCTTTATTGCTGGCATGTTTGGCATTGGAGGTGGATTTTTAGCAACTCCTCTCTTGATTTTTGTTGGCATTCCACCAGCTATTGCTGTAGCTACTTCAACCAATCAAATTATTGCCTCTTCCACCTCGGGCTTACTAATTCATTTAAGAAAAGGCAATGTTGATATTAAGATGGGACTAGTCTTGGTAATTGGGGGATTTTTTGGCTCATTTATTGGAATTTACATCTTTAAGTTTTTACAAAAAACTGGTCAAATCGATATCGCAGTTTCAATTATTTATGTTGTCTTCTTAGGAACAATTGGCCTTAATATGCTAATTAATAGTATAAAACAATTACTTGAAAGCAAATATCAAATCACTTGGGAGAAAGAACATGACTCGGCTTTCGCAAGATGTATTGCCAAAGCCAAGAAAATGCCTCTACAAGTCGAGTTTCCAAAATCACAAATAACAGTTAGTCTATTCGTACCTATAATTTTAAGTATGTTAATTGGTGTTTTAGTAGTGTTGATGGGTATTGGTGGCGGTTTTTTGATGATTCCAGCAATGATTTCTATTCTCAAAATGCGCTCTGAAGTAGTAACTGGCACTTCTCTATTTCAAATTATATTTATTGCAGCCAATGCTACATTCCTCCAAGCAATGAATAATAATTTAGATATAGTATTAGCAGCTTTGATGATTTTAACCTCAGCTATTGGATCGCAAATTGGCACCAAAACCAGCTATAAAATTGACACTGAAAGATTGCGTTCATTTTTAGCCTTGCTGATTTTAGCAGTTTGCCTGAAGATGTTAATATCATTATTTACTGATCCAGCAAATATTTATTCTTTAGAAATTATAAAATGATGCGATTTATATCAATTATCATACTCACATTTCAGTTTTTTTGTTTTGCAACAATCAAAACATCTTACGCAAATTCAATAATTTCTGGGATTTCTACTAGTGAAATCGAAATTGACACCAGTTTTAAAGGAGCAAAAATCTTATTATTTGGCGCCAAAGGCTATGTTGGCAATGTAATAGTTGCAGTTAGAGGTCCAAAAAAACAATTTATCTTGACCAAAAAGAATGAATTATTTGGCATTTGGTATAATGGCAAAAGAGTAAAATTAAATGATTCATACAGCTATTATTCACTATTTTCGACATTTATTGACCAAAAAATTCCCGAACAGCTATTATCAGACCTTGAACTTGGCAAAAATAATATAGATTTAAATTTTTATAGTGCCGATATAGATAAAAAAGCAATTGAGGATTTTCGTCTTTATTTTTTAGATGAAATGCAAAAAGAAAATCTTTATCTTAGCGATGTTGAGAAGGTTGATTTTTTAAACGAAACCCTGTTTAAAGTTATGCTTGAATTTCCTAAAAATATTTCACGCGGCACCTACTCGGTTGATATATACTTAATCGATGATGGCTCGTTAATCTCTTTTCAGTCAATTCCGATCTACGTCAAACAAATCGGCTTTAGTGCAAAAATACTTAATTTTGCTAATCAAGAACCTTTGAAATTTGGCTTGTTAGCCATATTTATCGCCTTATTTACTGGCTGGTTTACTAATCTATGTTTTTGTAGATTTTTTGGTAAATAATTCATTATTTTCATATTAAATTAGAATTGGCGACGCACGCTTGCGCTTGCCAATAAAGCTTCTAGCTTTATTGGGGGAGTTTTTCATTAAAATAGAGTTTGTTGTTAAAGTGATTTTTCGTTCTGTTTTTACAATTTCATTTTTTACGGCAATTTCTCGTATTTTTGGTTTTATACGCGATATTTTAATTGCCCGTTACCTTGGGGTAAGCATGATGTCAGATGTTTTTTTTGCCGCATTTCGTCTACCAAACTTTTTTCGCAGAATCTTTGCTGAAGGCGCTTTTAATTCAGCATTCATACCAATTTTTGTTGCAGAAAATAAAAAAAGCGGGATTCAATCTAAAGAATTCATACTCAACATTTTTTCAATTCTACTCTATATTTTGCTTGTTTTTGTGATGATATTGCAAATTTTCATGCCTTTTTTCATGAAAATCTTATTTCCTGGCTTCTATGATGATAGTTTAAAATTTGACCTACTGATAGAAATTTCACGAATAACAATTTTTTATCTTATTTTTATCTCGCTAGTCTCTTTATTATCAGGAATTCTAAATTCTCTATCTAAATTTGCCATACCAGCTGCAACCCCAATAATCCTTAACTTAACTTTAATTATTTCAATATTCGCTATCTCACCTTTTGTGCCAAATTATGCTTATGCTTTATCATGGGGAGTTTTTGTAGCTGGTTGTTTACAGTTTTTAGTACTTTTTTATGCAACTGCAAAATTAGGATTTTTAGCCTACCCCAAAATTCCCAGCATTAACTCTTCTGTAAAAAAATTTTTTAAAAAGATTATCCCCGCAATAGTTGGTGCTAACGTTATGCAGATAAATTTATTGGTCGATTCAATTTTTGCTAGCATGACAATTGGAGCCATATCCTATCTTTATTACGCCGATAGAATAAATCAATTGCCACTAGCATTAATTGGTATCGCAATCGGAGTCGTACTATTACCTAAGCTATCTTCTTTAATTAAAGACAAAAAAGAAATACAGGCTATCAGATTACAAAACATAACAATAAAAATTGCCTTACTGTTATCGATTCCTGCCAGTCTTGGCTTAATAATTTTATCTTATGATATAATTTACATTCTATTTGAAAGAGGAAATTTTACCAATAGCGAAACAATTTGTGTTAGTAAGGCTTTAATACTTTATGCTATTGCTCTCCCAGCTTTTATATTAGTCAAAGTTTTAGAGCCCTCTTTTTTTGCTAGAGGTAATACTAAAATACCAATGCAGATTGCTATAATTTGCGTTATAGTTAATGCTTTGCTTAATTTAATTTTTTATCATCTAAACTTTGGCTATCTGGGCATAATTCTTGCAGCCATTATTGCTTCCTACTTAAATCTTGCCATGATCTTAAAAAATTTGATTACCAAAAAATATTTCTGGTTTATCGATTTTTCCTTTATCAGTTTTCTTAAATTATCTTTGCCAAGCGCAATAATGTCGCTATTCTTAATTTTACTAAAAAAAATAAGCATTTTTATAACCATAAATCCAATTTTAATGCTAATTTTCCAAATTATGGTTGGTTTGGCAATTTATCTAATCTTGTTATGGGCTTTCGGCTATGCCAAAATACTAAAACCTAGTCAAATGTTAGAAGATTAGTTTAAAAAGAATAAAATTTTAGACCCTGCTTTAAAAAATTAAAAATATCTTGAATAGATCTAAAAAAAATGATATATTTACCGATACTTATTAAGTAGATTAATTGAAGATGAGGTTTTTAATATTTTTTTTGATGCTTTTAGTTTTAAATTCCTGCAGAATGCCTAGCCACATGGGCTTCAATCAACCAATAACTCTTGACGTTAATGTTCCTGAAGGCCCTGGTGAGTATAAAGCAGGTTGGCACAATGGCTGCCGATCAGCTCTAGGAACTGGAATTTTTGGCAACTCATTTATCTACGATCGAGAAGGCGGTGCCAGTTTTGCAAACGGCGTTTATCAACATGATAGAAATTATCAAGCTGGTTGGGCACAAGGCTGGTTCTCTTGCAACTTGCATACTGGTACTTTTGTAGGATATAATTCAATGAGACATGGGCCGCTTGAATAAATTATTATTGAATATATTAACAATTTTTTTAACTTCATTGACCCTGCTTTCTTGTAGCAATAAGGTAGCAAAATACTTGCCCACTCGACCAATTAAAGAAGTTGCAATTGCTGGCGATGCATCTGACGATTTTAAGCAAGGATGGAAAGATGGCTGCGAAACCGGAATGTCTGCAGGCTCTAACACTTTTTATAAAGCTTTTTATCGCAACAATGCTGTAGACGGATGGAAAATGACCAACTCCCCTGATTACAAAACTGCTTGGGATAACGCTTTTTGGTATTGTTATCGATATGACTACTTTAAACAAAAGAGCTCGATTTGGGGTTCGGTTTTTTCTGGTTACAGATAAAAAACCCACAAATTATCAGACAATTGCACAGACTATCAAAAATTTGAAACAACGCAATTTTTAACAAAAAATACAAAAATCAAAAAATTTCTTTGCTAAATATCAAAAAAATGATATGATAGCGATCATGATTAAAATATTATTTTTACTACATTTAGGTCTTTTTCGCCTTATCTGCAAATTATTATTTTGCGTGATTAAGAGTAGAGTTTTTATTGTCGGCGCTTTAGCTTGCTCAGTTTTTTGGCTTTCCTCTTGTCAATGGCTTAAAGGCGCAAGTACACCATATTTTACAATGACCAACTTTAAAGTCCCCGACGGTACTCCAGCTTTTAAGAGTGGCTTTAAAGATGGCTGCAGTTCGGTATTATATTCTCGTGGTAACATGTTCTACCGTACTCGCTACAAATATAAATATGATGCCAATATGACGGGTAACTCAGAATATCGCTTTGGTCACTCAAGAGGTTATTCTTGGTGCTTCCAAAAAGTATTGCGTGGTCCAGTAGCATCTTTTGATCGATATTTATATGATTCTGGATATGATAAAACCTTTAGCGCAAAGGATATTAATCAAGCATGGGATGGCATGTTTTTAGACGGACCAATGAAACATGGACCAGATTCATCTGGACAAGGACTTAACGGCATGATGAGCATCTGGCAAACTGGTATTGACGGTAAAAGTAGCGCTTTTGGCTCCAATCCACTATGGGCAGGTGGCGCTGAAGGCCAATTTTTCGGACTATGGTAAAAGAAAAATTAAATTATGGACTCTATTACCAAAAAAATTACAAAATTTAAAATATTCAAATATTTTTTTGTACTGTCTCTGACACTGACACTTTCATCTTGCTTTTGGGTACCTAACTGGTACAAGCCTCAAGGCTATACTATTTTTCGTCAAATGCCTAAAGGTGGTTCTCCTGGTTTTAATTTAGGCTGGATTCATGGTTGCGAGTCTGGCTTAGGCACGCAATTTGGCGGTACAATGTATATGACATTTTATACATGGAAAAAGGACCCAGATATTTCTTCAGTAAATCCCGATGCTGAAAAAATAAGAAGACGTTATCCCAAAGAATTAAAAAAGGTCAATTGGGAAAATCCAGCCGATATCAAGAAAAACTTTGATGACTATAAAGCGGTTTTTTGGAGTGCTCATATTTTTTGTAGGCACGCAGCAATTGGACTTTTACAAACCGCAGGCGGCTTTAGTCCTGGAGAAGGTTTTGCTCCACCAGTAGCAGGCGATAGCAGATACGACCCAAGTCAACATGGCATTGGCAATGTTTGGAAACTTCATGGTAAGGGAGACACTAGAATTGGCACTGGGTATTGGTAGAGATGTCTTAAATTTTGCTGCATAAAATTTAAGCATTAACATTCCCCTCTTTTAGAGGGGTGCCCCGCAGGGGCGGGGTGTAACTAAATAGCCGTTTAAAGGAGTTTTTAATAAAAAGAAGTTTTTAAAAATTGTAATTAATTTCCTGAAAGCGGTTTTACCAAAATGATAAGTTAATTATTTTAAATTTTGCTGCATAAAACTTAAGCATTAATATTCCCCTCTTTTAGAGGGGTGCCCCGCAGGGGCGGGGTGTAACTAATACCAAAATGATAAGTTAATTATTTTAAAT
>JAURQX010000012.1 GCA_030835905.1 Alphaproteobacteria bacterium
AAGACCCCTGCAAATCAACCAATTTTGAGGAATTTTTAGGCATTTTATATTTTTTAAATTTTAGCGTATCAAGATATACGTGAATTTAAAAAATTAAAATAACAACAAAATTACTAAAATTCGTTGATTTGCAGTGGTCTTTTTAATTCGTTTAAAGATGAACTTTGGTATTACCTAGAGCTTTCAATAAATAAAGCCAAAATAAAGTAAAAGATTTAAAAACCTTTAACAACAGTGTTTAGTGTCTAGTAGCTCTAAAAACCATTATGACAGATGTTCCAACATTCTTTTTTGATTTAATTAAAAATTCACCATTTTGAGCTTCTACTAAATTTTGTATTAAATCTAAACCAATACCAAATGAGTCAACTTTGCTGCTATTTTCATTTTCAACAGTACCATATCTTTTTAAAGCAGTTGATAATTCTCTTTCATCCATTCCCAATCCTTGGTCAATAATATTAATTTCAACTCCTTCGGCAATTGAGCATACTTTAATAGTGATTGTTTTATTATTATTGCTATATTTGATGGAGTTAGATATTAAGTTGGTTAATATTTGCTTCATTCTTTTTGAATCTAGATACAATAATGGTAAATTCTGTTCGATATCCATTTTAAGGGTAATATTATTTTTGATTGCCAAAAATTTGTTAATTCTAAGAGCGCTATCAATAGCATCTCGTATGTTTATATATTTGGGATGAATGTTAAATTTTCCAGAATTTACTTGAGAGATATCGAGTAAGTCAGTCATCAAATCAATTGCTTCTTGAGTAACATTTGCAATAGTTGATGTATATTCAACAAAATCTTTTTCACTCAGATTTTTATAGTCGTCTTTAATTAGATTTGAGTAACTGACGACTGCACCTAAAGGACCTCTTATCTCATGGGCAATATTAGCAATAAATTCACTTTTATTATGATTTTTTTGGATTAAGATTTGATTTTCCTTTTTAAGATTTTTGATTGCCTCTTGATTTGCAAAGGTGCTTTTTTGATTGATGATTCTCATAGTTTTTTAAAAAAAAATTAAAACAACGCCGAATATATCACCAAAAAAGTAAAAAAAACAAATTAATTATAATCAATTTACTTAATAAACTATTAATATAATTAATAATATAAATAGAGGTTAAGATTATTTTTTTATTGGCCATATTATTAACCCGATCGCTAAATAGTTGGCACAAGTTTTATACCAAAATTTATTTGAGAAATATGAATGAGTTTTAAGCAATTTTATTATAAAAGAAACAGGTTACATCAATTAAAAGGCTTTTACTATACTGCGCAACTTGGAAGCTTTAGTAAGGCCGCAAAAAAAATGGGCCTTAATCAGTCGACAATAACTTTGCAAATTCAGTCTTTGGAGAGAGATTTGGCAGTAAAAGTTTTTGAAAGAACTAAGCCCTTAAAACTTACAAGTGATGGCAAAACTCTCTATGAGATGGCTTTTCCTCTGATTCATGGTATAGAAAATTTTTATGAAGATTTTATGGCTAGGGGAGTTAAGCATAAAGAGTCAAAAATTAATATTGCCACGCATCATGTGGCAATTTCTAATTTGTTACCAAAGTTTATAAAGTCATATATCCAAAAATATCCAAATATTAAGGTTGGCATTAAAAATATTTCTCAAGTTGAAGCAATTGAAAGATTGATGTCCAATGAAATTGATATTGCGATTTATTCAAATGTCGAAAGCTCTGATAAATATTACTCATATTGTTTTGCAAAATATAATCCAGTGCTTTTGATGCGCAATAACCATCCCTTATCAAAGAAACATCAAATTGAATTAGAAGACATTGCTAAATATGATGTAGTTAGAATTGATAAGAAGTTAGTAGCCCTTCCTATTTTTGAACAAGTTTTTAAAGAATTTAAGTTTAAAAACAATATTGAGTTTGAAAATGGGAATTGGGAGATAATTAGGAGCTTTGTTAAAGCTGGTATAGGTTTGGGATTTGTTTCAACGTTATTTATTGATGAGAATGATCAAGATTTGACATATAAAGATTTGAGTCGGTTTTTTCCATCTATGGATTATAGTGTAATGATTAAAAAGGGAAAAAGTCAGTCTGATGCAGTAAAGAATTTTGTTTGGGAAATTGATAAAAATCACAAATTTATAAAATTTTTATAAACTTTTGTTAAATTACTTTATATGAAGATTTTACTATGCCTAAATTATGACATATATTGTGATTTTGTCTTGAAAGAAATTTTACAAGAATTTCAAAATTTTGACTTTAAGATATATTTTTCAAAAAAAGTTGGTCGAACTCCAAATTGTGATGAATTGCTAAATTTAATAAAATGCGAATCGGATGGTGCTTTTAATGAGTTTGAAAATATCCAAGAAAGTGGGAGAAATTTTTTCACATATAACAAGCTATCAAAAAAAAGATATGAAATATTGGGGTTTGGTAATATTAATAAAGATGGCTATGAACAGCTAAAAAATAATAATCTAGATCTTATAATTTCAGTTAGATTTGGCCAAATATTTCAACAGCCAGTAATTGATTTGCCTAAATTTGGAGTTATTAATCTGCATTCCGGACTGCTCCCAAAATATCGTGGAATTATGGCAAGTTTTTGGGCAATTCTAAAAGGTGAAACGACTATTGGTTCAACCTTGCATTATATTTTAAATCAAGGGATTGATACAGGCGATATTATTGAAAAATCATATATTAGAGTTGATTATTCTAAATCTCTGACGTGGCATATCTCTAAAATTTATGTTGACGGAGTATTGATGATTATTAGGAGTATTAATAATATCTCTAATAATTATGGGATTAAATCTATAAAACAGCAGGAATTTCAGGCTAGATATTTTTCTTATCCAGGACAAAATGAAATTAATAGATTCTTAAAAAAGATGGCTTTGGTATAATATTATAGTTCTATAGTTATAGCGCTTAAATATGCCATTTCAATTTTGCTTGAAATGGCATATATCATAGTACAATAAATTAATTTGATTTTTCTTTTTTATCTTCATCTTTTACTTCTTCAAATTCGCCATCTACTACTTTTTCATCTGATGAATCAGAGGATGAAGAGCTTGAATCATCGGAACTATTGTTGGTAGAATCGGATTCTTGTTGCCCTTGACCAGCTTTATAAATTGCTTCACCAAGTTTCATTGATTTTTGCATCAAATTTTCAGAAGCTGATTTTAATTCTTCGGCTTTAGCATTATCTTTTGCTGATAAATCTTTAAGTTTTTGAAGCTCTGCTTCAATTTCTGATTTAGTTGCAGAGTCAACCTTATCACCATGCTCTTTAAGAGATTTTTCAGTCTCATAAATCATAGCTTCTGCTTGGTTTTTGGCTTCGATTAACTCTTTCTTCTCTTTATCCGCAGAAGCATTAGCCTCAGCATCTTTTACCATTTTTTCAATTTCAGCTTCAGATAAACCGCCAGAAGATTGAATTTTGATCTGCTGTTCTTTGCCAGTATTCTTATCTTTAGCAGATACATTTACCACGCCATTGGCATCAATATCAAAGGTTACTTCAATTTGTGGCATACCGCGTGGCGCTGGAGCAATACCTTCAAGATTAAATTCGCCAAGAAGTTTGTTGTGTATAGCAATTTCTCTTTCACCTTGAAAAACCTTAATAGTAACTGCAGTTTGATTATCGGCAGCAGTTGAGAAAACTTGGCTTTTATTAGTTGGAATGGTAGTATTTCTATCAATTAATTTGGTAAATACCCCGCCCGCAGTTTCAATGCCAAGCGATAGTGGCGTTACATCAAGCAGAAGTACATCTTTAACGTCGCCTTGCAAGACGCCAGCTTGAATGGCAGCACCAATTGCCACAACTTCATCTGGATTAACCCCTTTATTTGGTTCTTTGCCGAAGAATTTTTTAACAGTTTCAACAACTTTTGGCATACGAGTCATACCGCCAACTAAAATTACTTCGTCAATTTGCGAAGCTTTTAGGCCAGCATCTTTTAAAGCATTTTCGCAAGGTTTGACCGTACGCTCAACCAAATCAGCCACTAATTGTTCTAATTTAGAACGTGATAATTTAACGTTCAAATGTTTTGGACCGCTAGCATCAGCTGTAATGTAAGGTAAGTTAATCTCAGTTTCTTGCAAAGAAGAAAGTTCAATTTTAGCTTTTTCAGCTGCTTCTTTAAGTCTTTGAAGGGCAAGTGGATCTTTTGCCAAATCAATTCCTGAATCTTTTTTGAACTCTGAAGTTAAATGCTCTAAAATTTTCATGTCGAAATCTTCACCACCCAAGAATGTATCACCATTAGTAGCTTTAACTTCAAAAACGCCATCACCAATTTCAAGGATTGATACGTCAAAAGTTCCGCCACCTAAATCATAAACAGCGATAGTTTGACCTTCCTTTTTCTCTAAGCCGTAAGCCAGAGCTGCTGCTGTAGGTTCGTTGATAATTCTTAAAACTTCTAAACCAGCAATCTTGCCAGCATCTTTAGTAGCTTGTCTTTGTGAATCATTAAAGTAAGCAGGAACGGTGATAACTGCTTTTTCAACTTTTTCACCTAAATAGCTTTCAGCGGTTTCTTTCATTTTAGTTAGAGTGTATGCTGAAATTTGGCTTGGTGAGTATTTTTCACCTTTAACATCGACCCAAGCATCTCCATTGCCTGATTTAACAATTTTGTAAGGTACTAATTTTTGATCTTTGGCAGTCAAAGGATCATCATATCTTCTACCAATTAATCTTTTAATACCAAAAATAGTATTTTCTGGGTTAGTTACTGCTTGTCTTTTTGCTGGAGCACCAACAATTTTTTCATCTTTAGTGAAGGCAACAATTGAAGGAGTTGTTCTAGCGCCTTCTGAGTTTTCAATAACTTTGGCGTTTTTGCCATCCATGATAGCAACGCATGAGTTTGTGGTTCCTAAATCAATTCCAATTACTTTTGACATATTTTAAAAATTTAACTTGGTTTATTTTGACTTTACTTAGTCATGTTTTGTTGTTATTTAGTAAAAAAATCAGCTATTACAAGGGTAAAAAATTATTTTTATGAAAAATTTTACAGATAAAAAATTAGCAATTTATGTTCACTACCCATTTTGTAAGTCGAAATGCCCATATTGCGACTTTAACTCTCACGTAGTCGATAATGTTGATTCTATAAGATTTATCAATGCTTATGAAAAAGAACTAGAATTTTTTGCGAGAAATATTGAGCCGCAAAAAATTTCTTCGATTTTTTTTGGCGGTGGTACGCCTTCTTTAATGCCAGTTGAGATGGTGCAAAGAATTTTGAGCAAGATAAATTCATTATGGCAGGTTGATAAAAATTGTGAAATTACGCTCGAAGCTAATCCAACTTCCTTTGAGGCAAAAAAATTTGAAGATTTTAAAAAGGCTGGCATTAATAGATTGTCGCTTGGGATTCAAGCTTTAAATGATGATGATTTAAAATTTTTAGGCAGAAATCACAGCGCCAATGAAGCAATTAAAACAATCAGGCAAGTTCAACGAATTTTCGATAATTTTTCTTTCGATTTAATTTACACTAGACCAAATCAAAAAATCGATAATTGGCTTAGAGAATTAGAGCAAGCCATAAATTTTAATGGTCGACATTTGTCTCTTTATCAATTAACCATAGAAAAAGGCACGCCATTTTTTAAAGATTTTAAGGAGCGCAAATTTGACCTACCAAATGAAGAATTGGCGGCAGAATTTTATCAAAAAACCAATGATTTTATGGCTAAGAATGGGTATATTAATTATGAAATTTCCAATTACGCAAAACCTGCTTTTGAGTCAAAGCATAATTTAAGCTACTGGCAGGGTAATGATTATGTTGGAATTGGTGCTGGAGCACATTCAAGGGTTTATTTTAAAGATCAAAAAAAGCGTCAAGCTTTGATGATGATTCATAACCCGCAAAATTGGTTACAAAAAGTTGAGGAATGTGGGATCGGTTTGCAACAGAAAACAAGCTTGGACAAAAATGAAGTTCTAGAAGAATTAATTCTTACTTCTTTGCGAACTGAAAGTGGGCTGAATAATAAAATTCTAGCCAAACATAATTTAGGAGAAATTTCACAAATTTTTCATGAAGAAAAATTAAGAAAGTTGGCTAATCAGGGATTGATTAATTTTGACTATGATGCAATTAAAATAGCAACAAACTACAAAATTTTAGCCAATAGTATAATTGCAAAAATAACACAAGCCAATCAAAGACCCCTGCAAATCAACGAATTTTAGTAATTTTGTTGTTATTTTAATTTTTTAAATTCACGTATATCTTGATACGCTAAAATTTAAAAAATAATTGCCGATTTGATGGATTAATTGATTATTAATCAATTAATCTGAT
>JAURQX010000013.1 GCA_030835905.1 Alphaproteobacteria bacterium
AAGACCACTGCAAATCAACGAATTTTAGTAATTTTGTTGTTATTTTAATTTTTTAAATTCACGTATATCTTGATACGCTAAAATTTAAAAAATATAAAATGCCTAAAAATTCCTCAATATTGGTTGATTTGCAGAGGTCTTAAATAAAGATCAAAAGTAAAATATCGAAGATAAAATAGGCAATCTTAGCTTGAAATGCTATATAGATACAAAGTATTTTTAAGGGAAAAATTATTAAATAATTTAGCCATGTATCTTGATATACATGACTAAATTTTATGATGATTTTTAACTAAAAAGACGAAGTAGCTATATGGAATTATAGATGGGATTTGGAATTAAATATTGAGAGATTTTATTGATTTTCTATCAATAGTTCAGCCAATTCTTGGCAATATTCAGCTTTTTTACCATACCACATTTCAAAACCAACCATAGCTTGGAAAATTAACATGCCAATTCCAGTTACTATTTCATTGCCTTGATACTTAGCTTGTTGCAACATATTAGTAATTAAAGGCCTGTAAACAATATCATAGACAATTGCACTCTTTGCTAAATTTTTAATATTAATTTCTAATTTATCACAACCTTGCATTCCAAGTGAAGTTGAATTTACAAGTATATCGCAGTTTTTTAGCTGGTCTTGAAAATCTTCCTTGCTCAGTAGATGCAGTTGACAATTTTTAGTTTTGGCAAAATTACTAAAATCTTTAATTAATTTTTGAGCCTTAATTTCACTTCGATTAGTAATTGCTATATTTTTTATTCGCTCGTTTATTAAAGCATAAATTACTGCTCTTGATGCACCACCCGCCCCAATTACAAAAGCGTTTTTGTTTTTAGCAATAAAGCTAGGCACGCTGTACTTTAAATTATTGATGAATCCTTGCGCATCTGAATTATGTCCAAAAATCTTACCATCTTCTAAAATTAGTACAGTATTAACCGCGCCAATAATTTTAGCAGTTTTACTCAAATGATGACAAAGTGGTAAAATATTCTCTTTATGAGGAATCGTAACGTTAAAACCTTTATAAACTTCTTTTATAATTCTAGCAACATCGTGATTTAAATCTTTAGGCTTAACATTTATTAGTTGATAAGAACCAGAAATTTTATATTTTTGTAAAAAAAAATTATGAATTTTAGGAG
The DNA here is from genome assembly GCA_030835905.1 of Alphaproteobacteria bacterium. GTDB lineage: Bacteria > Pseudomonadota > Alphaproteobacteria > Rickettsiales > UBA1997 > UBA1997. The sequence continues at coordinate 1,156 of JAURQX010000013.1, forward strand.
ACAATGAATGTGCAATAGGATCTCCGATGACTGCAGCTTTAATAGTTTTGTTCATACTTAATGTTAATTTAAGCCAATACTAAGAGTTTTTATTTAATTGATTATTTGCTCCAGCACTTCCACCATTATCTGCCGTTGAAGATCCACCTGCATCATTTGCTTGGCTTGACGCTGCATTTTCTTCCTGCTGTTTTTTACGATTTGCTGGATAATATGGTTTTTGCTTAGGAATCGGAACTTTTTTCATCAATCTTCTTTTGAAGAAGCCATCATTAAAATATTTAATTTTCTTACATTTAATCGGCGGCTGAGATTCTATCAAAATAATTTGATCATCTCTAGGTAAAGTAATAACTTCTTGTGGTAATAATAATGCTCTTTGTACCTCTGATAAATGAAGTGAACGAGCTCCAGGATTTAAATCAAGATATTTTGGTTTATTGTAAGACACTTGGGTAACAGTCTTATTGCCAAGAAGTTGCGAAATAAGATTTGCTGTTTCCATATTATTTGCTGCAAATGTAATTCTGTAGGTAGCGTTAGATAGAAAAGAGTTCATACCACTATCTTCATAGATACCTTTCAACTGTTCGGTATCTTGAATGATTAAAAACAGTCTAACATTGTAACCACGAAAATATGCTATACCCGCCAAAAATTGTTCCATCTTACCTAACGTTGGAAACTCGTCCATCATCATTAAAACACCAAATTTTTCATCGGGCTGCGGCAATTTTGCTGTAAAAAATGCTGCTGCTTGCTGGTAGAACATATTCATCAAAGGTTTAAGTCGAGATATATTATCAGGAGTTAAACCAACGTAACAAGTATGAGGACTCTTTTTAAAATTATGTAAATTAAAGTCACTAGTAGCAGTAGTAGCATCGATTAGAGGGTTCGCCCACAATTCAAGGGAAGAGTTAGCGGTTGAAGTTACAGAGCCCCTTTCCTTGTCTGGTTTTTGCAGATAGGAGGCAATATTCATGTATGCAACTGGGTGAATTTCTTTACCTACTGTATCTAACACTACAGCCAAATTATATACTACGTCGTCGTTTCTGAGAGTCCTGACAACTTCACCCAAAGTCCTAACTGTACCAGGAGCTGTAACTAGATATAACATAACACCAGTTAAAAGTGCTCTAGCTTCGTTTTGCCAAAATTCTTGTTCTGGAAGCAAGAAATTACATATTTTTTGTACATCATCAACCATCTGACCAGGTTTCTTACTTATCCAATCCATAGGGTTGTAACAATGACTTATTCCGTCTGGGTCAGCAGGATTCCATAGAAATACTTTCTGTTTAAGATTATTTTTTCTCCAGCCTGAGGTTAATTCATAGTTTTCAAGCTTGATATCATGAACAATTACAGAGTGAGTCCAAAAAAGTAGATTAGGTATTACAAATCCAACACCTTTTCCAGAACCGGTAGGTGCGAATAATAAAATATGTTGATAGCCATCAGCTACCATTAATTTTCGATTAAACTTACCCAGAAGCACACCTGACTTGGAGCGTAAACCCATTTTTTTAATATCTCTATCAGTTGCCCATTGTGCATTTCCATGAACTGATTCCGGCTTTTTAAAGGGACGCCAATCCATGATAGGAGCTCTAAAAACCCAGACAAAAAATAATAACAAACTATATGGTAAGAAAGTAAAAACTACTAATTTTAAGGCAAAAAAGTTATGTTTTGACCAAGTTAAATTATTGTAGTTTTCATAACTATACTTCCAGTAAGCAAAAAGTGTTCTAAATAAATGAACGAACTGATCTTTTAAAGGCAAATCAATATATTGCTTAACTATGTTAAGGTTAGCATTTATACTGATAATTACCAATGTGCCAGTAATGTAAAAACAAAAAGCCAGAACAAGAACTATCAAAATAAATATGATAGTAAAATTCCTGAAATGCCTTACCGCTGGGGCGTCTTGAGATGTTGTTGCCATTTTATATCTTTAGCTATTTAAAATTTTTGTAAAATATTATTAACCAGACCGTTAAATAGAAAACATATTTTTAGAATAGTTTAAAAGATAAATTTAATTTGAAACGAAACAATAGCCATCTATTTCAAGGCTTCAAATTCAGTTTATAATTAAAATTAGCTAAAAAGATTTTTAAGACTTAGTCAACTATTTAGCGATCGGGTTAATAAGCTTCTTAAAAATGATATTTTTGAAGCTATTCAACAAAATTTATGGCCTAATAAAATTTTTTAAATTTCAATTTATCACAAATTTGTTTAATAAAAGTTATAATTTCAAGAACTAAACATACTCCTTTTACTAGATATTTTTAACAAGAATAATACAATTAATGTTATCGCAAACTTTCGGCCATTTTTCTAGCCAAATTATCAACTAACTCATTATAAAAGTTGCCATTATGACCTTTTACCCATATCCATTCTATAATGTGCTTTTCAACCTCGTTATCAAGTTCTTGCCATAAATCAGCATTTTTAACAACTTTACGATTAGCATTGCGCCATTGATTTTTTTTCCACCCTTTAATCCAGCCAGTAATACCATCAATAACATATTTGCTATCAGTATAAAGTTTTATTTGTGAGGATTTTTTTAATTGACGTAAAGCTTCTATCGCAGCTTTAAGTTCCATACGATTATTTGTAGTATCAACTTCTTTGCCACAAATTTCTTTCTTATGATCATTGTACATTAAAATTGCTCCCCAGCCACCAGGACCTGGATTTCCAAGGCAAGCACCGTCTGTGTATATTTCTATTTGCGGCCTTATTAACCTATTCATTATTAAATTAAATTTTGATTCATTTATACTCTATTACCAGCTATAGTTTTGCTTGGTCACATGAAAATAGAGAATAAAAAGGAATTCTTCTTACTTAAAGCAGATAATTTGCTTAAAAAAACTTCTAATCATCAATATTGACAATATAGTAATTAACAGATTTCTTAAAAATAATATTGAGACTTTTAAATGATCTTGAGCAGCTAAATCCATTATATTAAAATTGTACAGATAAGAGCTGGCAACATAAATAAAAACAAAGCTAATGAAAAATGTTTTGGAGTTTTTGTAAGTTAAGACAATTGACAAATAAGGAATCAAACAAATTAAAAATTCTATAGTTAAAACACGGCTAAAACTAGCAAATATCATTAATAATGTCAAAATTCCCTCGATTAATATTTTGTCATCAAGCTTTGTTTTAAGTTTGTTTTTAAATTTAAGGTGAATCAAAAAACTAAAAAATGACAAAAGAATAAAAGGCAGTGTTATTTTTGACAGAATTTCAAAAAATAAAAATCCGCTATTTATATTAAAGCTGTTAAAAGCATAATAGACGTCAAAATTAGCTTTGAAAAAGGTATTAAATAATAGTAAAATAGACCCAAAAGTTGATTGAATATCAATTCCTCTTTGTTGTTGATTAATAAAGCTATCTAAAAATTTTCTAGAAAAAATTAAGTCACAAAAACACATTATAACTAAAAACAGTGATATAAAAATTAATAAATTTTTTATTAAAACCTTATTTAGCAGTTCTATTTTTTTGTTACTAATAAAAAACAACCATAAAATCCAAAGCAAAGGTATCGCTGCCAAAAAAATTAAATTGTAAAAAACTCCAAACAAACCTAAAAATAAAAAAATACATCTATTAGATTTTAAATTGCCTAAAGCTAATAATGATATAATTAGCAAAAAAGCAGATATCATCTCAAGTCGATGATAAATTAAAGCAAAAAGAAATAGGCCAAGTAATGAATAAATCAAAGCCATGTAATTCGTCTGACCATAGTCAAAATGTAGTCTTTTTAAGCAATATTTTCTTAGAATTGCCAAACAGCTAAAATCAAAAATTAGCATCATAGAAGAAAATACTATCAAATATTCTTTGTAATAAATTGGCGACAAAAATATAGCAGATAGATTGATAGGAACTAAAGTCAGAGGCTGATAAAAGAAATCAAAATCTAAATAGGGAGTTAATTTGAATTCGATAATATTTTTTGCATATTGCTGATAAATTTCAACATCAGCAATAAAAACAGTGGCAGCATAAATAGCAAAAATCCTAGATATTATAAAAAAGGCAAAAACTTCCTTATTTTTATCTTTAAGAAAGATTTTTGGATCTTGAAATTGCATTATCGATAGCTTTGTTAAATATTTTTTTAAGAGAATAATTATCTTGTAATGAGTCAATTAGAGCTTGAGTTACACCTTTTTTGCTAGTTACATCTTTTCTAGATTTTGCAAAATCATTAGAGTTATTGGACATTATCGCGCTTCCTAGAAATAATTTTTTTATTAATTTTTTACTAAGATTTTCATCTAAGCCATTTTTGACAGCAATCTCAGCTAGAATTTCTTGTAATAAAAATATATATCCCGGACCGCAACCAAAAATTGCAGTGATAACATCAAAAAGCGATTCATCTTTAATATTAAAAATATTGGCTGAATTTTTGAATAAATTCATGATTTGCATTGTTAGATCATTATCAATGCTATCATTTGTCATATAAGGCAAAATGCCATTATCAGTTTCTATTGCCAAATTTGGCATAGTGCGAATAATTTTAGCTTTGACTCCTAAAATCTTTTCAAAATAATTAATTTTCTTACCAGCAATTATTGAGATAAAAACACTATCTTCTGTAATTTTTCCTGACTCTATAAATTTACAAAGTAAATCATTAATATCTTGTGGCTTAACGCAGAGAAAAATTAAATCAGCCTTATAATTTGCAGGAAGTAAAGAGGCTTCTTGGTATAAATCGATTTTATTTTTTAACGACTCATCGTTCAATGATAGGGTTTTTTTTATGATTTTTATTTGACTATGGGTAATTTCTTGATTTTTTAAAATAGCTTTCAGCATTGCTAAACCCATCTTGCCACAACCAAGAAAAAGAAAATTTTTAGTTAGCACTATATTAGTTAGGTAGTTAGTTTATTATTAATTTTATTCCATTGGTTCATCAAGAAAATCTTCGACTCCAACAATTTGTTTAACAGCAGAGCGATGTCTTTCTCTCTCAGCTTTAAGTTCTTGCTTTTTTTCAGCTGGAAGATTTTTTATAATCTCTCTCCTTCTTTCAACTCTTTTGCGAATTTCAGGCGGTAGTTTACTTAAGTCCATTTTAGGCTTCTGGTTATTTTCACCATCATCCTCCCCTTCACTTCTTCTTTCACGACGATTTTCTCTTCTATCTTGTCTTCTTTCCATTCTATTTTCTTTACGATCTTCTCTTCTATCAAGTCTATTTTCACCACGATTTTGATCGTTTTCGCCTCCATTCTCTCTTCTATCTGATCTGTTTTCTTGTCTATTTTCTCTACGGTCTTCTCTTCTATCCGATCTATTTTCTTGCCTGTTTTCACGTCGATCTTGCATTCTTTCTTGCCTTGTGTCGCGAATATTTTCAGTTCTTTGAACTGCCGAAGGTCTTTTAGCATCTGATCTAACATTTCTTTCTTGAGAAAAAGCTGAACCAGCTGCTAAACTTAATGCTAGTCCACATAAAAATAATTTTTTCATAATTTTTTAGTAAGAATTGATATTTATTAACTCATGCATAAACTAGTTAATAAGCAGATCTTAAATTTAGTTCATTTTTAAGATTACTACTGGCAACAACTTATTAGAAAGTAATTTATTACTAGCAATATATTTCTAAAACTTAAATCAAAGGTTTTTTGACAATAAATATTTTGGTAAAACTTTTAAATTATAGAATCTTTGCTTTTTCTTGTGGTAAAAAACCATCAGCTTGCTTTTTCCATAGATTAGCAAAGTAGCCATCTTTTTTACGAATCAAACTATTAGGCTTGCCGTCCTCAATTATTTTGCCATTTTTAAAAGCCAAAATACGATCCATTGACTTTAAGGTTGATAGTCGATGAGCAATAATTAGTGTAGTTCTATTTTTAGTAATTTTTTTCATCACATCTTGAATATATTGCTCAGTTACTGAGTCAAGGGCTGAAGTAGCTTCATCCATAATTAAAATTGGCCCGTCACGCAAAATTGCACGAGCAATAGCAATTCTTTGTCTTTGACCACCCGAAAGTTTAACACCTCTTTCACCAACAATTGTTTCATACCCGCTGTCTAGGCGCATAATAAATTCATGACATTTTGCAGCCTTTGCAGCTCTTATAACTTCCTCGTCGCTTGATTTAAGCCTACCATATCTAATGTTATCCATAACAGAACGGTTAAACAAGCTAGGCTCTTGCGGAATGTAAGAAATATTTTTTCGTAATGACCCAATCGTAACATCAGAAATATTTTGACCATCGATTTTTATAGATCCCTTATTTAAATCAAAGAGCCTCAAAATCAAATTCACAAAAGTTGTTTTTCCACCCCCTGAAAAACCAACTAAACCAACTTTTTCTCCTGCATTAATTGAAATATCTAAATCTTTAAAAACTTTTAATTTTTCATCATATTCAAAACAAACTTTATTAAAAGAAATTTGTCCTTTTTTAACTAAAAGTTCTTTGGCATTTTCTTTGTCAATAACTTCATGTGGCTTGTTTAAGGTTGATAAAGCTTTAGAGCAAATTCCAAGTTCTCGAGAAAAATGTGTTAAGTTAACTCCTAGAGTCCAAACCATTCCAGAAATTACCATTGTCAAATTTAAAACTAGAGCAAAATCGCCAATAGTAATTAAATTATTTTTTTTAGCATGAATTAGCGTTATTAGCATTAAACCAACCAAAGTTGAGGTAACCAACCCCTGAATTATTCTGACTTTAACCATATATAGCTGTAATGCTTGATCTTTTTTCTTGGTATCTTTTGCATATCGAGCCATATATTGTTCTTCAAATTTTGTACGCACAAAAATTCGTGCACTAAAAATATTTTGAATAATATCAACTAGCTTACCAGACAAAATACTGCGCGATTCTGAGAATGCTTTTGAGTATTTGTAAGATCCGCGAGAAAATAAAATAGTCATAGTCAAAAAAACCAAAGACCAGCCAATTAGAATCATAGAAAAATAGATATGAGCTTGATACATTGTAAAAATTGCAAAGATAATAGCTACAAACTGAATAATGAAACTTTCAGACATTTCAAAAATAATACTGGTTCCTCGCGTTAAGTCAGAGATTTTATTAGCTAAATTGCCAGTCATATGTCTTTGAAAATAGCTATGAGAATGTCGTTTGAGATATGAAGATTTTCGCATCCAAACCATTCTTTGGATTTCTGGTATAGTCTTTAGAAATAGGTAATCTCTTAGTCGAAATGAAAGAACTACACAAAAATAAAGAGAAAAAAAAGTTAGAGCCGGAATCTTAATAAATTTTATTAAATCATCACCATTATCACCATATTTTGCAACTGTATCAATTATATTTTTTACTGTATATGGTAAAGCTGAGATATAAAAAGACCAAAATAAGCCACAAGCTAGAATTGCCAGAAATTTAGGCAAATGTAATCTCATACAATACCATATAAATGTTGGCATGGTTTGAGGTAAAATTATTTTATAAGGCCTTATAAATGGCCACAAAACTCGCTTTATTTTTTCCTTAAAACTTCTAATCATTGTGTCTTTAAAAATTTTTGATAAAAATGATCAAAATTATCTTGGGCAATTGAAGACCTAATATCTTTCATTAAATCTTGGTAATAAAAAATATTATGCTCGCTAAGCAACATTGCCCCCAATATCTCATTAGTTTTTACTAAATGATGCAAATATGCCCGACTATGATTTTGGCAGGCGCAGCATAGGCATTGATCATCCAATGGCTTGCTATCTGTACGATATTTGGCATTTCTAATATTGATTACTCCGCTTCTTACAAAAGCTTGGCCTGTTCTTCCAGATCTAGTTGGCATCACACAATCAAACATATCAATACCTCGTGCTACGGCACCAATAATATCTGATGGCTTACCAACCCCCATCAAATATCTCGGCTTATTTGCTGGCAATAAGTCGCAAGCATAATCAAGTACTTTAAACATTATATCTTGCCCCTCACCTACTGCTAAACCACCAATCGCATAACCATCAAAACCAATTTTTACTAATTCTTGGGCTGAAATTTCACGCAAATCTTGAAAAGTTGAACCTTGCATAATTCCAAAAATCCCATAACCTTCCCTTTCTACAAAAGCTTCTCTTGATCTTTTAGCCCATAAAATTGATCTTTGCATAGCTTTTTTTGAAGTTTCATAAGTTGCAGGATAAGCAACACATTCATCAAAAATCATCGTAATGTCACTTCCAAGCTTATTTTGAATAATAATTGATTCCTCAGGAGTTACAAAATATTTAGAGCCATCAATATGAGAAGAAAATTCAACACCTTCATCGCTAATTTTCCTAATTTTAGATAAAGACATTACTTGAAAGCCGCCTGAATCTGTTAAAATTGGCAAATCCCAATTCATAAATTTGTGCAAACCGCCAAAATCAGCAATCAAATCCGCTCCGGGTCTTAACATTAAGTGATAAGTATTTCCTAATATAATTTCTGCACCACTATCTTTAATATCTCTTGTTTTTATTGCCTTAACTGTAGCACATGTTCCAACTGGCATGAAAGCAGGAGTTTGAATTTTGCCATGCGCACAATTTACTTCCCCTAAACGCGCCTTGTTATTGCTTTTTTTTAAATTAAATGAAAAATTCACAATTAATTATTATTTTTTACTATAAAAATGAAAAAATTTTTACCCCTAGCTATCTTTATAATTTTACTAAATATAATTGCTCTTGGCACTCATAAAATTGCTAACCAGCAAGCTTTTGCAAAAAATGACTACTTTCCGCAATTTTCTTTACCGCACCTCTTAGATGAGAATCAGACTTTTAACAATCAAAATATTAAACAACAATACGCACTTATTAATTTTTTTGCATCATGGTGTAGTTCATGCCGTCTTGAGCATGATTTTTTAATGGAGTTAAAAAATAATCCTAAGATTAATTTATATGGAATTGCTTGGCGTGATATAGATTTCGACACGCAAAGATTTTTAAAAAATCTAGGAAATCCTTATAAAATTGTTGCAACTGATAGTAAAAATAAATTAGGTAAAAATCTTGGTGTAAAAGGCACTCCTGAAAGCTTTCTAATCGATAAAAACGGTAAAATAATTTTTCATTATCGCGGACCTTTAGATGATTTTGAGATTAACAAAATTAAACGACTAATTTCTGGATCTTAGGCACTATTAATTATTATACTATTTTAGTTTTATTTGAAAATTCATTGACGATGGTAAGGATGGCCATCAATAATTGTTTGACTTCGATATAATTGTTCAATTAACAAAACTCTTACCATCATATGGGGAAAAGTCATTTTACCAAATGATATTTTTTTACCAACCATTTCTAAAACTTTATCGCCAAGACCATCAGCACCACCAATAATAAAATCAATGTTTTTAAAACTTTTTAAAATCTTATCTTGCATAAATTTTGCAAATTCAATACTAGAAAATTGCTGACCTCTTTCATCTAAAGCTATTTTATAAGAATCTGATCTAAGATTCTTAAAAATTAGCTCTTGCTCAATAATTTTATTTTGTTGAGATGACAAATTGCTGGATTTCTTGTTTTCAATTTCTTTAAGCTCAATTTTCCAGTTTAATCTTTTAGCATAATCCAAAAAAGAATCCTTAAATAAAGAATTATTAAATTTGCCGATTGATATTATATTAATATTCATTTAAAAGCAGTAATTATTTTATACATCAATTTTGTATAAACAGATTATTTTAGATTTTACAAATGAAAATAGGAATTTATCCTGGTACTTTTGATCCAATTACCTTTGGCCACGTAGATATTATTAAGAGAGCAATTGAACTATTTGATCATCTCATTATTGCAACTGCTACTGATAATAATAAAAAAACTCTCTTTGATGTTAATGAAAGAGTAAACATAATTAAAAACGAAATATCAAGCTTAGCTTCTAAAGACAAAATTTCAGTAACTAAATTTTCTGGATTACTTGTTGAGTTTGCTAAAAAAAATAATGCAAATTTTATTATTAGAGGATTAAGAGCTGTTTCAGATTTTGAATATGAATTTCAAATGTTTGGCATGAATTCCCGCCTAGATTCATCTGTGCAAACAATTTTCTTGCCAGCGTCAGAAAATAATCAATTTATTGCTTCAAATCTTGTTAAAGAAGTAGCGAGATTAAATGGCAATATAACCCAATTTGTTTCAAAAAATGTTGCCTTAGCTTTAAAAGAAAAAATTAACAATAATTAATAATGTCACCTGATAGAATAAATTTTCCTCAAAAAATTTTAGTACTAACTGATAATCGCGCAGGTACAAATAATCAATCAATTGCACTTGCTGAAGAAGTTGGTGATTATGATATATTTAAGATTGAGCATAGCTTTTTAGGAAAACTGCCAAACAAATTTTTTAGCAACTCTTGGAGTAGAATAAGCAAAGAATCGGCAACCAAATTACAAGAAAAATTGCAAAATGATGGGTTTCCCTCATTTATAATTTGCGGCGGCAGAAAGTTAGCTCTAATAGCCAGAATGATCAAGGAACAGTCAAATTTTTCATCAAAAATAATCCAGATTATGCAACCACAATTGCCGATTAACAATTTTGATATAGTAATAATCCCAGATCATGATAATTTTAAATATCGTAATGATAAAAGAGTGATATTTTCAGTTGGCGCCCTTAATAAAGTTAATAAAAAAAATCTTGCTTTAGAGAAAGAAAAATTTACAGATTCATTAGGCAAAATTAGCAAGAAGAAAATAACTCTTCTCCTTGGTGGAAAAAGTAGAGGTGTTGGATTTGGTAAAACTCAAGCTTTAGATTTGATTAAATTTATCGATAAAGTTGCTAAGAGAGAAAATGCCAAAATTTTAATATTAAATAGCCGAAGAACCGAGGCCAAAATAAATAAAATTTTTAAAAATAATCTTAACTGCGACTATGAATTCTTTGATTGGCGGCAATATCAAAATAGTGAAAACAATCCATATCTAGCAGTTTTAGCTTATAGCGATAAATTGATAGTTAGTTCAGACTCAATTTCAATGATTAGTGAATGTTGTTCTACTCAAAAACCAACTTATGTTTTTAATTGTGACAAATTACCATCGAAAAAACATGAAAGATTTTTGCAATACATGTTAAGAAATATTTTTGTAAAAAAGTTAAATACCAATAAATCTTTCCTAAAAGAATTTGAACCAAAAAAATTGCAAGAAACTAAAAGAATTGCTTCAATTATCAAATTCAAATATTTAAAAAACGATCCAATTGATTAGAAATGATTTACAATAAACTTTATTTTGTTAAAATATTTCTAGTGATTTATTAGACTTCTTTGGTAACTGCCAAATTTTAGCAATTTCGTCGTTATTAAAAATTTTTGAAATTCACGTACATCAGTCTACGATAGAATTCCAAAAATTTTTAATGCCTAAAATTACTCAAAATTTGATTGTTTCCAAAGAAGTCTATAGCATTTCAAGCTAAGATTGCCTATTTTATCAAAGAGATTTTATCTTTTGGATTTAATTTAAAAAGCGATGCTTACAGGATATATGGTGAGCTTTTTAAATAAAGATCAAAAGTAAAATATCGAAGATAAAATAGGCAATCTTAGCTTGAAATGCTATAGTGACTAAATACACCTTAACTTTCTTTCTTTAAGACTTTTTCTTAGTGCATCATTTATTGGCTTTTAATACATATTTTATAAAAAAGTTTGTTCAGTGCTTAGCATTTGCCTTGCCTATATTTTTATTTTCTTGTAAAGATTATGGATGCATAGAAGCTGATGATTATGGCGAATATGAATCACAAACAATTTATGTTAACGCCAATTCTTCCGGAGATAAATGTAATTATAATCCTGATAAATCATTAGAAGAAAATAATCCAGCATCAATGGATAGTGAATTTTTATTATGCATTACAGAAAATAATCATAGTTTAGAAATGATATTTTTTGACGAAAGCGGAAGTTTAGCTACCGATAACAATGATGGAAATGCATATATAAAAAATGCGGCTTGTACTAGCGATGAAATGAATCAATCTACTGCTAAGTTTCAAGCTTGTATTGATGCCTGCAGGCGCGATTGCATTTCAAGATTATCTAATAATATTGAAGGCTCGGTTCCAGGCTGGAAATCAACCACTTATCGCAGATCGGACGTAAATCGAGGAGTTACAATTGAACCTGGAGCTGAAATAAACATAAAGGCTACCGGAACAATATATCTTTCAGATAAAGAAAACTATGACGATCTTTCTATTGATGCAACGAAGAAATATTTAAATGTCATGAATTATGCAGGGACTAATAGTAGTTTATTTTATGTTCCCTCAAGCAAAACAATAAGTGTTTTATTTGGCGGTGAATTCAATATTAACGGCACTAATTATAGTTCTAACTCAGACAATGGCAATTCATTAGGTGAAAAATCGTATGATTTTGCACAAAGAATTTTAATTCAATATTATCCAGCTCAATCGACATACAATATTGATGCAGATAAAAATGATGAGGCTAGTGCATTACTAGAGGGTAGTATACCAATCAAAATTAATGGTAACAAATGGCAATGTGAAGCAGAAGTAGATGAGCAAAATAACATTGTTACAATTACTATGTGCAAAGGTTATTATGCATCACAATACACAAATATAAAAGAACTTGATGACGACAAAAAAAATCAGTTTGAGCTATTAGTTAATAATACATATCCGCTACTAACTCCAACTGGACAGATAGCAGATCAAGGAATATATGGAGGATTAATTAGAATAAAATCAGATGACGGACTTTATCCGGAAGACAGTTTATCATATTCAGAATTAAGTGAAAATGGCCCTCCTTGTGATAGTGATGCAAATTGTGAAAATATAGGTCAATATACTACTTCTGGTCGCATTATAAAAATTGGTGATTTACTAACCGAAAAAATTGCAATTCCCAATGGCAAAAACTACCCATTAAAAGTTTCAATAGCATCACTTCACCCTTCGTCAAATCAATGTAATAATTTTAAATTAAATTTATTAATAGTAGATGCAAATGATAAACAAATTTTTCCATCAACTGGAGGTATTCATGAATTTTTAGTTAATAATTTAGCAGTTAAGGCCTGGAAATCTAATCTCAATGATGAATTTGGATCTATAATTCTTGAGCCAGGTCATAAAATTGTTTTCAATGCAAATGACAAAAGCAGCAACGATGGTAAAAATTGCGGCTTATTCACCTTCTTAAAACTTGATAAATTACTAGATATAGAAGTCAAAAATTCAGGTTTTGTTTCTTTTTCAAATATTCTACCTGAAAAAGGTGGCTCTAATTGCAAGTTGTATGGCAGAATAATTAATCCACAAGGATCTCATTTTAATACTAAAAATTTTACAATCAATAATGAGGTCGACGATCAGAATTCCACCTTAAACATAAATCTTGATTCAGATTTTTATGAATATTCATATTCACAAGATCCTTTATGGCAAGGAACAGAGGTCTCTAAGAGACTTAGTGGAATTGACAATTATAATCAATGGGTCAATGAGATTTATGTGCGTAAAGGCCAAATTCTTAGATTTTATCCAGAAAGCTGGAATTCTGATAACAACTTTCAATGTGGTGTGGGTCATGCCATGCAAATTAAACCTAGACCGGCAATTTTATGTAGCGGCAAAACTACAAAATATATCAAAAACCCAGATTGTACAGAAGACTATGATCCAAGTGACCCAACTAAACTTTTAGGCTGCCAGGATTACTACCAAGGGTGTTTTGATAACGCAGATACGCTCTGTATATATCAACAATGTCAACCATCAATAAATTGCTCCGTAGCTGGATCATCACCCATATATCAAAAAACACAATGTAGTAACCCAGACACACCAAACACAGTAACCGTTAATGGCAACAGTATAAATTGCAAAGATACAAGCTCCACTTCTCATACAAAAGGATGTGTTCAATGCAATAACAAAAGATATGAAAAGGTACGATTGGCAGCAAAAACACCAATTAATGTCGATGCATGTTATGACTTTGAAAATTACAAAGGAAGTGTTGAGAAGTTTTTTCAAACTTCTTTAAATATTATTCCTAGTAATTTTAATCGTACCGATCTTTTAAAGTATAATTTTTTTATTGATAAAGGTGTTAAGGCTGCTGGTGAATTTAATGGTGAATATGGAATTTTTAATGACATAAGAGACTCTGAAGAGGCTTTTGAATTTAACTCAAAAACATATAAAAAGTTAGCAAGCAATAGACCAATTACCTTGACCAATCAAGGACTTATAGAGTTTTTAATAATAAATAATTCAACTACTGCTACCAGCTTTAAAGATATCAAAGCTGATAATGCATCAGGAAAACCTAAACTTTTCTTTACCAGCAACCGAACTGCAACTAATGGTGAATTTTTACAGGCCGTACTTTGTAAAGAAAGTAAAAAAGAAGGAAATACAAATTGTGATACGGTTTCAGTTGACAATGAGGACAATCCTACACTTAATGGAAAAATTTATGACTTAGTCAATTTTGATAGCTCTGGTAATTCCAATGCTAGATATCAATTTGATAATTTTGGTTACATTTTTAGAAATACTGATCTTACTCTAAAAGGCACTAATGATTGCTCTGATGAATCAAGAGTTTCAACTAGCAACAATAGTAAGTTCTTTTGTCACATTGAAGACTTAAATAATAAAGATGAGCATGCTAAATATCGCTTATCTTTTAGAATATTTGATCCAGAAGAAAAAAATTGTACAGATGGCAGTATACATGGCATTAAAGTGACAGATCCAAATTATAAACCCGATGGTAGTTCAGGAGGAGGATATATTTGCACCTCAAAATATTTTAATAATAGTGGCAGTTATAGAGTTGAAATCAAAGCTAAAACCAGCAATACTAAACTTTCTGAGTTTATTGGTTCAGTTATTGAGCCAATCATCAAATTAATTGATGGCGATCCTGAATCGACCGATCCAAAAGCTAAATTAGGGCAAGTTGAAAGATTATATAAAGCACTAATCACCGATCCGATATATAAAACGATCGTGACACTTTGTATGGTTTTAATGATTACTTTCTATGGTTTTAGTTACTTTATTGGTATCAGTGAGTTTAGTAATGCCGAAATTGTAGGACGCGTCTTAAAAATTGGCTTCATATATTTCTTTATTGGAGAAACTGGTTGGGAGTCTTTTGATAAATATGTGGTAACATTATTTAAAGATAGTGCCGATCAACTCGCATTTTTAATGGCTTCAGCTTTTGATGATGATGAAGGTATTAAAACCGCCCTAGAAACAGGAAATTTTTATAAAAAATCAGTTTTATTTAGCTCTGTAGATAAAGTATTTAACTTAGTATTTGCAGATGCAGTTCAAAATAAAATTAAAGCTTTGCTATTTACTGGAATTTTTGGTTGGGCATATTGTTTGCTTATTTGGTATGGGTTATTTGTTTACATTATTGCAGTTGCTAATGCAGTTTTAATTTACCTTACTGCCCAAGTTTTTGTTTCAATAATCTTTACCTTAGGACCAATATTTTTTGTCTTCATATTATTCGAACAAACAAAAGACATGTTTGATAATTGGCTTAAAGCTCTAATTGGTTTTGCGCTACAACAAATATTTTTACTCACTACCCTCGCCTTCTTCAACATGTTAATTTATGAAATAATCAAGAACGTTTTAAATTACAGAATTTGCTATCAGCCGGTATGGGTAATTGATATTTATCTAATGAAAATTACCTTACTAGAATATTGGACATTAGGCTCATCACCTCCTTCAGTTTCTTCTCATGCTGACTCATCAGTTAACACAATGATAGAAGGCTTTCCATCGTTATTTAAGGTATTATTTATTTGGATTGTTGCTTCATTAATGAATCAATTTGTTAGGTTCATGACTGAACTTGCAACTTCAATAGGTGGAGGAATATCAGCAACTTCAATTGCCGGTAACATGATGTTAAGCGCTCAGGGCGTTAGAGGAACTTTTTCTAAAGGAGCTAGAATGCTTGACAATAAAATGGAAAGACTAACTGGCCATTCAATATCTCGTTCTCTTGCTTTAGCTGATAAAGCCTTATTTGATTCTGGTAAATTTGCTAAGCAGAAAAGAGCTCAAAAAAGAGCGCAAAATTCTAAAGACGCCACCGCAAAAAGAGCAATTGACAAAGCAGCAAATGAAGCTGTAACTCAATATAAAAGAAATAACGCCGCAGATTTTGCTAAATTAACTAATGAGCAAAAGCTAGATAAATTAAAATCAATTAGAAACCAGGCAATACAAAAAAGAGCTGACGATCTTGGCTTAAGCGCCAAAGAGTTAGACAGATTAATGAGCGATAAGGGCTTAAAATTTGTCGGTGACAATGCCTTCGCTGCAGTTGGTAAGGCAACATATCAAGCAGCAACAAGTAGTGGCACTCTTAAAAGCAGCCTTGAAGAAAAAAAGGTTAAAATATCACTTAGCCAAAAAGAGTCTGAAGATGCAATGAAAGTAACTAAAGACAATATAAAAAATATAGATAGTGATAAGCTAAATATTATTAGAAAAGTAGGACAGCTGGCCGCCTCAAAATATCAACAAGAAAACAAAGCTAAATTAGAGCAACTAAAATCTGATCGTGGTGAGCAAGCTGTTAGCCAAGAACTCAACCAAATAAGAGCTGAAGCTGAATATAATAAAGGTCAAGATTTTGGTCTTGATAAGTCGGCTGTAGATGACTTGAAAAAATATGGTTCAGAATATAATAAAAGATTACAAGTTGCACTTGATGCCGTAAAAGATGATCCTAAGCAAATGAAAAAGGTTGAAAAGGAAACGCTGGCAGATCTTTCAAAAGAACGTCGCAAAGAAATGCTAAATAATATTGGGAAGGATGATATTAGAATTAAAACAACCAGAACCGAAGACTTTACTCACAATGTTAAAGAAGGTGGTAAGAAGATTGCAAATTTAGTGCCAACAGCTTTAAATGCTACTAGCGGCGTCACAGCAGTCGCTATTTTTGGAGCAGCTAGATTATTTGCTGTAATATTAAAAAAAGAAAACCAATCTTATCAACAAGAACTTATTTCAGCATTTAATAGAGCAATAGGCGCTAGAACCTTGCTTGGCAAAGAAGCAGATTGGGAAAAAAATAACATAGTTTCGGCCACATTTTATGCTGTTGAGGGAATAGCACAATCTTTGATTCATGCCCCAATAGATGCATCAAGAATAAAAAGATCATTAAATGTTGGCAAGCAAATTGGTAAAGATCGCTTGGAAAGATTTACAAACCAAATCAAAGAAACTGGAATTGATGTAAAACATTCTTTTAACTCTGCTAAAAATTCATTTGAGCAGAGTTATTCATATTCTAATCGTCTTCTTAGATATCCTTCCACAATAGCAGCTGGAGTAGCTGGAGTAGCTAGAGTAACAACAACAGCAATCGCCAGCCCCATCATAAGATTATCAGGAGCAGCAATTGGTTCTGTCACCGATAGTATTGGCATTACTCAAAATGTTAACAACAATAAAGCATTTAAACAAGCTCGAGAAGACTTAATTGACGAAGGACAAATAAACAGAATGCCTAGAGGTTTTGAATGGGCTAGAAGCAGAGCAGATAAAGATTTAATCATAAACAGAGTAAATTCTCAGATTGAAAAATCTGACATTGAAAACTATAAAAGAGATGAATTAGCAATCAAAAGAATTTTTAATGCCGCAACCAGAGCTAGTAAAGTAGATGAAACTAGTTCACAAAACTCAAACAGATTTTTACGAGCAGCTAGAAGAGCAGCTGTTAAATCAAGCCCACTTTATGAATCCATAATAATACAAAATGAAAAAAGATTTGGGTCTATGTTTAGCAAAGAAGATAAATAACAAATTAAAAATTAAATTTTTAATTTGCCAATATATTACTCAGAGCATAAATTAGTAGATTTTTACTGCAATATTTTCCTTTTATTTTTTATTAAAAAAATTCGTAATAACCCAACTATTACAGGAATTTTTTAAATAAACCTAAAAGAAAAATCTTCTTGTAAAAATCTACTAATTTATGCTCTGAGTAATACCATCTATACAACCAAATCGGTTACGAATAAACTTTGCATTTTCAACGCATTTTTGATATTGTTGATCGTTTAAATTTAATGATTTTGCATTTGTTTGAATTTGAAAATAATCAAATATTTTTTGCAATTCTGGTTCACTTAATAAAATTTTAGCTAACTCTTTTTTTAAATTTTGTAGCTGACTTTCTGTTAAATTTTTATCTTTAAATAATTTAATCTTATTTAGTTTTTGCTCATATTCTAAAATAGATTCTTTGCCAGCTTCTTCACCAAAAAAATCAATTATTCTTTGTTGATGGTGTTTTTCTTGATTTATATTAAAATCTTTTAGTTTTTGATAAAATTCATTAAAATTTTCCAAAATTTGCTGCTGAATTTTAACAACCGTCATTAAAGTTACCGCAATTGTTTGACCATGAAGATTATTTAAAGCAATTGCTGGATATTTCATATCAATTGTATGGGCAATCAAATGCTCAGATTGACTTGCAGGGTTTGAGCTACCACAAATTGTCATACCAATCCCTGAGATTAAAAGAATTTCAATTATAATTTGATAAAACTCTAAATCTTCAAAGCTATATTTCTGATAATTCTTAACCAAAAAATCCATTTTATCTTTAAGTATTAAAAATGGCTTTTTATCAAAATTATAATCCAACAATTTATGAGATAAAAACCAATCAAACCAACAGCTATAAAAACACATAGCATCACCAATACCTGCTTTAGTTAATTTTTGAGGAGCATTTTTAATGATTTCTAAATCACAAAAAACTTTAAGCGGTAATTTGGCAGGAATAGTTTTTTTGTGACCATTTATTTTTATTGAGGCATTTCTCGATAAATAGGCATTCATTGAAGCTGCAGAAGCAAAAGTAACAAAATTTATTTCTAACTTTGTAGCAACTATTTTACAAAGATCACTTACAGTACCACTACCAAGAGCTATAATAAAATCATAATTTTTAGACTTTTGAAGTAAAGTTTCTAAAAAAAACTCATCAGCGATTGGCTCTTTTAATAAAAACTTATCAATTTTATAAATTTTTGGATAATCTACAAAATATTTTTTACAGTTTTGCCAAATATTTTTATCACTAATCAGAATAATTTTAGCATCTGGCTTATCTTTTTTGGATAAATTTACAACCTCTTCAATTGCTAATTTAATAAAATTTTTGTTTTTATGGCTATTTATTATGAATTTTTCTAAATAATTATCAATCACCCGACTCCTCTTACATTAAATTATCTCTTGTTAGATAAAATTTTTGATCCAAAATTTCGATCTTAATTTTTTAGTCAATAAAATGGATACTTTACAGACAGCTTTATTAACATTGCAAATTATTGTTGCAATATCTCTAATCATTCTCGTTTTACTACAAAGATCAGGAAGCGACTCATTAGGTGGTATAAGTGGCTCAAGTAGTTCAGTTGGATCAGTTATGTCTGGTCGGGCTGCAGCAAATTTCTTAACCAAGCTAACCGGCACTTTAATCTTTATTTTTATGCTTAATTGTCTTGTCCTTACAGCCTTATCAAAGAAAAAAAATGCTGATATTAGCTCTAAACTTGATCAAGTAGTGAAAGAACAAGAAGCTAAAGAACAAGAATCAAAGACTCCTTTGGCTCCTCCAGTTGAATAAAATAATAACATGAACAAAACATCTCTAAATAACGCTCATAAACAACAAGGAGCCAAAATGGTTGAGTTTGCTGGCTATGAAATGCCTATCCAATATCCCATTGGAATGCTTAAAGAGCATGAGTGGGTTAGAGGTGGCAATGTTGGCATATTTGATGTGTCTCACATGGGTCAGTTTATAATAGAAGGCGATGGTTGTGCAGATTTTTTAAGTAAAATTACCCCTTCAAATTTTATAATTAGCAAAGAATATTTAGCAAAATATACCGTTTTAACAAATGAGCAAGGTGGCATAATTGACGACTTGATAATTACCAAGCTAAATCAAAATAAATTCTTTATTGTTTTAAATGCTGCCTGCAAGGAAAAAGATTCCAGCTGGATCAAAAGTAATTTACCAAGTAATTTAAAATTTGAAGAGCTTGGAGATAAATCCTTAATTGCTATTCAAGGTCAAAAATCAGAAGAAATCTTACAAAAATTCATTAATGAAGATATAATAAATCTTGCCTACATGAATTTGCAAATTTGCACCCTAAAAACTAATAATAACAAAATTTTCGTTAGTAGAACTGGATACACAGGTGAAGATGGCTTTGAAGTGAGTATAGATAATCAGGATGCTGAAAAATTCTGGCTAGAATTATCAAAATATAATGAGGTTGAGCCGATTGGTCTTGGTGCTAGAGATTCTTTAAGACTCGAAATGGGTTATCCACTTTATGGTCATGATTTAAATGACGATACATCACCAGTTGAAGCTGGATTGTCTTGGGTTGTCAGTAAGACAAATGAGCAATTTTTTGGTTCTAACAGGATTATCGCTGAAAAAAATAATGGCACATCTAAAAAGAGATTTGGTATTAAATTATTAGATCGTGGTGTGATTAGAGAGGGATTTAACGTTATTAAAAATGGCCAAATAATTGGTCAATTAACTAGTGGCGGATTTTCACCAACTCTAAAAACATCAATAGGTCAAGGCTATTTCAAAACAACAGAAGTTAATCTAGGTGACAAAGTTTTTGTTGAAGTTAGAAATAGACAAATTGAGGCAGAAGTCACCTCACCTACTTTTTTACAAGCAAAAACTAAAGCGGTTAAAAAATAACAACTAATTAATTTAAGATTATGAAATTTACAAAAGATCACGAATGGGTAGAAATTAATGGTGACATTGCTACAGTTGGCATTTCACAATATGCAGCTGATGCTTTAGGAGAGTTAGTTTATGTCGAACTTCCTGAAGTTGGAACTGTATTTAATAAAGGCGATGCATTTGCCGTTGTTGAATCTTCAAAATCTGCAAGCGACGTTTATTTGCCAATTTCTGGTGAAATTATAGAAGTTAATGAAGATCTTAACAATGAACCAGAATTGGTTAATAATTCTTCTTATGAAAATGGCTGGATTGCCAAGGTCAAAGTTAGCGACAAATCTACTATCAAAGATATGATGGAAGAAGGTGATTATCAAAAATATTTAGAAGAAATTGCTTAAAATTTCGTATATTAAAATACTTAATCCAAGTTTAAGATTTGTTAACAGTGCCTAATACCGAAATTCATCTTTCATCACACATTTAGACTTTGTCTTTTTGGTCTAAAATTTAAGAGAAAAACCTTGTGAATATCTGTGATACACGCAATTTTTCTCTTAAAAAGACCTCTGCAAATCAACCAATTTTGAGGAATTTTTAGGCATTTTATATTTTTTAAATTTTAGCGTATCAAGATATACGTGAATTTAAAAAATTAAAATAACAACAAAATTACTAAAATTCTTTGATTTGCAGGGGTCTT
>JAURQX010000003.1 GCA_030835905.1 Alphaproteobacteria bacterium
ATCTTTTTATCTGATAAAATCTCTTTTCATTAAATCGGCTAAAATTTTTGGAATTTTAGCGTACTTTGATGTACGTGAATTTCAAAAATTTTTAATAACGAAAAAATTACCAAAATTTGGCAGTTATGCAAGAAGTCTAATACTTGATTACAAAAAATTTTTGCCAATACAGAGTACTACTCTAATTTTGTCAAAACTTACTTTTACCACTTGCGGGGCACCCCTCATAAAAACTCTGAATTTGTCAAAACATACACCCCGCCCCTGCGGGGCACCCCTCTAGAAGAGGGGAATGTCCGATATTCAAAAGTTAGAACTTTTAAGTAATTTTTATCTAATTATTTTTGATAAAATTTGCTATTAAATTTTGCAATTGATACTTTCCAGTTGTTAAAATGGAATAGTGGTCAAAATTTGGCAACTCAAAAAATTGTGAATTTGGCAATAATTTTTGATATCTTTGACCAAATTCTGGTGGCGTTTCTTGATCCTTTTCACCAGAAATAAGCAAGGTTTTGGTTTTTATTTGCGTAGCAATTTCTGACAAATCTTCACTAATGGTTTTGACAAAAACCTGACGCATTATGCCTTTGGCACTACGATAATCAGCACTGCCAAATTTATTTGCATATTGTTGCTTAAGATTAGTTTTAAATATCTTGTCAATTTTGCTAATTAATTTGGCCAATGATTTTAGAAAAAAAGCTTTAATTTTGAATGCCAAAGACCTTTTTTTCTTAAGACCTGCCGCAGCAATTAAAATTAAACCATCAATTTTATCTGGAAATTGATAAGTATACCTCAAAGCAACTCTACAACCAAATGAATGACCAATCAAATAGGTTTTTTTAGCCTTTTTTTCATTAGATAAAAATTCAGCTAAATCATTGGCATAATCTGCAGTTCCCCAAGGTTGATCTGGCTGTTTAGCAATACCAAAGCCAGCCATATCAACCAAAATATTTTGGCAATCTTCAAACATATTAGCAAGTGGCACAAAAGATTTATGATCCTGCCCCCAGCCATGAAGCCACACCAGCCGAGTACTTTTTAAAGGGTTTATCTTTTTTATTTTTAATAACATCCAATCAATTTAAATTTTTTAGTGACAACCGTCTCAAAACCTCATCCTTGCCCAAAACCTCGATTACATCAAAAATTCCACCTGACGATTTATTGCTAAAAGTTAGCAAAAGTCTCAAAATTGGTCCGAAATCTTTGATTTTAAGATTATTTTCTTGGCAAAATTCATTAAATTTAGCTTTAATTTCATCAATTTGCCAATTTTTAATATTTTGTAATAGATCTTTGATTTGTGAAATTAATGGTGATTTTTCTTGAATTTGCTTAAGCTGATCAGCATCAAATTCTTGCGCAAAATCATCAAGATAACACAGGCAAGGCTCAGCTAGATCGTTAGTTGAAATTGCCTTTTCTTTGATAAATTCTAAGGCTTTGATGATTCTTTGCTGTTCTACTTCATTTAAATTTTTAGCTCTTTTTTGAATAAATTGCGAGTTTTCAATTTCTGCCTTGATAAAACTAAGCAACTCTGCATTTGCGAGATTTTTAATGTAGAATTTATTCAAATAATTTAGCTTATCAAAATCAAAGCGTGCGGCACTTTTGCCGATATTTTCAAGGTTAAACCACTCGATTGCTTGGCTATCACTAATAATTTCATCATCACCATGCGACCAGCCAAGTCTAAGCAAATAATTTCGCATTGCTTGTGGTAAATAGCCTATTTGCTGGTAATCAATAACGGATGTAGCGCCATGCCTTTTTGACATTTTGGCGCCATCGCTACCATGTATTAATGGAATGTGGGCAAATTTTGGCACTTGCCAGCCCAAAGCTTGGTAGATTGCTTGTTGTTTGAAAGTGTTGTTGAGATGATCATCGCCACGAATAATGTGCGTGATTGCTATATCATGATCGTCAACTACTACAGCCAGCATGTATGTTGGGGTTAGATCGGCTCTTTGAATAACTAAATCATCAATTTCATTATTATTAATTTTTACCCGCCCTTGCACTAAATCATCAATTATTGAAAATCCTTCTTTTGGCGCCTTAAGACGGACTACTGGCTTAACGTCAGAATTTTGTGAATTGATTTTATCGCGCCATGAGCTTTGAAAGCGAAAAACTTGTCCTTTTTCTTGAGCCTTTTGACGCAGATCATCTAACTCTTCTTTAGAGGTGTAGCACAGATAAGCCTGCTCTTTTTCTAAAAGTTTTTGAACAACTTCTTGATGACGCTTTTCATTTTGCGACTGCAAAATATAAGGCTTTTTATAATCAAGTCCTAACCACTCTAAGCCATCCAAAATTGCTTGAATCGCTTGAGATGTTGAACGATTTTTGTCGGTATCTTCAATTCTTAGCAAAAATTCTCCGCCTTGACCATATTTTTGATGATGCATGGCAAAAAGATAGTTAAAAAGTGCGGTTCGAGCCCCACCAATGTGCAAATTTCCAGTAGGCGATGGTGCAAATCTTGTTTTGATCATGTTAGGTAATTTAGTATTACAAAAGCGTTTTGCTAAAAATCTTTTTTAAAGAATAAATTAAAAATTGACATAATTTTATTTGCCTTGAAATATCAGGGCTTAATTGTAATACCAAAATTCATCTTTAATGATACATTTGGATAAAGGATTTTGAAGATCAAATTTAAGAGAAAAATTGCGTGTATCACTGATATACAATATACAAAAGATTTTTCTCTTAAATTTTAGATTAAAAAGACAAAGTCCAAATGCGTGATTAAGAGTTTTGGTATAACTATCTAGATTGGCTACAAATATTAGGCACTGTAAACAGGTGCTTAATCTTATAGATAAGTCAGTTAAGATCTAAACATTTTATATGAGAAAATTTTGAGATAGAGATTTAAGTTAGAACCGCAGTAGTATTGGATATACTTCAAGGTTTTAACTTGAATTTATAGCCAAAATTTATCTTATAAAAGTTTAAATGGTATAACTTATCTATATTTATATTAATTCTCCTAATTTGGTAAATGACAACATCTAAAAGCAATGTTGATATAGGTACAAGATTACTTGAAAAAAAAGTAATCTCCGAAGATCAGCTGACAATTGCTTTAAAAGAACAAGAGAGATTTAAGGGCGCGAAGACCATAGGTGCTATCTTGGTTGAAATGGGCTTTATTTCTGAGGGCGCGTTAGGAGAAATTTTAAACGAATCAAGCGGTGTAAAAAAGTTTGACATAAAATCAACTATAATTGATGCCAAACTAGTCAAAAGAGTTCCAAAAGAAGTAGCTCTTCATAGCAAATTAATTCCGATTGGCTACACCAGTGACTCAATAACAGTTGGTATGGCCGATATCTTTGATATTGTGGCAATTGACCAAATTCGTCGTTATTTTCCACCAAATTTTCGTATTGTTCCGGTTTATATTCCTGAAACTGATCTAATTCAAGCCATTGATCACTATTATGGCTACGAAATGTCGATTGAGGGTATTTTAAAAGAAATTGAAAATGCCGAAACAAATGATATTGCAGACGAAGCGCAGCTTAGAGGTGATTATAAAAGCCCGATGGTGCGTCTTGTTGATGCTATCTTAACCGATGCAGTACATAGCGGCGCTTCTGATTTGCATTTTGAGCCAGAAAATCTTTTTTTAAGAGTGCGTTATCGTATTGATGGTAAAATGGTGCAAATTCGTAGTATTCACCGTGATTTTTGGTCAGCAATTTCAGTACGTATCAAAATCATGTCCGACATGAATATTGCAGAGGCAAGGAAGCCACAAGATGGTAGGATTGGCTCAGAAATTTTAGGACGTAAAATTGATTTTCGTGTCTCGACTCAGCCAACAATTTATGGCGAAAACATTGTTATGCGTATCTTAGATGAAAAGAAATCAATTTTGTCTCTTGATAAAATTGGCCTTTCCAATCAAGGAATTGCGCTAATTAAAAAAATGGTAAAAAGACCAGAGGGTGTTATTATTCTGACGGGTCCAACTGGCTCTGGTAAAACTACCACACTTTATACCATACTTAACCACATCAACTCAATTGATAAAAACATCATGACACTCGAAGATCCAGTCGAGTATCATTTGCCACTTTTACGCCAATCTAACATTCGTGCTGATATAGGTATGGACTTTGCCGCCGGTATCAAAACTATTCTAAGACAAGATCCAGATGTTATTCTGATTGGTGAGATTCGTGATAAGGAAACAGCCGTTACAGCAATTCAAGCTGCAATGACTGGTCACCAAGTTTATAGCTCACTGCATACTAACGACGCGATTGGAGCCATTTCTCGTTTAAAAAATATTGGCGTACCTAATTATCTGATGTCTGGCTCTTTAATTGGCGTACTAGCGCAAAGACTTGCTAGAAAACTATGTCAGAATTGCAAAAAGAAGGGACCTCTAAACGAAGAAGAGAAAAGACTTCTAGGTCCCAATTATGCCAATGTAACTGAAATATTTAAGGCTCAAGGCTGTGAAAAATGCGGTGGCTCTGGTTATAAGGGTCGAATTGTAATTTGTGAAATACTCCCTTTTGATCGTGAATTTGATGAATTAATCTCTAACAATGCTAGTCGTAAAGAAATGATTGATTATGCTTTAAAAAATGGCTTTGTACCAATGATTGAAGATGGGGTTATGAAGGTAGTTGCTGGTATTACAGATTTAAAAGAGTTGGTAAGAGTTATTGATATGACAGATAGGATGATTGCTCAAGTATAATACCAAAATTTAAGACCCCTGCAAATCAACGAATTTTAGTAATTTTGTTGTTATTTTAATTTTTTAAATTCACGTATATCTTGATACGCTAAAATTTAAAAAATAATTGCCGATTTGATGGATTAATTGATTATTAATCAATTAAT
>JAURQX010000014.1 GCA_030835905.1 Alphaproteobacteria bacterium
ATAAATTAGTAGATTTTTGCAAGAAGATTTTTCTTTTAGGTTTATTTAAAAAATTCCTGTAATAGTTGGGTTATTACGAATTTTTTAATAAAAAATAAAAGGAAAATATTGCAGTAAAAATCTACTAATTTATGCTCTGAGCAATGCAACAAATAAAAACTTTAATTCCTGTTTACGATAAATTTTTCAAAAAAATTCAATCCTTTATTGCAAGGATTTATAGTTTTAAAAAAGTAAGTATAAATAGATTTATCTAATCTCTAATGATAACAAATCAATATTTTTTAAATGTTTGCTAAACCTATTAACTTAGCATTGGTTCTAATCGCTACCTCTTTTAATTTACTAATTTTAGCCATACCATTAATTGCCCTTACTGCTCCTTTTATAGAATTTGGTCAAGGTTTTAAATATATTGCCATTGATAATAAAATTTATGAGCAAGCTAAAATTTCATTTTTTTTACTACTTTTTACCTGTAGCAGCTTAATGATATTATATCTAATATTTGATTTTATTATCGGCTTTTCAGCTAAATCTTCAATTGCCGGATGTAAATCTTATCAAGATCTTAAAGATTACCAGTTTCTGGGTGAAATTTTTATGCAGGTTCAAGAAAAGTTTAATTGTCAAAATGTTAAGCTTTTAATTAGGCCATCTGAAGAAGTTAATGCATACGCCATTGGCGGTCTTCGTAAGAATTATATTGTTCTGACGCAAGGAATTATAAATCACTATTTACAATCAACCAAAAATATTAACGATTTTTTTGACTCGATCAGAAGTATATTGGGCCATGAAATGTCACATATAATAAATAAAGATTTTTTACCAACCTATCTAATTATCACTAACCAAAAAATTACTAATTTGATTTCAAGTTTAATTTTTATAACTTTTAATATTGCAATTTTTCTCGTTAATAAAATTCCTCATTTTGGCTATAGATCAACTAGAACAATTAATTTAACATATACATTACTTATTTACACTCTAACCCTGTTTAATCGTATAGTTGTATATAATATATATGAATTTCTTCGCCGCTTTGTTGCTAGGTCAACTGAGTTTCGATGTGACAAGCAATCAGCCTTAGCTTTTGGTGGAGTTAATATGTCTCTAGCACTTTCAATGCTTGGGAAAAATGGCTATTTTAGCCTCTTTTCAACACATCCAAGTACCAATAAGAGAATTGCAAAAATTAGTCAAATTAAGGCTAAAAATAAAAAAATTAAGGCTAGTATAATTGACAGATTTGCAAATTTATTAACTTTTATTTTAATATTTTACATATTCATATACCTTGTAGAAATAGCGCAAATTGATGCTATTGCAAAATATTATCTTAAACAGCATACTGATTTTTATATGCAAGCCAGAGATACGTGGTTTTTTTTAAAAAAAATAATTAATAAATTTTTGTGAAAAACATAAAAACTATTTGCGATCTACTATCATATCAGAATTCACTTCAAACCAACAAAACCTTACTTAATTATAAAATAAATGGTCGAATCAAATCATTTTCAAATCAAGAATTTTATAACTTGAGCCTACAATTTGCCTGCGGACTAAGAGAAATTGGAATTAAAAACAATCAAAAGCTCGCAAATTTTTCTTATCAAAATCCTATTTGGCTGATAGTTGACTTTGGAGCAATTTTAGCTAGATTGGTTACAGTTCCCATCTTTCACAACATTTCAACACAAAATCTTATATATCAGTTAAAAGATTCAGATGTAAGCCTAATTTTTTGTGATAATTTGAGCTTGATTGACCTAGAAGAAATAAAAAAGACAAAAATTAAAATTATATATTTTAATAATAATGATAGAGCATTAGCAAGATTTAGTAAAAAAAACATTATCTCATTTCAAGAAGTGATTGAATTGGGCAAAAAATCACTGATTACAAAAAAATATAGTTTTAAAAAACTATCATTACCTATAAAAGATCAAGATTTAGCGACTATAATATATACTTCAGGAAGCACAGGAAGACCTAAAGGAGTTGAATTAACTCATAAAAACTTAATTTCGCAAATTATAGCAGTTAAGGACCTTTTTCCACTTAGCCAAGATGATGTTGCAATTTCTTATCTACCACTAGCCCATATTTTTGAAAGAATGGTAATGATGTACTACATTTCACAAGCAATTTCTATTTATTTTGTGGATAATATCAAAAAATTGCCAATTTATTTAAAACAATACAATCCAACTCTAATGACAACCGTGCCAAGATTGCTTGAAAAGGTTTTTATTGGAATAAATTCAACAATTGAAACAAGCGGTATTCTAAAGAAAAAACTTGCTGAATTTGCAGCAAAAAGAGCGCTTACTAAAAATGTTAATCAGCAAAAAAATTTGATCGATGTTTTTTTTGATAAATTAATTTATAAAAAATTTCGCCAAGCTTTTGGCACTAGATTGAGAATGATTATTTGTGGTGGAGCAATGATCTCAGAAGATATGGAGCGATTTTTTACAAATATTGGCTTAAATTTATATCCTGGTTACGGCATGACTGAGACTTCACCAGTCATTGCTGCTAATTGTCCAAAAAACTATAAATTTAGGACAGTCGGCAAAGTGCTAAATAATGTTAAGATTCGTATCAATAAAAAAAGTCAAGAACTTGAAGTAAAGGGTCCAAACATTATGCAAGGATATCATAATCAACCAGATCTTACAAAAAAAATGGTTAGCAAAGATGGCTGGTTAAAGACCGGTGATTTAGCGCAAATTGACAAAAGAGGTTTTCTAAAAATCACTGGTCGTAAAAAAGAGTTATTCAAAACCGCCTATGGAAAATATGTAACCCCAGTTCCCATTGAACAAAAGCTTGTACAAAATTTAGGATTTTTAATTGGCGCCATAATAAATGCAGAAAATAGACCATTTACTTCAGCACTATTATTTCCAGATTTTGAAATATTATCAAAATTTAAGAGAAAATTCAATTTTAAAGGTAGTGAAAAAGATTTTTTGGAATCTCAAGATTTAAAAAAATTTATTGAAAGTAAGATTTTACAAACAAATCAGAATCTTGATAAATGGCAAAAAGTACAAAAATTCTTAGTTATTAAAGACAAGATTTCAATCGAAACTGGAGAAATAACCCCATCTATGAAACTTAAAAGAACATTGCTTGAGCAAAAATATAAGAAAGAAATTGATAGCCTATATAATACCATCTAAACTTCATAATTGACCATTTGGTTTTATCTTTTGACCTAAAACTTACTATAAAAAACTTGAAGTATATCAAATACATCGGCGCTTTTTATAGCAAGTTTTATCCTCAAAATATTTATCCAAATGGTCAATTATGAAGTTTAGATGGTATAATACCAATTCAGCTAACTGTTTTCCGATAAAATTATAAAGCTGCCTTCGAGATAAAAGTAGTGGCGGGAGTGACGGGACTCGAACCCGCGGCCTCCTGCGTGACAGGCAGGCGCTCTAACCAACTGAGCTACACCCCCATTTATGAGGTAAAAGAAATCATGAAATGGTGGGCGATGACAGATTCGAACTGCCGACCACCTCCTTGTAAGGGAGATGCTCTACCAGCTGAGCTAATCGCCCAAATACATAAAACAAAAAGAGTCTGTCTTTTTAAAAGATAGACTCTTTTTGAGTAAAGAAATTAATTAACTTCTTCTTTAAGACCTTTACCAGCTGTAAATCTAACTCTTTTAGAAGCTGGGATTTGAATTTCTTTACCAGTTTGAGGATTGCGTCCTTTTCTAGCAGCAGTTTTAGTAACTTTAAAAGTTCCAAAACCAATCAAAGTGATAGTGTCACCTTTTTTTAAAGCTTTAGTAGCTGTTGACAGGAAAGACTCAAGAGCAGAAGCTGCGTCTTTTTGAGATAAACCTGTATCATTAGCAATTTGCTTGATTAAATCTGTTTTGTGCATAGTTAAAACTTTTTATTGTTATAAAGTAAAAATAAAACTAGCTGCATTTACCTCTGGTTCGGCTATACTGCATAGTTGAGAAATGATAACCTACATACAAGAAATTTGAAAGCAACTATTTATTTTAAAAAATTTAATTTTTGCCTGTTTTATCTAAAATGTATTTCTTAATAAGTCTCTTTTTTCTGATAAGATTGATTAAGCTTTAATAATTAAAGATTAAAAGCGGAAGTTTATGAGTTTATCGATTAGCACTGATTTAAAATTATTAATGCAAATCATCTTCCCTGCCATCTATTCTGCAACTCTCTCATTATACTAATTTGATTAACATTATTTTGCTGATCGTCTGGTGACCAAGCTTTGGCACCATTTTTTACCAAATATTTTATTACTAGTTGACGATTATTTTTATTAGCAATTGCCAAAGGAGTGAATCCATCATCATCTCTTGAATTTATATCAATACCTTTGTCGATTAAATATTCAACAGCAGGTAAAAATCCTACTCTCGCTGCGTACATTAAGTAATTTCTTCCAAATTTATCTCTAAAGTTTAAATTGGCACCATTTTCAAAAAGCATTTGGAAAGCCATAAAATCTTTGATTTCTATTGCTATTGCTGCAGGACTGTGACCTAACTTATTAGATAAATTTGGATCTGCCCCTCTTGCTAAAATTGATGCTAAAATCTGATAATTTCTTCTTTGAATTGCGTAAGTTAGTAGCGTTTCGCCATAAATATTATATGCATTTGGATTTTGTACATATTTGTATGAGCTATTAAAATATCTTACATTTTGCTTATCTATAGTTGAAAATAAATGATTAATTCTTTCTTGGGGGGTTGGAATAACTGGAATATGCAGATTATCATTGGTACGAAATCTGCTTAAAATCGGTAGCGCCGGAGCTTCATCCTTAATATAGTGGTTTAAATCTTTTTTTTGTGGCCGAGCATATGAAGCTTTTAAATCTTGATATTCATCTCCATCTTGCAATGGATATACATATTTTTGCCTAAGAACCTCCATCTCTTCTTCAAATATTTCTTCTTGGCTTTTAACATTTTCTTTCGCCTTTATCTCTTTAGGTTCTGACTTAGTAGATTCTTTTTTACCCAACGGAAGTTTATTTGTTATGTCTAGTGTCGATTCAACTATGTCTGATTCTATAATTTTATTAACAATTTTCTTAATAGATCCTAAAATTCCTTCTTGGTCATTTTCAGGTTTTTTTTCTTCAGTAATTATTTTTTTTACACTGTTATCCTGATTATCCTTAACTTCTTTTGCGTTATCTTCATCGTCTTTTAAATCTTTATTTTCTTCAGCATTTAGAAATTCAACTTTTGGTGGCCCATTATCATTTGTAATTTTGCTATCAACAACTTTTTTATTTTTACTAACTTCCTCCTTAGAATTTAGCTGTTTTTTTGATGCTTCATTCACATTATCCAAACCCAAAGATTCAATATCAATTTCCACTTTTTTACCACCAAAAGGATCTAGAGCTTTTTTTTGTTCAAGCAATTGAGAATTTAAATCTTTTAAAAATTGATTACTAGTAGCATCAGATTGACCATTACTGCTATTAGTTTGCAACAAAAATAACAATATGACAAATTTAAAAAATTTTAAGTATCTAAACCTTGCCACAAACATCTTTTTGATTAATCTAACGAATGTTAATCGAAAATATTTCATTTTACAGGATCAAAACCACTTTTTTTAGAAAAGGGGTGGCATTTTAAGATTCTTTTTAAACCATAAAAAAACCCCACCATAACACCCTTTTTATTTATAGATTCGATAAAATAATTTGAACATGTTGGATAAAAACGACATTTATTAAAACCTAATAATGGCGAAACAAATAATTGATAAAATCTAATTAGTAAAAAAAATAATTTTCTCATTTTAACCTAGTTGATTTTTAGAAATAAATTCAAGCCAATCATTCTCATTTAAAATTTTAAGATCAAGCTCTTGTGCTTTTTTTAATTTTGAACCTGCATCGTTGCCAACAACTACAATGTCGGTTTTTTTTGAAATAGAGCCAACAACTTTTAATCCCAAACTTTCAGCTTTTACTTTAGCTTCAGATCTAGACATGCTATCTAGGCCACCAGTAAAAATTATAGTTTTTCCAGAAAATGATGATGAATTTTTCTTAGCTTCCATTATTTTAAGCTCGGATTCTAAGTCTAATATCATTTTCAAATTTGTTTGATCTTGAAAATATTCTATTAATGCCTGCACCATTTTAATTCCCAAGCCGTCAATTGCAATTAGATCTTGATAATCTATATTATTTTCAAGTTCATCATTAGCTAAGTTGATAATTGATAACAATTTGTCACGAAAATTTTGATATGAAATAAAATGTTGTGCTAACATTTTTGCAGTTGTTTGACCTATATGACGAATACCAATAGCGTATATAAAGCGATCAAGCGATATTTTTCTTTTGCTTTGAATTGCAAAAATAAGATTATCAGCTGATTTTTTACCCCACCCCTCTTTTTGATGTAGCGTTATTAATCCTTCTTTATCTTGCGATAGTTTAAAAATATCAGCAAAATTTTTAATACGACCCTCTTCAAAAAAATTTTCAATCTGCTTTTTACCAAGGCCAGAAATATCAAAAGCGTCTTTTGACACAAAATGTTTTAAACTTTCAACTAATTGCGCTTTGCATTTTAAGCCATTGCTACAACGCACCACCACATCGTCTTCAACCTTAACAATAATTGCATTACATACTGGACAATTTTTAGGAAATAGAAATTTTGGCAAGTCTAGCGATCTTTTCCCTTTATCAACTTTTAGAACTTGAGGAATTACATCTCCAGCTCTTTGAACCAAGACTGTGTCGCCAATCCTAATATCTTTGCGCTCAATTTCATCTTGATTATGCAATGTTGCTCGTGTTACCATAACCCCTCCGATGTTAACTGGTTGCAAAATTGCAACAGGTGTCAAGGCCCCGGTTCTACCAATTTGGATTACAATATTTTTTATTAAAGTTTTGGCTTTTTCTGCTGGAAATTTGTGAGCAATTGCCCATCTAGGACTTCTAGCAACAAAACCCAGCCTTTGTTGCAGGGTAAAATCATTTATTTTATATACTAAACCATCTACATCATAATCTAACTCGTGCCTTTTATCACAAATTTTATTATAATTGTCTAAGATATCATCTAATTTTTGACATAATTTAAAGTTTGGCTCAATATTAAAACCAAATTCTTTTAATTTTTGATATAAGTCACTTTGCGATTTGCAAACAAAATCATCAGTTGTAGTACCAAGAGAATATGCAAAATATTTTAATTTTCTTGTGGCGGTAATTTCTGGATTCAATTGTCTTAAAGACCCAGCTGCTGCATTTCGAGGATTTGCAAAGACTTTAGTGCCATTAACTTCGTTTTCTGAATTTAATTTAGTAAAGTCTTCTTTTCCCATATAAATTTCACCTCTTACTTCAAATATTCGCGGTGGATTTGCTGATTTTAAAATATGTGGAAAATTTTTGATGGTTTTAACATTTTGCGTAACATCTTCACCCTTAAAACCATCACCTCGTGTAGCAACATAGATCAGCTGACCATTTTCATATCTGGCACTAAAAGAAAGGCTGTCTATTTTTGGTTCGCAAAATATACCAAATTGCAAATCTTTAACTTCATCAACCTTCAAATTTTGTAAAAATAAATCTTGTTGCTTTAATTGAGGTTCTTGATTTTTTTTCTTACTCTCTAAACCTAAAAATCTTTCAACTTTTTTAATAAAATCCTTTACATCTTCTTCATCAAAGGCGTTGGCCAGCGAAAGCATTGGCTTTGAATGCTCAATTTTACTAAAAATATCTAGAGTTTTGCCTCCCACCAAATCATATAAAGCTTTAATTTCTCCAGAAAAAAAATCAGGATATTTTGATTTAAACGATTCGAGTTTACTTCTAAGATTATCATATTCGCTGTCGCTGATTAATGGCGAATCTTTTGTGTGATATGCTTCATCATGTTTGGCAATTTCTTGTAATAAATTGCTGATTTCTTGTTTAATTTTTGAAACTTCAGATGTCATTTAATAATTATTTTAGAAGCAAATATTGAAAATTGAATTATAATCGGTAACTTTTTTGGATTACTTTTATTAGATAAATAACCTTATAATGAAAAAAATTTTAATAATTCAATCAACTTTTTACCAAAATATTTCTAATATGCTACTAGATGGCGCATTAGAAAAAATTAAAAATTCAGAATATGAATATGATGTTATAAAAGTTCCTGGAGTTTTTGAAATACCAGCAACAATTGCTATGGCCGAAACAAGTAGAAAATACTCTGGTTATATCACTTTAGGCTGTGTTATTAGAGGCGAAACAACTCATTATGACTATGTATGTCAAGAATCAGCTCGTGGTATAAGTCATCTTGCAATAACTCTTAAAACTGCAGTTGGATATGGTGTAATTACTGTAGAAAATGAACAGCAAGCACTAGATAGAGCAGATCCTAAAAAGAAAAACAAAGGTGGAGATGCTGCTGAGGCATGCCTTGAAATGATTAATATTAAAAATGATTTCGATTTATAAATCTTTAATTTTTCTGAAAATTAGTAATTTCTTCCAAGACAAAGCTAGGATCAAATTCTACATGACCCAAATTCTCATCTAAAATAAAATCTTTTACAGCTTTTATTGATTCAAAAAGTTTTTTACCTTCTTTAAAGCTTACAACACTATCTTTTTTACCATGAAAAATTATAGTTGGGGTCTTGATTTTTGGCGAATATTTAACTGATTCAAACTTATCTTTTAGCAAAAATCTTAATGGAACATACCAGTATGTTTTACTAGCCACTGAAACTATTGATGAGTATGGAGATTCCAAAATCAATAAGTTAAAATCTTGATTTGCAGCAAGCTGAGTTGCAACCCCAGAACCTAAAGATTCGCCATATATTATAATATCATCATTTACAAAACCTTTTTTCAACAAAAAATCTAAACCAGCTTTAGCATCCAAAATCAAACCCTTCTCACTTGGACTACCTTCGCTTTTTTTGTAACCTCTATACGAAATTGCTAAAACACCATATCCTTTATCAGCAAATTTTCGGTATCTATAAGCTCTATCTCCTAGGCTACCACCATTGCCATGCAGGTAAAAAATTATTTTTCTATTTTTTTCTCTTCGGTCTTTAAACCATGCAAAGATTTTAACTCCATCAATAGTTGTGATAGTTTGCTCAGAAAAGTCACTTAATTTATAAGCATCAAGTGTTAAAATTTTTCCAGTTGGTAGATATTGTATCCTTCTTTGAGCTAAAAATAGTATCAAAAGTAAAGTAGAGTATACTAGTAATGCAGTTAACATGATTTTCTTTAACTTAAAAATTATCATAAATCACAGCTTATTTTATCCAAATTTCTAGTAAATTCACAATCAAAATTAGCTATTAATTGCCTTTCTTCGCTCAATTGATTAATTTTCTCTAAAATTGGCAATTCACCAAGAAAATTAATATTATGGTCTTTAGCTAACTTTTTTACACCATCTTTGCCAAAGAGATAATGTTTTTTTTGATCAATTGCCAAATATGACATATTCTGAATAAGACCCAAAATTTTTATATCCAGCTTATTAAAGCAATCAATTGATCTCTCATTATCAATTATTGATAAATTATGCGGAGTTGAAACTAGCAAAACTCCATCAATTTCGAAATTTTGTGCTAAGCTTAAATAAATATCGCCAGTTCCCGGTGGCATGTCAACTATCATACAATCAATCTCATTGTTGTCAAATGACCAATCAACAGTTCTCAGCAATTGATTAAGAATTTTATTAATCATTGGTCCACGCCAAATTCCAGCAATACCATTTTGTAAAATCATAGCAATAGACATTATTTTAACTCCATAATTAACCACGGGAACAAATAAATTATTTTTAATTTGTGGCTTTTGATCAACATTCATCAAAAATGAAATTGAGGGACCATATATATCAGCATCAACTAAGGCAATTTTTTTACCTTTGTTTGCCATTAAAACGGCTAAATTACTAGCTATAGTTGATTTACCAACACCGCCTTTAGCTGAAGCAACTGCGATTATTTTTTTAACTTGAGGAATTTTAAGCTTAATTGGCTGATTACCCATAAAATAATCTAAGGTTTTATTATCTTTAAATTTCATGTTTATTTTTCAATTTTTGAGTTTTATGTTAGTCAATATATTGACGCAATAATAAGTAAAAATCTAACCTAATGTTTAAAAAAATTTTTGCAAATCAAGGGCCTTGGGGTTCTTGGAACGATGATAACGATAAAAGCAAAAAGCCTAACGATAAAACTAACGACGATCCTAATTTAGATGAACTTTTTAAAAAGGGAGAAGATTTCATTAAAAACATCATAAAAGAAGTTTTTGGAAGCGGAAATAGCAATAAAAATGGAAAAATAACCAAATTCCCTGATAATAAAATCAAAAAATCAATTTTTGGCATTATTTTCTTGTTTTTTATTTTATTGTGGCTTGTTTCTGGTTTTTATAAGGTTGAGCCAGATGAAGAAGCAGTTGTTTTGTATTTTGGAAAATTCCATTCAATTACTAGTCCAGGTTTAAATTATCGTATTCCATACCCAATTGGACAAATTATAAAATTGAGTGTTACTAATGTTAATACTGAAGAGTTTGGCTTTTCAACATCAGATAGAAAATACCAAAACCGTAATTTTGATGCAGAAAGTCTGATGTTAACAGGTGATGAAAATATTGTTGATATTGAGTTTCAAATTCAATGGCAAATTTCAGACATAAAAAAATACGTCTTTAATATTAGTAACCAAATCGACACTATTCGAAAGGCATCAGAAAGTGCTATGCGTGAAATTATTGCTAGAACTCCAATAGCCGACGCTCTAGCTGAAGGTAAAAAGAGAATTGAAGACCAAACTAAAGACTTGTTGCAAGAAATTTTAGACTCCTATCAATCTGGAGTTAGAATAGCTCTAGTGCAATTAAGAAGAGTTGATCCACCAGCGCAAGTAATTGATGCATATCGAGATGTTCAAACTGCAAGAGCTAATAATCGTGAAGTTATTAATCAGGCCGAGTCTTATGCTAACGATATCATACCAAGAGCAAAAGGTAGTGCCGCCAAAATGGTTGAAGATGCAGAAGCTTATCGTCAAGAAGTAATTGCTAAGGCAGAAGGTGAAATTGGACGTTTTCTTGAAGTATATGGCCAATACTCAAGAGCCCCAACAGTAACTAGAAACAGAATATATCTTGAAACTATGGAAAAAATCTATGGCAACATTGATAAAATTATTATTGATGGCAATGCTTCTAAATCAGGAGTTGTTCCTTACTTACCACTAAATAACAAACTTAAAATTAATTAAATAAGCAAGATGAATAGTAAGATAAAAAAAATTATAATCTTAGTTACAATTATTTTTGTAACTTTTAATGCGTCAGCCTTCAAAGTTGATCAAAGAGAACAGGTTTTGATTTTGCAGTTTGGAGAGCCAGTTAGGGTTGTTACAAATCCTGGACTTAACTTTAAAATACCTTTTATTCAAAATT
The DNA here is from genome assembly GCA_030835905.1 of Alphaproteobacteria bacterium. GTDB lineage: Bacteria > Pseudomonadota > Alphaproteobacteria > Rickettsiales > UBA1997 > UBA1997. The sequence continues at coordinate 11,533 of JAURQX010000014.1, forward strand.
TAATTTTTTTTGATAATCGAATTCTCGATTTAAGCATTACCGATCAAGAATTAATAGCTAATGATCAAAAAAGAATAATAATTAACGCCTTTACTAAATACAAAATTACAGATCCTTTAAAATTTTATACAACAGTAAGAAGCGTTTATGGAGTTTCTCCAAAATTATCAGCAGTACTTGATTCTAGCCTTAGAAAAATTATTGGCGAATTTAAGCTAAATCAATTACTAACCGAAAATCGTGGAGATATAATGACTCGAATAAAAGATGTAGTCAATTTAGAAGCAAAAATTTATGGTATTGATATTATTGATGTAAGAATTATGAGATCAGACTTACCAAAAGAAAACTCGAATTCAATTTTTGCAAGAATGCGTGCAGAAAGAGAAAAAGAAGCCAGAGAAATAAGAGCTCAAGGAGCTGAAGAGGCTGACAAAATTCGCGCGCAAGCAGATAAACAAAGAACAATTATTCTAGCAGAGGCTGAAAAAAGCTCAAACTTGACTCGTGGTCGTGGCGAGTCCCGAGCTAATAATATTTATGCATATGGTTATGGTAAAGATCCACAATTTGCTGAATTTTATCGCGCAATGAAGGCCTATGAAAAATCATTTAGTAAAGAAAATACAAGCTTTGTTGTTGCTCCTAAGGGTCAATTCTTTAAATATTTCGGAAATAATTAGTGTGGCTAGATCTATATTTAAAATTTTACTTTTAATTTCAATTTATTGCTCATTGAGCGATATTTCAAGTGCTCAAGAAGGAAGTCCCCAATCAAATACAAACACCGAGATTAGGAGTGATTCTCCAACAAAAACTGCTAAAGATCCAAAAAACAATACTATCACCTCTTCTAAGAATACAATTTTATCAGCAGATCTTACTTCAGTTATCAATGATATTTTGCCAACAGTAGTTGATGTGTGGGCGACTCAAAATAAAAATAAATCATTTGATGATGATTTATCTTCAGTTGGTTCGGGTTTTATTATCGAAAGTAATGGCTATATAGTTACAAGCTACCATGTAGTAAAAGATTCTTTGTCAATTAAAATTATTCTTAATGATAAAAGAGAATTTTTTGCAGAAATAGTTGGCTATGACAAAAAAACAGATTTAGCGTTGTTAAAAATAGATGCCACAAATTTAAAGACAGTTAAAATTGGAGACTCATCTATACTTAAAGTTGGTAATTGGCTTATAATTGTCGGCAATCCTTATGGAATTGGCCAATCTGTTTCAACTGGAATTGTATCTGCAAAAGGAAGAAACTTACAAAATGGTCAGATTCAAGAATATATTCAAACTGATGCGGCAATTAATACTGGTAATTCTGGTGGACCAATGTTTAATCTCAATGGTGAAATGGTAGGAATTAACACAGCAATCCTTTCACCAACTGGTGGCAATGTTGGCCTAGGGTTTGCAATACCTTCTCAAATTGCGCAAGATATTATTAAGCAACTTAAACAGAGTGGAAAAGTTATTAGAGGTTGGATTGGCGTTACTGTAAGAGATATATCGCCCGAGATTGCACAAGCAATGAATTTAGAAGATATAAATGGAGCTTTTGTAAATGATATTGCTGAGGAAGGTCCTGCAGCAAAGGCTGGAATAGTTCCATCTGACATTATAATTAAAATTGATGATCACGATATCAAGGAAATGAAAATGCTACCAAAAATTATCTCTGGTTATAAGGCTGGAGAAGTAGCAAGTATAGATGTGCTCCGCCAAGGAAAAATTAAAAATTTTAATGTAAAAGTTGTTAGCATGCCTCAAGATCATGTTGATTCAAGATCAAACAAAATGCTCCTTAAAAAATTTAATGAAGAATCGTATCAATTTTTAGGATTAACTGTAATAAAATTAACTAAAGATCATAAAGAGTTGTTAGACATAGCCGCTGATACCAAGGGTGTTTTAATCACTGAAGTAGAAGAAAAATCTGAAGCTAATCTCAAGGGTGTAAAAGTTGGTGATGTAATTTTAACTGTAAATCAAATTGATTTTAAAGACATCTCTAGCCTTAAAAAAATAATTGAAAAGGAAATGAAAAATCAGAACAAATTAATGCTATTTATTAAAAGAAATGGTGGAAACTACCCTATCGTCTTAAACTTAAAATAGCGTAAGCTAAATGGTTGAGAATTTTATCTTTTATAACTCCCCAGCTAAAATTAATCTGTTTCTTAAAATAGTTGGCAAAATCAATGATGAATTTCATGATCTAGAATCTGTATTTGCATATCTTAATTTATATGACCAAATAAAACTTTCCTGTGGTATCGAAACAGTGGATAAACCTTTGATTAAATTAGAAATTAGTGGTGACACCAATAATATCATAAATCCTCAAGATAATATTTTTACTAAAATATTTAATTTTTTTGTTAGTGAATTTAAGATTGATAGAAATATTAACATTGAGTTAATAAAAAATATACCAATTGGTGCTGGACTTGGTGGTGGATCAAGTAATGGAGCATGTCTTATGAATTTTATTAACGATCAATTTAATTTAACTTTAAGTAAAAGTAAATTACAGGAAATTTCTTTTAAATTCGGATCTGACTTAGCATTTTTTTTTGAAGATAAAGCTTCGATTGTCCGAAAAAGAGGATTTGTTTCATGTAATATAAATAAATTTGAGCCAATTGATGTTTTATTGATTAACCCAAATATTCATATTTCAACCAAAGAAATTTTTGATAATTTTCAGCAAAATTATAGTAATTTAATACCTGATATAACAATCCTAAAACAAAATCCAATAGATTTAATAAAAGATTGTCCAAACCAATTGCAAGAAATTACACAACTTATTGAACCAAAAATAGCTGAATTGCTTTTATTTCTAAAAAGCCAAAGACCAATTGCTGCTAAAATGACTGGATCTGGATCAACTTGTTTTGCAATTTTTGATAACAAAGATATGTTTGATCAGAGTTTTCAAAATTGCCTAGCAAAATTTCCAAGATACTACATCAAAAAAGCAAAAATTATACATTCCAATGAAAAATAACTTTACAGGACTAAAGAATATTGAGAATGTTATTAGTAATTTATTAGGGCCAATTGCTAGTAAAAATAATAAAAAATACAATATAATCAGTAATTTAGTTAAAAACTGGCCAGATATTGTTGGAAAAAAATATTGCGAATTCTGTCAACCAAATAAAATTTCTTTTACCAAGGATTCTGGCAATATAAAACTTACAATTAGCGCTTTTAACTCTGCTACAGGGTTTTTTTTAAAAAATAATAGTGAAATTTTAATTGAAAGAATTGCGTCTTTTTATGGATATAAGGCAATTTATAAAATTCATATTAAGCAAGAACCGAAAATGATAGTAAATAATCAAAGTAAAATCTTAGAGATTTCAAAAAATAAACAAGAATTTGTTAATAACGTAATTCAAAATATTGATGACAATGAATTAAAAAATAAATTAAGAAATTTAGCAAGTTACGTTTTCAACAGTAATTGAAAAAATATTATACATAACAAATCCCATCTATAATTCTATAGCATTTCAAGCTAAGATTGCCTATTTTATCAAAGAGATTTTATCTTTTGGATTTAATTTAAAAAGCGATGCATATCAGTATATATGGCGAGCTTTTTAAGTAAAGACCACTGCAAATCAACGAATTTTAGTAATTTTGTTGTTATTTTAATTTTTTAAATTCACGTATATCTTGATACGCTAAAATTTAAAAAATATAA
>JAURQX010000015.1 GCA_030835905.1 Alphaproteobacteria bacterium
AAATTCACGTATATCTTGATACGCTAAAATTTAAAAAATAATTGCCGATTTGATGGATTAATTGATTATTAATCAATTAATCTGATCAAATCTCCCTCAAAAATTCCTCAAAATTGGTTGATTTGCAGGGGTCTTTTAATGATACATTTAGACTTTGCCTTTGGCTCATTTTCTTCGATTTTTATCTTAAAAAACAGAATTAGTTTCTTAAACGAAAATTAGCGTTTTTAGATAAAATTAAAGAAAAACAAATAAAATATACCTTCAAAAACCCTGCAAATTGTCAATTTTTATTTTAAACAATTCTAGCCTTTGTAAATAATTGATTTTAAGATTTGGTAAGCAAAATTTATTTTTTAAAAAATGACTTATAATCAACCAGACAATCAAGGTAAATTCGGCAAATTTGGTGGGCGCTACATCGCTGAAACTTTAATGCCGGCAGTTCTAGAATTAGAAGAATCTTACCTAAATATCAAAAACGATCCAAAATTTAAAGAAGAGCTAAATTACTACTTCAATTATTTTGTAGGACGCCCTTCTCCGCTATATTTTGCAAAAAAACTGACTGAAAAATTTGGTGGAGCAAAAATATACCTTAAAAGAGATGAGTTAAACCACACTGGCTCACACAAAATAAATAATTGCATCGGCCAAATTTTATTGGCAAAAAAAATGGGTAAAAAAAGAATTATTGCTGAAACAGGAGCTGGTCAGCATGGCGTGGCGACTGCGACAGTTTGCGCTTTATTTTCGATGCCTTGCACTATTTATATGGGTGCCAAAGATATTGAACGTCAAGCACCGAATGTTTTTCGTATGAAGCTTTTAGGAGCTGAAGTTAAACCAGTTGAAACAGGCTCCAAAAGCTTAAAAAATGCCATAAACGAAGCTATGAGAGACTGGATTGCTAATGCTAATGACACTTATTATTTACTTGGTACCGTCACCGGACCTCATCCATACCCGATGATGGTTCGTGATTTTCACTCAATTATTGGCAAGGAAACTCGAATACAAATTCTTGAACAAGAAAATAAATTACCAAATGCTTTAGTTGCCTGCATTGGTGGTGGTTCAAACTCAATTGGTTTATTTTATGATTTTTTAGAAGATAAAAATATCAAAATGTATGGAGTTGAAGCTGCCGGCAAAGGCTTGGAAACTGGTCAACATTCAGCTTCAATTAGCAAAGGAGAAGAAGCGGTTTTACATGGCAATAAAACTTTTTTCTTACAAAATGATGATGGGCAGATTTATGATGCTCATTCAATTTCAGCTGGACTAGATTACCCTGGAATTGGCCCTGAACATGCTTATTTACATTCAATTGATAGAGTTAAATATGTTAGCGCTACCGATGATCAGGCTTTAGAAGCATTCCAAATATTATCAAAATATGAAGGTATTATACCAGCTCTTGAATCATCTCATGGTATTTATTTTGCTTGCCAATTAGCCAGCAAAATGAAAAAAGATCAGATTATTGTCGTTAATTTGTCTGGACGAGGTGATAAGGATATCGACACAGTTTCCAAAATTTTAGACATTAAATAATGACTCCTATAAACGAAAAGTTTACTGAAGTTTAAAAATTTTAGACGGTCAATTGTGACCGACGCCCAGTTGAGCTTGCCAACAAAACTTTGTTTTATTGGTTGGAATATAGCAATTAGTAATAAAAATGACTCGTATAAACGAAAAGTTTACTGAACTTAAGGAAAAAAAACAAAAAGCATTCACAGCATATATTTGCGCTGGTGATCCAGATTATAAAACCAGCCTTGAAGTTCTTAAAACCTTACCAAGGTCAGGAGCCGATATTATTGAACTTGGTATTCCATTTCTTGATCCAGCTGGTGATGGACCAATAATTGAAGAAGCTTCGCGAAGAGCTATAAAAAATGACATGAATCTCCATAAAACACTGAAAATGGTACAAGAATTTCGAAAAATTGATGATAAAACACCAATTATTTTAATGGGATATTTTAACCCAATTCTAAAGTTTGGTATTGATAAAATATTTTATGAAGCAAAAAAATCTGGGGTAGATGGCTTTCTAATAGTTGACTTACCTCTTGAAGAAGAAGATGAAATTATAAACCAAATTAAAGACAATAATTTAGACCTAATTCAATTAATTGCACCAACTACAACTGGGGAAAGAGCTAAAAAAATAGTCAAGAATGCTAGTGGCTTTTTATATTTAATTTCTATGCTTGGCATTACCGGAACTAAAGAAGCCAACTTTGAAGATAATATTGAAAATGTTAAAAAATTGAAAGAAATTTCAGATTTACCAATAAATATTGGCTTTGGCATTAAAAATCCTGATATGGCAGCTAAATTTTGTCAGCTAAATGTTGACGGAATTGTAATTGGCTCAACATTAGTTGCAAAGATAGCTGAAATTTTACAAAAACCATATAAAAAAGATGAATCTTTGAAAGAAATAACTAAAATAGTTCAAGATTTTTCAAAAAAAATTAAATCTTCATAAGCAAATGCAAGATATTAAAATTGCTACTACAAATTGCGGCATTAAATATAAGAATCGCGATGATTTGTTATTGGTTTACTTTAAAGGATTGGCAGAAATTGCCGGTGTTTTTACTCAATCATCAATGAGGGCTGCGCCAGTAATATGGTGCCAAAAAAATATTATAAAAGGTCAAGCAAAAGCTTTGCTAGTAAATTCAGGAAATGCAAACTGCTTTACAGGTAAGGATGGATTTTTAGCAGTTGAAAAGAAATCAAAATATTTAGCCAAATCTCTAGATTGCAAAGATGATCAAATTTTTATATGTTCAACTGGCGTAATTGGTGAAAAATTAGCAGTTAAGAAAATCACCGATAAAATTCCTGAAATAGTTAAAAATGCTAATTTTAACCAAGATTCATGGGATATGGCCAGCAAAGCAATTATGACAACCGACACTAAGCCAAAATTAGTAAAGAAGATGTGTAAAATTGGTGATAAAAATATCGAATTAATTGGTTTTGCAAAAGGAGCTGGTATGATTGCCCCAAATATGGCAACTATGTTAAGTTTTATCTTTACTGATGCCGACATCAATCATCAAATTTTATCAAAATTACTTAAAGATGCAACTGAAAAGAGCTTTAACTCAATTACTATAGATTCAGACACTTCAACCAATGACACTTTGTTAATTTTCGCCACCAAAACAGCTAAAAATATAAAAATTTTAGACGAAAACGATCAAAGCTTAGCAGATTTTAAAAAAAAATTAGATGAATTATGCTTAGAGTTAGCAAAAATGATTATTTTAGACGGTGAAGGCGTAAAAAAACTAATTGAAATAACTGTTAAAGGAGCAACAAACAATAAATCGGCAAAACAAGTAGCCTTATCAATTGGCAATTCCCCTCTTATTAAATCTGCAATTGCAGCTGCAGACCCAAATTGGGGTCGAATTATTATGGCTATCGGCAAATCTTGTCCTGAGGCTAAACAAGAAAATGTTAGCTTGAAGATTGGCGATTTTAATATTGTTTTAAATGGTGAATTAAGTAAAAATTATGTTGAAAAGGAGGTTCATCAATATTTAAAAAATGAGGAAGTTAAAATTGAGATTGAACTCAAACTTGGCAAAGGTCTAGCAACAATTTATGCTAGCGATTTAAATGAGGAATATGTTACCATTAATAAAGATTACCGATCATAAAAATGCGAGTTTTAAATAATAAAATCAGAATTAGAAAATTATTATTAAATCTTTCTCACGAAATTAACCAACTCGATTTTGCGGTAGAAAATTTAGTTAAAGTTAAAAAAAGCCAAGGACTTTATAACTCTAATATTTTTAGTGATCTTTCAAAATTAAGACAAGAAAATACTGAGTTAAAACAAAAAATTCTAAGAGATTCAGAAAAAAATAGCAAAGCAATTGATCAAATTGAAAGAGATCTAGAGATTGTTGAAAGAATTTTAATTGAAAGTTAAGAAATTTGAAAATCAGTATCCCAATCTACAAATCAGTTTATACAGTTGAGTGTTCAAAAGAAGAAGAACGAGAAATAATTGATATTGGCAAAGTTGTAAATCAAGAAATTATTAAATTGAGTGAAGAATCAAACATAGTAGATGAAAAAACTTTGGCTATTCTTTATGCAATTGCAATTAGAAGAGAATTAGAAAATAACAATGGCAATATTTTACAAGAATTAGAAGAAAATATTTCAGCCATTACCAATCATGTTAAAAAAATCACCAAAAAAATCATCGAAAAAAACGAATAAAAACAAAGATAATCGTTATAGCAAAAATTATTGGCAAAAACCATAATATGATATTTTTACTATCATAATTAGTATCTAATAATATATCTTCCCCGTATTTTTGAACTAAAAATTTTTTTATTTGATCTTCATCTAGGCCTTCTGTAATTTTTTTTCTAATTAACTGCCTCATCGAAAGAGCAAATTGATTATCCGAAGATTCAATCACCTGACCAGAGCATATCAAGCACCGAACTTGGGTAAATATCTTATGGGCAAGATCTTCGCTTTGGTCATTTTTTAGTCTACCCTCTGGAGAAAGTGCATATACCCCATTACAGACAAATAAATTAAAAACGACTAATAAAATTAAAACTTTTAACACTAAATAATTTAGCTAAAGTGGATAATACTATTTATTTAACTTAATGGCAAATTTATTGCTTAAATAACTTTCTACCATTTTCATTTCAGAGCTAGACAATGCTATGTTGTAAATTATAACTTCGCCAATTTCAGATGCAGAATGAAATGTGTAGCCATCATAATCTCGACAAGCAAGTGTAATTTCATTTAAATTAGCATATGGTTGAGGCTTGCACCATTCTCTGAAGTTCCCGCCTCACCATCGACATAAACTTTGTTTGAAGCTCCTGAAACCTTCTGCGCAATAATTTGTGGCTGACCATATTTAGCTGAAAGGTTATATGAAATAGAATTAAGCCCAGACCCAAGAGGCTTAATAACATTTTCATTGCCACCACCCTCAGCAAAAGCAAATCCATTGGCTACAGTTTCAGTATTTTCTTGCTGAATCGAAATAAAAGTTCCAGTTAATCCATTTGGAAATTTATTGACATTTTTAATGTCTAAACAATCCCTACTAGTAACAGAAATCCCATAATTTGGATGAAAAAAACCAACACCATCAATTAAATTATTAAATGACTCCTTGATCAATCTTGGTTTCGAAATATCATTGCTTTGAACAGTGTTGTTAGGAGATCCAAATGTTTGCGGTTTCTTATCAAACCAAGTACTAACATGATCAAGGTCAACTAAATTTGAATCAATACTTCCTTCCATAGTTGTTTCTAGACATACAGATAAACCTGGCATTATTTTAACTGGAGATTCTTTAACAAATTTTTCAATAGTGGCTAATTTTGTTTTTTTAAAAAGTTGTTGACCTTTAACTATTCCAGCAAACAGCAAACCTATTATTAAGATAACTATTGATAACTCAATTAAGGAAAAAGCTTTTGAATGATAAGTGTTTTTCATAATTTAGCTTATTTCTTAAAGTTAAAATTTATTTTATTATGGATGTCAAAGCATATGTGTCCTTGAAATTCTTTTTCGCAGTCACCAGTCATAACTAGCGGTCGATCCATATCACCATTCCAGTCAATTATTATATCTCCACCAGGATAACTAATCATAACTTTTTCACTTTTAACTAGCTTATTCTTAATTGCAATAGCAGCAATTGCGCAAGCGCCACTGCCACAAGCTTTTGTTTCCCCAACCCCTCTTTCCCATACACGAGCAGAAATATGCATTTCTGATGTTATTTGTGCAAATTCAACATTGGTTTTTTTTGGGAAAAGAGTATAATTTTCAATCTGTGGGCCCAAATTGTAAATTTCATTATCATGAACTTTTTGATCAACAAAGATTACTGCGTGTGGATTACCAATATTAGCACAGTATATTTTTTGACCTAAAAGATCAAAACCTTGAGTATTTTGTTCAATTGCAAGCGGAATATCTTGCCAGCCAAATTTTACCTTACCCATTTTAACTGCAATCATTGAATTTGGCTCTTTAAAGCACTCTAATGCGCCCACTATAGTCTCAATTATAACTTTACTTAATGATAGATTTTCTTCAAATAGTAAAGAAGCAACGCATCTTGTTGCATTGCCGCATGCTTCAGCAGTTGAACCATCTTGATTATAAATCGACATATAACAATCAAAATTTGCACTTTCTTCGATAATTACTAATTGATCACAACCAATTCCAAACTCTCTATCACATATATCTTTGCAATCGTTAGGAAGTAGCTCTATTGTTTTTTTACGAGCATCGATAATGACAAAATCATTGCCAGCACCATTCATTTTTATAAAATCTAACTCTTTGTGCATTTTATTTTGAATTTTATTATTCAGACTTTGCTCTGCTAACATAAGTAAAGTCATCAGTTTTAATAATAACCTCTTCCCCAGACTCTATAAACTGTGGAACCATTATTCTAACACCATTTTCTAAAACCGCAGGTTTGTATGAAGAGGTGGCAGTTTGACCTTTAACAACTGCATCAGCCTGCGCAATTTTAGCATTAACTTGTTCTGGTAAATAAGCTCCAACTGGCTCATCATTGCAATATTCAACACGAATATTTATACCATCTTCAATAAATGGTATTGCTTCACCTATTAGATCTTTAGAAATATTTACAGTCTCAAAATTCTCCATATCCATCATTACCAAATCATCTTGATCAAAATATTGAAATTGAAAATTTTTCTGCTCAACATAAGCAACTTCAATATCTTCGTTTGAAGAAAAGCGGACATTTGTTTTATTACCAGTTTTAATATTTTTCATCTCTACTTGAATGTATGCCCCACCCTTTCCAGGTTTAACATGCTCTCTTTTGGCAATCTTCCATAGCTGATTTTGATGCTCAATAATATTTCCTATTCTAATTGAATTAGCATTGATTTTCATATTGTGTAAATTTTAACAAATTTTATAACCCTTATTGCGTATAGTTTGTATAAATTGTGGTTTTTTTGGATTTTCTTCAATTTTTTTGCGAAGTCTAGTCACCTGAACATCAACAGATCTATCATCTACCTCACCTAAAATTTTAGTAAATTGTTCACGGTTCACCACCTTGCCTTTATTTTGACAAAGAATATTAAGCATTTTTGCCTCAGATTCTGTTAAATAAACAAAGCTTCCTGCCTTACTAAGTTTAAGGTTTTTGTAATCAAAAATATATTCACCAAAACTGCAGTCATTTTCAGAATTTTTATACCCGTCAATTCTTTTGAAGATATTATTAATTCTTAGCAGTAATTCTTTTGGCTCGAATGGTTTTGATAAATAATCATCAGCTCCAGCTTCTAGACCCTTTATTCTATCATCAAAATCACCTCTAGCCGTTAGTATAATAATTGGAGTTTTGGTATTTTGGCGAAAATTAGCAGTAAAAGTTATTCCATCTTCATTTGGCATCATAACATCTACAATAATTAGATCAAAACTGTTTTGAGACAAGATATTTTTTGCTTCTAACGCATCTTTAGCCAAGCAAACTTTAAAGTTATTTTCCTCAAGAAACTTGCCTAGCAGATTTCTTAATCTTGTATCGTCATCAACTATTAAGATAGTACCTCTATCCATTTTTTTAAGAATTTAGTTTTTAATCAATTGGTCAATTTGTTTTAAAATTTGTAAAATATTTCTTAAATTATCAAGTCTAACCATACAAGGGCCATCAGAAGGTGCATTATCAGGATCTTGATGAACCTCCATAAACAAAGCTGCCACACCAACTGCTACAGCAGCTTTGGCTAGTGTTTCAACAAATTCTCTTTGACCACCACTGGCACCACCCAAGCCACCAGGTTGTTGTACAGAATGAGTTGCATCAAAAACTACAGGGCAACCTGTTTGAGCCATAATTGGTAAGCTTCTCATATCAGAAACTAATGTATTATAACCAAAACTTACACCCCTTTCAGTTAAAAGCAGTTTGCTATTACCAAAATGATCCATTTTTTTAACTATATTTGCTGCATCCCAAGGAGCTAAAAATTGTCCTTTTTTGATATTGATGATTTTGTTAGTGTCGGCTGCCGCTTTCAATAAATCAGTTTGACGACATAAAAAAGCAGGAATTTGCAAAATATCTACTTCATTTGTTTTAGCTAGAATTTTGCAGTGTTCCTCGTTATGAATATCGGTTAAAATCGGTAAATTAAGTTGTTTTTTTATTTCTGTAAAAATTGGTAAAGTTTTCTCAATTCCAGCACCTCTTTTACCATCGATACTAGATCTATTTGCTTTATCAAATGATGATTTGTAAATATAATTTATTTCGAGATCTTGGCAGATTTTCTTTACTTCACTTGCAATCATTAAGGAATGATCTAAGCTTTCTGTTTGACATGGACCAGCTATTAGAGTAAATGGTAAATTATTAGCAATTTTAAAATTACCGATTGAAATTTGTCGGATCATATTATTTTTATAATTTATATGTTTCAAACTAGAAATAGGTGTGGTAATTAAATTTATTTATTACTCAGAGCATAAATTAGTAGATTTTTGCAAGAAGATTTTTCTTTTAGGTTTATTTAAAAAATTCCTGTAATAGTTGGGTTATTACGAATTTTTTAATAAAAAATAAAAGGAAAATATTGCAGTAAAAATCTACTA
>JAURQX010000016.1 GCA_030835905.1 Alphaproteobacteria bacterium
AATAAAATTATATATATTTTTGCTTATTTTTAGTTTTTGAATTTCTAGTTTTTAAGTAATTTTAGCTTCTCAATTCTGTGCAATTCATCCCTTAATTTGGCAGCTTTTTCAAAATTTAATTCTGTAGCCGCCTCAAGCATTTCTTTTTTGAGTTGCGAGATTTCAGCGTCAGTTGGGATATTTTTTGAATCTTTTTCTTCAGAACCGCTTTTTTTGTAAAGATTTTCTAGGGCAGAACCGATTTTTTTGAAGGTAGTTTTTGGCGTAATATTATGCTTTTGATTATGCTCAATTTGAATGGCACGACGACGATTATTTTCGGCAATAGCAGCCTTGATTGATTTAGTTTCTTTGTCAGCATAAAGAATAACTTTACTTTCAGAATTTCGTGCCGCGCGACCAATTGTTTGAATTAGCGAAGTTTCGTTGCGCAAGAAACCCTCTTTGTCAGCATCTAAAATTGCTACCAAAGCACATTCAGGAATATCCAATCCTTCGCGAAGCAGGTTAACGCCAACCAAGCAATCATATTTGCCAAGTCGTAAATTTTGAATGATTTCGATGCGATCCAAAGTATCAACATCGCTATGAACATAAACCACTTTTATGCCGACATCATTGAAATAATCGGTTAAATCTTCCGCCATTTTTTTGGTCAGTGTCGTAACCAAAGTTCTAAAACCATTTTCAGTAGTTTTTTTAACTTCTTCTAATAAATCCTTAACTTGGTTTTTGATTGGACGAATTTCACAAATCGGATCAAGCAAACCAGTCGGGCGGATAATTTGCTCAACAACGCGATTTTGTGATTTTTCAATTTCATATTTACCAGGTGTTGCTGAAACATAGATTGTTTGCGGCTTGAATTTTTCCCATTCTTCAAATTTTAACGGGCGATTATCCAAAGCGCTTGGCAAACGAAAACCAAATTCAACCAAAGTCGACTTACGCGCAAAATCACCCTTATACATGCCATTAATTTGTGGCACGGAAACATGGCTTTCATCAACAAAAAGCAAGGCATCTTTTGGTAAATATTCAAACAAAGTTGGTGGCGGGGCACCGGCTGGACGGCTAGTTAAATAGCGCGAATAGTTTTCAATACCTTTGCAAGTGCCAGTGGCCTGAATCATTTCTAGATCATAAGTAGTTCTTTGATTTAACCTTTGTGCTTCAAGAATTTTTTTATTGGCTTCTAAATTTTCTAAATGATTGCGCAAATCGTTGCGAATATTGACAACGGCTGCTTTTAAATTCTCTTGCGGAGTTACGTAATGTGAAGATGGGTAAATAGCGATTTCGTCAAGCTCGCCAAAAAATTCACCTAACAGCGGATCAAATTCGGTAATTTCTTCAATTTCATCGCCAAAAAAACTAATTTTCCAGGCACGATCCTCTTGATGCGAAGCAAAAACATCGATTGAATCCCCGCGCACTCTAAAACAACATCTTTCAAAATTAATATCATTTCTTTCATACTGCAAATCAACCAACCTAAGTAAAAGCTTTTGCTGATTAATTTGATCACCTTTTTTAAGGCGCAACACCATTTTTGAATAAAATTCTGGAGAACCTATGCCATAAATACAGGAAACCGAGGCAACAACTATGGCATCGCGACTTTCAAAAAGTGATCTAGTGGCACTATGTCGTAAGCGATCAATTTGCTCATTTATTGAGCTATCCTTTTCGATGTAAGTATCAGTCCTTGGTACATAAGCTTCGGGCTGATAATAGTCATAAAAAGAAACGAAATAGCCAATATCATTATCTGGAAAAAACTCTTTCATCTCACCATAAATTTGCGCTGCCAAAGTTTTGTTATGCGCCATAATCAAAGTTGGTCTTTGAGTTTTGGCAATAATGTTGGCCATGGTAAAAGTTTTGCCTGATCCAGTAATGCCAAGCAAAGTTTGATCTTGTAGATTTTGATTTAAGCCTTGAATGAGCTTCTCAATTGCTTGCGGCTGATCACCTGCTGGAGCAAATTTTGAATGAAGTTTAAATTCGCCGTTAGCTTTGGACATTAATTAAATTCATTACTAAGGAAACGTGGTGGAGAGGGCAGGATTTGAACCTGCGAACGCATACGCGGGCAGATTTACAGTCTGCTGCCATTGACCACTCGGCCACCTCTCCAAAAGGAGATAAATTATAAAGTTTGATTAATAAAAAAACAAGAAGACAATTTCTAATAAAATCTTATAACAAAATTTAAATATAATAATCTTTCTAAGATAATATTTTTTCAGGAAAAATTGATGTTTTGATAAGTCTTTGCATCAAGCATGCTAAGGTTTTGACGAATATTAATTTTTAGCAAAAGATAAAAAGACACGATGGATTTATGTTTTGGTATATGCTTAAAATTGAAACTATACACTACTAATTCACTAAACTATTTTGATTTTGATGGGAAAAAATTTACCTAATGATTATTTATAGCTAAACCATATTTTGCTTTGTAGCACGCCCCTAAAAGACAATAAATTATTTTTATTCAAAATATTACATTTTTTATCTTTGACCAAAATATCAAAGATTAGAATATACAATGTTAATAGAATTTGATAGAATCTGTCTTTTATCTTTGAGGTTCATTATCTATAAGAAAATAAGAAAGCAAAAAGTTAATGAGAGATAAAGTTATAGCACAAGAAGACAGTTTTGAGCTATCACGCTTAGACAAAATAAAAGCATATTTAAGCAAGATTAAATCTGAAAAAAATTTTGACAGTCAAAAACTCGAGACTAAATCTTTTCTGGATAAGATCTGTGTTTCACCCCCTTATTTCGCATTCAAGGATATTTATAAATTTGATAACTACCTTATTGCCCCTGTTACTTTAGAGCAAATTATGGGTTTTGAGAGCTCATCCATTACAATTGGAGAAGCAGGTAGACACTTTGCAATTCTTGGAAGTTGTGCTTGCTCGATGAGTGAGTTACAAAAAAAATATTACCTTGTTGAAAAAGTACACATTCGCAATGAGATTCAAAATTTTGTCAAAAAAGGTACTACAAGCTACGTAGTTGTTCGATCATCTTTTGATTCAAAAAGAATTGCAGGTGCCAATGGCTGGTTATTTAATGATGAGCTTGAATTGAATTACAGTATAAATCTTAGCTATTACAAGCTATCTTTAGAAGTATTTGGAAAAATTTTTAAAAGATTTTATTCTGATACTTCAAGATTCACTGGAAACCCATATAAAAATTATTATGATTTAGAGATGCTGTCAGAAAATGCTGATGGGCTTACGCTTACTCTAAATAACAATGATAACAATATATGTTTTGGTCATTTTGAGGGATTTCCATCAATTCCTACAGCTTATTTGGTTTATAATATAATACACAAATGTTCTGATTTAATATTAAAAAAATATAACAGCGAAAATTACATAGTCGAATACGCTAATTTAGATTTAAAAAAGCTTTTATTTCCAAAATGTACAAAAATAATTAACGTGACTTATGAGACCAAATTTAACCGGACTATTTTTCAAGTTACAATACTACAAGACCAAGAAATTGCTAGCCTAGTAAACTTTTCGATTTTAACTAAAGCCTGACCGTTGTGCTAAAAAAAATCTTCATATCGATCAAAGATTATTTAAAATTCTCTAGCAAGATTGATATATCGAAGTTCAACATCTACCACGTTTATTCATTTGGCTGGGTAGCTTTATTTGCTCATCCGATATTTTGGTTTGTATGGACTTATATTCAGCCGCAACAGGAAAATATATATCTAAGATTAATAGGCATAGTCACATCCTCAATTCTTCTTGCTATAGTATACAGCGAGAGATTCTCTAACAGGGTAGTTAGTTATTTTTGGCTCTTTATGGTTTTTTACAATCTGCCATTCTTTTTTACATCAAATTTGCTAATTAATAACTATAGTGATACTTGGCTCATGGCACAGATTGTTATGATTTTTGTTACAATTATATTTATTCCCAATTTTATAATATCAATTCTAACAATTTTAATTGGAGCTTTTTCTGCTTTAATCTTAACTAAATTATATCACAATTATTTAGGATATGGACTTGATAATTTTTTAAGACACTTACCAATATATTTATTAGGGATTGTATCTGCGCATATATTTAGTTATGCAACATTAGCTGGTGAAAAATCAAGAATCCATGCTGAATATTTAAAATCTCTAGCAGGTTCAGTAGCCCACGAGATTCGCAACCCCCTTGCTTCAATTCGTATTTCAGCTTCTAATATTGATGTTGATCCTAAATTTCTTGATGTTGCCCTGCTCAATAAAATGGCTAAAAAGAATTTGATTAAAAATTTATATTATGGAGCTCGAGATATTTTGCAGCATAAAGAGCATTTAACTAAATCAATTGATATGGCTAATGCCATTATTGATATGACCTTAGCTGACTTAAAAGGTAAGAAAATTGATCAAGTTGATTTCATTTATCTTGAAGCAGATCAAGCTATTCTTGGTGCTATTGATATTTATGGCTTTAAAAATCAAGAGGAAAAAAACAGGGTAATTCTTGATTTTAGTCAACAAAATCCAAGCTTTGTTTTTAAATCTATGGAAGCTGCCTTTTACTATATTTTGTTCAATCTTTTCAAAAATTCGCTTTATTATATCAAAGATTATCCACAATTAGAGATCAGATTATCCTCATCAACAAGCTCAGGCGAAAATATTTTACAAAAATATCCAAATCTAAAAATAGATAAAAAACTAGATTACAATATTTTACAAATCAGAGATAATGGGCCAGGCATTGAAACAGAAATATTACCAAAACTTTTTGAAGGTTTTGTAACTTCTGGTAAAAAAGATGGTTCAGGACTTGGTTTGTCATTTTGTAAAAGAGTGATGGTTGATTTTGGTGGCGATATTTCTTGTGAAAGTCAGCTAGGTAAATGGACTATTTTTAACTTATATTTCCAAAAATTAAATGAGGATGAAAATGAGGAGGCCAAAGAATATTTTGTTAAATTAAAGCATTCTAAGACTTTAAATCTTGATCCAAATCTAACTTCTCATTCTAATGATTTTATTAAAGAATCTTATAATAATATTTATAAAAAGATTTTAGTAATTGATGATCAAGAAATTAATTTAAAGATTAGCAAAAAGCTAATTAACAAACTACTACCTAACTCTGTTGTAGAGTTAACAAGTAACGGAAAGCAAGCCCTATCTTTGATAAAATCAAATAAAAAGGATCACTGCAATGATATTGTAGAAAAAATTAAAGAATTATCTCCCGATAAAAATGAACATTTCAAAGCAAAAGATTTACATAAAATTTTTGCTAACTATAAGTATGATTTAATTTTAACCGACATTCAAATGCCAAGAATGGATGGCTTTGAATTTACTAGAAATTTTCGTAATATTGATCAAAAAACACCGGTTGTTGCTTACACATCTCGCACTTCATACAAGGTAAAGCAAAAAGCTTTTGAAGTTGGTATTGATGACTATATAATCAAGCCCATTCCTAACAATGCAATGCTCAAAGTTATTTATAAATGGTTGATAAATAATCACAATCACCATTTTAATATTGAAAGCTTAAAGAAAAATGGATCTTTTCGTGGTTTAAGAATTTTGATTGCCGATGATGAGGTTATCAATATTATGGTAATGAAAAAATTTCTAGCCAAATTTGAGATTGAGGTTGAAGGAGTTGATGATGGTATTCTTTTGGTAGAAAAATATAAGGAACAATTCCCAAATAAAGAAATCAGAGAGTTTGAAAAAAATCAAAATACCCATTTCAAGGATCCGACATTATATAATAAATATGATATAATTATCGCAGATATCAACATGCCTCATAAAAAGGGTAATGAAGCTGCAAAAGAAATAAGATATTTTGAATTAGTGCATAATATACAAAATAAAGCAATTATAATTGCTAATTCTGGAGATAGTGACCAAGAAAAACTTAGATCCTTTCTTAAATCAGGTATGGATGATTTTTTTATTAAAGGCTGGAACAATGATAAATTACTACAAACGATTTATTTCTGGCTTAATTACAATAAGAATAAACAGGAGCCAATATATTTTAATCCAAGACATAAAGAACAAAAGCTTGAAAATGCTCGAGAAAATGATGTTAAATTATTAAGATCAAATCTTGATAAAGAAGATCTAAAGGAATTTAGTGAGCTATTTATTAAAAGTACTAAAAATCTATTTGAAAAAATTAAATTAGCCAACTCCAAAAATGATACCCAAGATCTTGCCTTTCAGACACATGCTCTCAAAGGAATTGCTGGCAATGTTGGTGCTGAAAAATTATTTCTTTATATTTCAGTGATTAATAATCACGCAAAGCATGACAAGATGCCAAAAGAAGAAAAGTGGCTTGATGAGTTGGAGTCAATTATAAATGGCACTATTTACGAACTTCAAAAGCTTTAGTGTTTCCAACTGAAAAATAGAGAAATATTTAACGCTTTATATCAAAATCTCACCCATATTTCTAAAGACAGTATTTGGTATTATAATGCTTTCTAAGCAAAGTTCATTTCTTTATCTTTAGATCTTTTAACTTTTTTGCGCTCATTTGAATCAAGAATTTTTTTGCGAAGTCTAAGTGATTTAGGAGTAACTTCCACCAACTCATCATCGCCAATGTAAGTTATCATATCTTCTAATGTCATCAATCTAGGAGGTGTTAAGCGAATCGCTTCATCAGTTCCCGAAGCCCTAATATTAGTTAACTGCTTTCCTTTTAAAACATTAACTTCTAAATCACCTTGCTTAGCATTTTCGCCAATAATCATACCAGCATAAATTTTTTGCTGAGGTTTTACAAACATAATTCCACGATCTTGAAGATTGAAAAGAGCATAAGCTACTGCCTCACCTGGATCTGTGGCAATTAACGCACCATTTCTTTTAGTGACTAATTCACCTTTATAAGGCATGTAATTATGGAAAATTCTGTTTAAAACACCACTGCCTTTGGTATCAGTCAAAAACTCACTTTGATAACCAATTAAACCTCGTGACGGTACATAAAAAATAATACGCGTTTTGCCACCAGTTGAAGGCTTCATTTCAACTAAATCCCCTTTTCTAGATGATAATTTCTCAACCACGCTACCGCTATGTTCGTCATCTACATCAACTACCACCTCTTCAATTGGTTCTAAAATTTGCCCATTTTCATCTTTTTTAAATAGCACTTTTGGCCTAGAAACAGAAAGTTCAAACCCTTCACGACGCATATTTTCAATTAATACGCCGAGTTGAAGCTCACCTCTACCCCCTACCTCAAAAGAGTCATTATTGCCAGCTTCTTTTACGGTAATTGCCACGTTGGTTTCATCTTCGGCAAATAAACGATCTCGAATCATGCGTGAAGTAACTTTACTGCCTTCCATTCCAGCCAAAGGTGAATCATTAACGCCAATGGTGATTGACATAGTTGGCGGGTCAATTGGCGTTGATTTAATCGGCTCTTTAACCGATAAATCACACAAAGTATCAGAAACCGAAGCTTTTTCAAGGCCAGCGATTGAAACAATATCTCCCGCTTGCGCTTCTTCAACCGGCACTTTTTCAACACCACGAAAAACATGAAGTTTGGTTAATCTACCTTGCTCAACAACATTACCATCTAAATCAATAGCCTTGAAGCTCATTAAGTTTTTAGCAGTACCAGAGTAAATTCTACCGGTTAACATTCTTCCAAAATACGGGCTTCGATCAAGTAGAGTAGCCAGCATGGTAAAAGGAGCTTTGGCATCAAATTTTGGTGGCTCGACATGTCTTAATATCAAATTAAAAAGAGGCGATAAGTCCTTGCGCTCATCTTTTTCTAGATCTTCAACACACCAACCATCACGCCCTACCGCATATAATGTTGGAAAATCAAGCTGTTGCTCATTAGCGTCAAGTGCTACAAATAAATCAAAAATTTCATTTAAAACTTCATCTGGCCTAGCATCACTACGATCAATTTTATTAATCAAAACAATTGGCTTTAAGCCCAAAGCTAAAGCTTTTGACAACACAAATTTAGTTTGTGGCATAACTCCTTCAGCCGAATCAACCAAAAGCAGGGCGCTATCAGCCATACTTAAAACCCTTTCAACCTCACCACCGAAATCAGCATGTCCCGGAGTATCAATAACATTAATCTTATTATCCTTCCACATTAATGAGGTACATTTAGCGAGAATTGTAATCCCGCGCTCTTTTTCCAAATCATTAGAATCCATTACCCTTGTTTCAACATTTTGATGTTCTTTAAAGGTTCCGCTTTGGTGAAGCATAGCATCAATTAAGGTAGTTTTACCGTGGTCAACGTGAGCAATAATTGCGATATTACGAAAATTAGTCATTAAATTAAAGAAAATTGAAAAATATGAATATTAAAACTGCCAAAGCCTCTAGAAAAACCCTAAAAAACAGTGCCTAGAGCCATATAATATTTTTTAATAAAGTAACTGTCAACTACTTTGCTATTAACTTTTAAATCGAGCTTAAATATTCATTTAACTTACAAGAGATTTTATATAAAAATTAAATATTTGACAAAATTGTATTTTTATGATACGATTCAACAACCAAAAATAATTTAATTTTTATAAATATGAAACAACAACAAAATAATAATAACAAAAACTCTGGTATCAATTTTTCTGATATCGAAGAAATCGATCCCTTACTTGATAATATAATTCAATGGATGGACGCATTGAGTATTGGAAGGTTTGACGGAGTAAATTGTGGTATCCATACCTATTTGCATGAACCTCATGGAGGTCAATCAATATATGCTCAAGCTAAAGCACAAGCTAAAGCAGCAGA
The DNA here is from genome assembly GCA_030835905.1 of Alphaproteobacteria bacterium. Lineage (GTDB taxonomy): Bacteria > Pseudomonadota > Alphaproteobacteria > Rickettsiales > UBA1997 > UBA1997. The sequence goes on from JAURQX010000016.1 coordinate 8,828, forward strand.
AGCTAAAGCTCAAGAAAATTTAAAGAATTTTAAATCTAGCCGTGATTCAAAATTCCAATTCTTAGGTAGAATAATTAGCGAAACTAAATCCGATGACCCTACAAGTGTTGAGATTTTAAACCGCAGCCTTCAGTTGATTCTAAAATACTGCCCCAATGTTTTGAATAAAACAGACTATCATGAAAACACATTGATTCACTTACTTGCTGCTAGAAATTTAGCTCGACCTTTGCAAACTGTATTGGACTATGCTCCAGCTCCATTAGCTGCTGATGGTTTAGGATCACCGCCACCAGAAATAAGACGTGAGTTCACTAAAAATGCTAACCAAGAATTTCCGAGTGATTTAACCAATGATGCAAATATTCGCCAAATACTTGAGAATGCAACTGAGAATGCAACAAATAATGGCTGGAGAGTTAATACTGGTATATATCAAAACCGTAATGTAGCACCTCCTGGAGCTCCTCCTAGACGAACAATTGTTGCTGCACATCAAAATCCTCAGGCACAGGCAACAACAGATATTTTTGGTGGTCCATCGAGATCTTTATCTCGTCAATTTGAGTTAAATTTTGGTTGTGAATCGCAGAATACAGCAGTTCATCCGCAAACCTCGGCTACAACTGAAGCAATTGAAGCTGGAATGTCTCCACCACGATCAACTAGAGAAACCGACGCAATGCAAGCTGGAATGTCTCCACCGCCATCACCCAGAGCAAACAATTGGCAACAATTTAGAACTCCTTCAAGATCACCTTCTCCAAATGGTGACGTCAATGAACGAGAAGGAAGTAGTGAAAGGTGTGACAGCCCTCCAGCAGCAAAAAGAATTAGGGAGAGGTAATGGCAGCTCAAGGTAGATAAATATTTTCCTTGCCCATACTAACATACAGCTGTTTTTGTAATACTTTGTAATAAAAAGAGTCATATTAATAAATATGGCTCTTTTTTATTTAAATTATTGGTAGGTGATTAATTTTTTTGTTAGAGTGGTTTCTTTATTAAACTAACAATCATCTAATGATGAAACCTCAAATTAGAAATCCATCAGCTCTACCGTTAAATTCAGATCTAACAGCTGTCATAAGCCAGCAATGCGATATTAAGAGTCTAAATAATCTAGCTAAAACCAACAAAACATTTGCCAATTCGGTAAAAAGTGAAGTTGAGAAACGAGTCAAGAATTATGCCACAAACAATGTTATTTATCACCATATTATCTTAAAAAATCTTTTAGTTAACCCAAAATTTGTAGAAGTTTTGCTACAACAATCTAGCTATGTAACTTTAATTAAAGTTGGTTTTGGATTGAATAATATTGATAAAATTCAATATGAAATCAGCGATCAAAGCAGAACGCTTAAAGCGCTAGAAGAAAAAGCTCAAGACGAAATTACAAAAAGAGATCTTGAGATTAAAGACTTTCTTCCAGTAGCAAATATTGACCATATTCTTCAGAAAATTTACCAAAATCTCAATCAACAAGATGAACCGCATGATTTTAGAGTGGCCGACAGTCTAATTGGCAAATATTTATATAAAGTAACTGGCAGAACTAATAGCCCCGAAAGTAACCAAGAATGGCAAGAAATCATTAATCTTTTAAAAGCAAGAGATGAAAAAGGCAACAGCCTGCTTCACGTTGCAGCCACCAAAAATGACCCACAATTAATGTTTACAGTCATTAAATGTTATGAAAAAGCATTTCTTGATGTCAAAGAAAGATTTCCATATTATATGCTTCAAAATAATGATGGAGACAATCCTTTTCATGTTGCATTTAACTATAACAATTACTCTTCATTGACAGCTCTTGATAATGCTGCGCAAAGATTAACTTTAGATGATTATATGAAGCCAATATATAATCAAAAAAATAAAGATGATCAAACGGTAGCAGATATTTTAGAAATAGCAAAAATTAAATCATTTAAATCACAAGCTCAATCAATCGCTAGATTTTAACTTGATATCTTTTAAATATGGACCAACAAAAAAAAGCAAGCTTTAACGATATCTTTAATATTGACCCAATTCTCGATAATATCATTAAAAATCTGGGAGCGTTTGATGTTGTGCACTTACACGTAGTCAATAAGTTTTTTAATAATCATGTTCATCATATTAATGAACATGAAGAAAAATCAAAATATCAGATGGCAGTCCAAGCCATAAACAACTACAAAAATTTTGATATACCTATATTTAATTATAAAGAAATCGATAATTTAAGAAATATTATATTAATCACCAAGCCTGAAGATCATCAAAGCGTTGCAATCTTAAATTATACTCTAGAATTATTTTTACAAAAAAATCCTGAAATTATAAGTCAAAAGAACTATGAAGAAGATACCCTGGTTCATTTACTTGCCAAGAAAGATCTTGTCCAACCTTTACAAACCTTGCTGAATTTTATACCCCCAGAGGTAACCAATGATGATTATAAAACCCCTCCACCCCCAATTAATCGACAATTCACCCTCAATAAAAGTGGCAAGCTACCACAAGATTTAACTAAAAATCAGCATATTAAAGACATACTTAATAACGCTTTAAATAGTGGCTGGACAGACGCATCAGATCCTTCTCAACAAAATTTGAATCAAAATCTTGAAACTTTAGGACTCGAAGCGCCTCAATTAACTAACAATCCTGAAAATCAGGAAGCTGGAGCAAGATCACCCAGAGAAAACGCTGAGCAACAATTAACTCCCCCTCCTGAAGCTCCTTCAAGATCACCCTCTATTAACGCTGGAGGAGCAATGGGTAACGGGACTCGTGAAAGCTTAGGCAGATAAGTTAATATTAATCTGATCGCTAAATAGTTGACGCAAGTCTTAAACATCTTTTTAGCTAATTTTAATTATTCTAAAAATATGTTTTCTATTTAACGCTCGGGTTAATAACCTTACAATAATTCGTGATTATTTAATACTAATACCATTTCCTATCTATATAGAAATATAGACGGAATTTGGTATTAAATAATATTTAACTCAACATCCCTTGCGCCAAATATTGCCGTGCCTAAACGAATATAATTTGAGTTAAGAGCAATTGCCTGTTCAAAATCAGCGCTCATACCCATTGACAAAGAATCAAGTTTATTTTCTTTAGCAATTTTTGCCAATAAGGCAAAATATGGTGAAGCAGCTTTATTAGCAGGTGGAATTGTCATTAAACCAACTATTTTAATATTTTCTAATTTTAGGCAAAAATCTAAAAATTCTTTAACTTTTAACGGACTTAATCCTGATTTTTGCTTTTCATGCCCGATGTTCACTTGTATAAAACAATCTATTTTTTTACTTAACTTTCCAGCTTCTTTGTTGATTGCCAAAGCTAAATTCTCGTTATCAAGACTTTGAATACAGTCAAATAATTTAACCGCATCTTTAGCCTTATTACTCTGTAAACCACCGATGAAATGTAGTTTTGTTTCAGGGAAATTTTCTTTAATTTTTGGCCATTTTTCTTTTGCTTCTTTAATATAATTTTCACCAAAAATTCTACAACCAGCATTTATAGCTTGCAAAATTCTTTCCTCTTCAACCATTTTAGAGACGGCAACTAAATTTATTTCCGAGTTTTTTCTTTGATAAATTTTGCGGGCTTTATTAATTTTTTCTTTAATTAGATATATATTTTTTTCGATTTTATTCATGAATAACAAGTTTCTTTATGTTTTTTTTAGCGATAGAAAGAAAGTTAATAATTTAGAAAAAATTTTGCAAACCCTACCACAAAATAGCTACTTTGTTTTTCGCGAGTATGATTTGGCAAGAGATATGAGAGCTATTTTAGCAAAAAATTTACTAAAAATATCAAGGCAAAAGGGAATTAAATTTATTATTGGTAAAGACTTTAATTTAGCGAAAAATATTGGTGCTGATGGTTGTCACTATTCTGACAATATGCCTATTGATCATAGAGCTTTGCGTCAAAATAATAAAAAAAATGGCTTTATTTTAAGCTATTCGTGCCACAGCTTGAAGTCAGTCTTTTTTGTAAAAAAAATTAAAGCTGATATAGTTTTTATTTCACCAATCTTTGATACAACAACTCATCCAGACAGTAAATCTTTGGGTAAAATTGGGTATTTAAAAGCTAAATTTCATTTTCCTCAAATTATGCCATTGGGTGGAGTTGATCATAAAAATATAACTTTTTTTAAAAAAATTGGTGCTTTAGGATTTGGCGCTATTGATTATTTTAATAACTTATAAAGTGAATAAAATTACCCCTGTAATCTTATCTGGCGGTTCTGGTACAAGGTTGTGGCCACTTTCTCGCCAATCATACCCAAAGCAATTTCTTAAATTCTTTGATGAAAATACCCTTTTTCAAAATACAGTTTTAAGAGTAAGTGATCACGAAATTTTTAACCAACCGATAATTCTTTGTAATAATGAACATCGCTTCATGGTTGCTAATGATTTGCAAAAAATTAATATCAAACCCAGCTCTATAATTTTAGAACCCGTTGCTAGAAATACCGCTCCAGCAATTGTTATAGCTGCACTAAATATCCTAAAAAATAATAAGAAAGATGATGATTTTATGTTGGTTATGCCATCTGATCATTTAATCGAGGATGTTAAGACTTTTATCAAAAATATAAATCAGGCAAAACAGGCAACTGTTGATGGTAATTTAGTAACTTTTGGCATAATTCCTAACTCACCTGAAACTGGCTATGGCTATATAAAAGCGTCTGAAAAAACAAACTTTGATAATGTTTTTAAGGTTTCAAAATTCGTTGAAAAACCTGACCAGAAAACAGCCAAAAACTATTTAAAATCCAAAGAATATTTTTGGAATAGTGGTATGTTTTTTTTCAAAGCTTCTGACCTTTTGTCTGAACTTGAAAAACATTCGCCAGAGATACTTCAATCATGCATCAAATCATACCAAAATGCTACTAATGACCTTGATTTTATTCGCTTGGAAGAAGATCCATTTGCTAAATGTGCAAATATTTCAATTGACTATGCCTTAATGGAGAAATCACAAAATATTTACGTTGTACCAATTAATGTCGGCTGGTCAGATATTGGGTCTTGGCAGTCAATTGCCAGTCATAGTAAATTAGATGAAAATAGCAATAGTATTAAAGGCGATGTAAAAATTTATGATAGCCAAAATTGTTATATAAATAGTCAAAATGGCTTAGTGGCTGCAATTGGCGTTGAAGATTTAATAATTATTAATTTAAAAGATGTAACGCTTGTCGCCAATAAAAACAAATCACAAGATGTTAAAAAATTATTTGAGGTTTTACTCCAAGAGCAAAGACAAGAATGTTTTAATCATATAAAGTCATATCGACCTTGGGGAAGTTATGAGCAGATTGATTTGGGTAAGAAATTTAAAGTCAAAAGAATAAGCGTCAAAGCAGGAGCTTCTCTGTCTTTACAGATGCACAACCACAGAGCAGAACATTGGGTTGTTGCAAAAGGTCAAGCCCATGTAACTAACGGTGATCAAGAATTTATACTGCATGAAAATCAATCAACTTATATTCCAACTGGTAAAAAACATCGTTTAGAAAATAAAACCCAAGATATTCTAGAAGTAATTGAAGTGCAAACTGGAGATTACTTGGGAGAAGATGATATTATAAGGTTTAGTGATATTTATGGACGCTAGCTAACGTGGAGTTTGATCATATTCTTTCTACCTCATGAACTTTTCTGGATATTCTTAATGCCGAAATTATATCATTTAGCTGGTCTGTATCTTGAACTCTAATTGTTAAATTCAGCTCAAAAAAATCATTTGATCTATTGTTTATTCTGATATTATCAATATTCACCTGTTTAGTAGCAATTATATTTGTTATTTCAGCCAAGCTTCCTGATTTATTCTCGATTACCGCTCTTAACCTAATTTGGTACTTGGCTCTGTTAGAAGATGTTTCATTTCGCCAACAAACATCAAGCAATCTTTGGGGCAATAAAGTCATGCTATTTAGTGTCTTGCAGTCACGATTATGAATTGTTACTCCACTTCCTGTATTAATTACACCATAAATATTATCTCCGGGTATAGGGTTACAGCATCCCGCAAAATGAATTGACATACCATCAACCAGACCTTCAATCGGCAACTTAAATTGCTCTTCAGATTTAATTTTATTGAGAATTGATTCTTTTATCTTTCTTTCATGCTCAGCTTCTTTGTAATCTGGATGCGTTAGCTTTATAACATCATATCTAGAAACTAACCCTTGTGAAATAGCGACATATAAATCATCAATGGTTTTTTTGTCAAACTTATCAATTACTGGCAGTAAGTCCTTTTCTTTGATAGTTATTTTTTTTGAGGCATAAAGCTTTGCCAAAATCGCCTGACCTAAATTTTTATATTCGTTAAATTTTTCATTTCTGATAAAGGATCTAATCGCGCTTCTAGCTTTGCTTGTTACTACAAAATTAAGCCAATTTGGTGATGGTTTAGCGTTTTTTGAGGTTATAATTTCAACTTGATCGCCATTTTCTAGTTTGCGCCGAAGTTGGCTAATAGCGCCGTTTACCTTGGCAGAAATACAAGAATTGCCAACTTGTGAGTGAATAGCGTAAGCAAAATCTATTACACAAGCATCCTTTGGTAGGTTAAAAATATCGCCATTTGGAGTAAAACAAAAAACTTCGTTATTATGAATTTGCAGTTTTTGCTCTTTTAAAACCTCGCTAGATTTATTTGAATTTTCAAATAACGAAATCAAATCCCTTATCCAGCGATATTCTTCTTGCTCTCTAATTATTTTAGCATCACTTTTTTTACTACCTTGAGTTTCTTTGTAATGCCAGTGAGCGGCAAGCCCAGCTTCAGCAATTTTATGCATTCTTTTGTCACGAATTTGCAGCTCAATTTTCTTATTTAATGGCCCAATAGTAGCCAAGTGAATTGATTGATAACCATTTTCTTTTGGCGTACTAATATAATCTTTAAATGCACCTGGAATCATATTATATCTTGAATTTATAACTCCCAGAGCTCTATAACACTCACCAACATCTTTAGTAATAATACGAAAAGCCATTACATCATGTAAATTGTAAAAGCCAATATTGCGCTTTCTCATCTTATTCCAAATTGAATAAGGTGTTTTTTGACGGCCAAATATTTCAAATTCAAAATTATTATTTTGTAGTAACTCGCTTAAATCTTTGATAATCTGGTCAATAATATTTTTATTTTCTAAACTTAAATCTTTTAAATTTTCTTTGATGTTATCTCTTGTTTCGGGGTCAATTACCGCAAAAGCCATATCATATAACTCATCTTTGATATCATTAAGCCCTATTCTTGCAGCTAGTGGCGCATAGATATCAATACTTTCTTGAGCTTTAGCTATTCTTCTTTTTTCAGATTGTACGTGAGAAATGGTCTTCATGTTGTGGTATCTGTCAGCCAGCTTGACCAACAAAACTCTAATATCTTTTGACATTGCGATAGTAAGCTTGCGGAAATTTTCAGCAACTCTTTCACTGGTTGGTATAGTATTTATTTGGCCAAGCTTAGTTACGCCATCTATTAATTGGGCGATATCTCTACCAAAAATCTTTTCAATTTCTTCCAAACTTGTATCGGTATCTTCAACAACATCATGCAGTAGACCAGCGATGATTGATTCTTGATCAAGCTTTAAGTCAGATAAAATTTCTGCTACCGCCAGAGGGTGCATGAAGTAAGGTTCTCCTGAATATCTCTTTTGATTACGATGTGCAAATTTTGATAACTCGTAGGCTTTTTCTATTAGATTGACGTCAACATTTAAGTTATAAGACTTGATTTTATCGATAAGCTGTGATGATGAAAGCATTTTGCAGTTGAAAAAGCAAACTTTTACTAGGATTTTATCAGATTTATTCTAATTAAGTCCTAGCAATTTATATAAAACTTACAACGCCAAGCGTCCATCTGAAAGCCTAGTTTAAATAATCAGAGAAAATACTAGTCTTCAACTTCAATATTTTCGCTAACGAAATTGGCTGATGGCTGTTGGTTAGGAATTGATTCGCTTTCGTCAGCAAATGCTGTCTCAACTTGTTCATGAGTTTCATTGCTTACCGAATAATCAAGACCATTATGTTCTTTGATATTTTTAATTATGCTACTTTCTATTGCATTAATATCAACATGGCCATCGGCAATCTCTCTTAATGAAATTACAGCTGGCTTTTCTTTGTCAGAAAACTGAGTATCTGCACCAGACATTATAGATCTAGCTCTATTGCTTGCAATTATACATAATTTAAATCTATTCGGAACAACTGTTACACAGTCTTCAACGGTGATTCTTGCCATTTCTAATTAATTATTTGAATTAACCCTGATATACAAACATAACCCAAAAAAATATTTTTTCAAGCGTTATAGCAAGTTAATTTAGTTTTCAAATTTAATATCTGTTGCAGCTTTACGACCTCTATTATCTTCAATTTCGTAGCTTACTTTTTGACCTTCCTGTAAGTTGGCAATTTCTTGCTCTTTAAATTTGCTGATATGAACAAAAATATCTTTTCCGTCCCCACTTCCTTCAACTGGAGTTATGAAACCATAACCTTTTTCAGAGTCAAACCACTTAATTACGCCTTGCGCCATAGATTTTAAATTAAATTTAAGTTAAATTACTAAAGATATATTTAAAGGATAGTCGCTAAATTTAGTTATCTAATCTTAAGCAGTTAATTTAATGCAAAAAACTATAGTCTATAAGGACAAACTTAAACAAATTCCAATTAAAATATAAAATTATTGTTATTCATAATAGTGATGCAAACATTTATTTGCAAGTATTTTTAAGAATATGGTCCTTATCTAAGGATTATTGTTTAAATTTTTTGTATTAATTCGTGCATAAACTATTTTAATTTTAAAAGATAAATTGAATTTGAAACGAACTAATAGCCATTTATTTCAAGGCTTCAAATTCAATTTATAATTAAAATTAGCTAAAAGATGAATTTTGGTATAACTATAATTTTGATTTCTGAAATATTATTTATTACGCGCCACATGGCGCGCCCCACTCTTGTGGGGCCCCATTTATCCTAGCCTCCTAAAGGAGTCTAGGATAATAGAATTTTTGGCAATATTTGTTTGCAGACGTAAATATAATTTTGATTTCTGAAATATTATTTATTACGCGCCACATGGCGCGCCCCACTCTTGTGGGGCCCCATTTATCCTAGCCTCCTAAAGGAGTCTAGGATAAATTAAAAAAAACATTGATTTTTTTTTAATAAATAAAAAAATTCGCGCCAAATTTTGATAAAACGAATTTTTTACCTTTGATATTATGTCTTTTTTAACAAGGTTTAAAGTTTGTTTGTTAGCGATTTTTATATTGTTTTATCATCAAACATTAGCCTTTTCTTTTTCTTTTAAACAAGCAGAGAGAAGTTACATCCAAGTTGTTGGCTCGTCAACGGTATATCCATTTACTGCTGTAATTGCTGAAACCTTTGGTCGCAATACAAATTATAGAACACCAATTGTTGAAGCGACCGGTACAGGAGGTGGCTTTAAACTATTTTGCCTAGGGTTAGGTTATGGCTATCCTGACTTTTCTAACGCTTCAAGACCGATTAAGCAAAGCGAGGTTAAAAAATGTGCTGAAAATGGCGTAAAAGATATTACAGAAGTTAAAATTGGTTATGATGGTATAGTTTTAGCTAATTCTAAACTAGGTCAAAAATTTAATCTTAAAAAAGAAGAAATTTTTTTAGCTTTAGCTGATAAGGTACCAGATCAAAATGGTAATCTGGTTAACAATTTTTATAATAAATGGAGTGAAATTAATCCTAAATTACCTAATATTGAAATTGCGATCTATGGTCCACCTCCCACCTCAGGAACAAGAGACGCATTTGTTGAATTATTGATGGAAGATGTTTGTAAAAGCATGACTGCATTTAAAATAAATTATCCAAACGACAAAAAAAGACAAAAAATTTGTCACCTTATAAGAAGTGATAACAAATTTATAGAAGCTGGAGAAAATGATAATTTGATCGTGAAAAAACTAAAGAGCAATAAAGATGCTTTTGGTATTTTTGGCTTCTCTTTTTTACAAGAAAATCAAGATTTAATTCAAGCTTCAGATATTGATGGAGTTGCACCATCTTTTGATTCGATAATCTCTGGATCTTATAAAGTATCTCGTCCCTTATACATATATTACAAATCAGAAAATTTAGACTTAATTCCGGGTATGAGAGAATTCATTAAAGAAATAATTAGCAACAATACGATTGGTCAAGACGGCTATTTGTTGCAAAAAGGTCTTATTCCGTTATCCGACTGGGAAACCAAAAAGATGCGGGATAAGATAATGAAAACCCTATAAACGAGTTTTTATTATGTTTTGTCCGAGGTTTTCGCTTAGGCATTTTAAAAGAATGTCTTTAGTGATAAATTTCTCATTCGTATTAACTACTAAATATCTATCAATCATGGTTTTTATTCCATTAGCAGTGTTAGTTACGTTATCAGTAGTTACTACTTTGATCTAGGATAATTTTTCTCTTATCTTCTATTGATGAGAGATTTATCCAAGCGATAACTTCTAAGTAGGTTTCAACTTTGAATCCTAGCTAACGGGGTTTGTCATGACAATTGTTATGGCAAACCCCTTTTTTATATGCTCTTAACTAATTTGATGTATTTTTTTGGGATTTTTAGTTGTAAAAAAACAAATGGCAGGTTAAATGGTCATTTAGTTTTTAATTAATTTTTAATAAAATCATGGAAGAGAAGTTCATCAGGGTAGTTGGCGCTAAAGAGCATAACCTTAAAAATGTGAGCATCGATATTCCAAAAAATCAACTAGTTGTCGTTACTGGTTTAAGTGGTTCTGGTAAGTCATCTTTGGTTTTTGACACAATATATGCTGAAGGACAAAGAAGATTTGTCGAAAGTCTTTCAGCTTATGCTCGTCAATTTCTTGATATGCAAGACAAACCTGATGTTGAATCAATTACTGGACTTTCTCCAGCTATCGCCATTGATCAAAAAACCACTTCAAAAAATCCACGTTCAACAGTTGGTACCATTACTGAAATTTACGATCATTTTCGCTTGCTTTTTGCTAGAATCGGCATCCCCTATTCACCAGCGACAGGCAAGCCAATTGTTAGTCAATCTGTTACGCAGATGGTTGATAAAATTTTATCACTACCTGAAAAATCACGTCTTTATATTATGGCACCAATTATCAGAGGCCAAAAAGGTGAGTTTCGTAAAGAAATGATGAATGCTAGGAAGCAAGGTTTCCAAAGAATGAAAGTTGATGGTAAGCTTTATAATCTCAACGATATTTTACCTAAACTTGATAAAAACAAAAAACATGATGTTGAAATTATAGTTGATCGCATAGTTTTAAGCAAAGATCTAGGAAATCGTATTGCTGATTCGGTTGAGACTGCTCTTAAAACCTCCGAAGGCTTGCTTAATATTGAAATAGTTGGCTTACCAGAAGATTTTGATAAGAAAAGCTACCAACAATATCTTGAAGATCGCTTTGCCAAAGATCCATCAATTATTAACGTTAATATTGACGAGGTTAAAGAGGGCAATATTTTGGTTTTCAGCGAAAAATTCTCTTGCCCCGATTCCGGCTTTTCAATTTCTGAAATTGAACCAAGATTATTCTCTTTCAACTCTCCTTCAGGCGCATGTAAACATTGCGATGGGCTTGGTAATGAATTATATTTTAACGAAGATTTAGTTATCGAAGATGAAAATTTATCTCTAAGAGCTGGTGCTATTTCGGTTTGGCAAGGGGTGCAAGAAAGATTTTATCAGCAAGTATTACAAGCAATGTCTGAATATTATGGATTTAGTCTAGATATTCCTTTTAAAAAGATTAAAAAAGAGTTTCGTGATAAGATTTTACATGGTACAGGCGAGGATGAAATCGAGATAAAAATTGAAGATGGATTAAAATCAATAATAGTCAAAAAACCTTTTGAAGGAATTATCCCAAGCCTTAAAAAAAGACTAAATGATTCTGAAAATGATTCTATTCAAAATGAGTTAGCAAAATATCAAACTATCAGAGTTTGTCGCAACTGTGATGGCTATCGTCTTAACGATCAAGCTTTATCAGTTAAGATTGCTAATTTGCATATCGGACAAGTTAGCGCCATGTCAATTGAGTCTTTAGCATGTTGGTTTGACGAATTACCCAAAAAAATCTCTCCAATTCATAATAAAATTGCTGAGAGATTATTTAAAGAAATTAATCGTCGATTAGGGTTCTTAAAAAATGTTGGTTTAGAATATTTAACAATTAATCGTGAAGCTGGCACTTTATCTGGGGGCGAATCACAAAGAATTCGTCTTGCATCTCAAATTGGCTCCGGGCTTTCTGGCGTGGTGTACGTTTTAGACGAACCTTCAATTGGCTTACACCAATCAGATAATGATAAGTTAATTGCTACCTTAAAAAATTTACGAGATTTAGGAAATTCAGTTATCGTTGTTGAGCATGATGAAGAAATGATGCGTGAAGCTGAATATTTGATCGACGTTGGCCCAGGCGCTGGAATTCATGGTGGGCAAATTATTTCCAAAGGCGTACCAGACGAAGTATTTAGCGATCCAAATAGTATAACTGGTCAGTATTTATCAGGTGCTAAAGAAATTGAACTTCCAAAAGTCAGACGCAAAATTGATCCAAAAAAAATGATCAAACTTGAAGGTGCTAGAATCAATAACCTAAAAAATCTTACACTCAATTTACCGCTTAAAGTATTTACCGCTGTTTCTGGCATTTCTGGCGGCGGAAAATCAAGCTTAATTATCAAGACACTTTACCCAGCACTTAATAGAATTTTAAACAAATCAAAAGTGATTCCGGGTGAGTATGATTCTTTAACTGGCTTTCATTTTATTGACAAAATTATTGAAATCGATCAATCACCAATCGGCAGAACTCCCAGATCTAATCCTTGTACTTATGTTGGTGCATTTACTTTTATCCGTGAGTTTTTTACCACTTTACCTGAAGCAAAATCTCGCGGCTACAAAGTTGGCAGATTTTCTTTTAATGTTAAAGGTGGAAGATGCGAAACTTGTCAAGGGGACGGCTTGATAAAAATTGAGATGCATTTCTTGCCAGATGTTTATGTAAAATGCGATAATTGCCACGGCAAACGTTATAATCGTGAAACATTAGAAGTAAAATACAAAGGCAAATCAATTTCTGATATTTTGGAAATGACAGCGGAAGATGCAGCAGACTTCTTCTCAAATATGTCACATATTTATGAAAAATTCAGAGCTTTGTGTGACGTTGGTCTTGGTTATATGAAAATTGGCCAAAGCGCCACAACACTCTCTGGTGGCGAGGCGCAAAGAATTAAACTTGCTCGTGAATTAAGTCGTAAAGCAACTGGTGATACTCTTTATATTCTTGACGAACCAACCACAGGATTGCACTTTGAGGATATTAGCAAACTACTAAAAGTATTGCACAAATTAGTTGATGCCGGAAATTCAATTTTAGTAATTGAACACAATCTTGACGTTTTAAAAACCGCAGATTGGATTATTGATATTGGACCTTGTGGCGGCCAAAAAGGGGGTTATATTGTAGCCGAAGGCAGTCCAGAAGATGTTATCAAAATAGATAAATCAGTTACTGGAAAATATCTAGCTAAAAGCCTGACAAATAAAACAAATGAATCCTTGCCTGAAAAAAAAAGACTAAAAATGGCCTAGATTTATGCAAAAAATAATCGCAGATCAAAAAATATTTCGAGATGAATTACTTAAATGCTCAACCTCTATAGAAGGTAAAATCGAGAAAATATTACCTAAAAATTTTACTGACTCTAGATTGATTGAAGCTATGCGTTATTGCATCCTTTCGAATGGCAAAAGAATAAGGCCTTTTTTAGTTTTGAGTAGCGCTAAAATGTTTAATGTTAGCCAAGAACAAGCTCTAAATACGGCAATAGCAATCGAATTTATTCACACATACTCCCTGATTCATGATGATCTACCAGCAATGGATGATGACGATATGAGGAGGGGCAGGTTATCTTGTCATAAACAATTTGATGAAGCAACAGCAATTCTTGCTGGTGATGCTTTTTTAACTTATGCTTTTGAAATTTTATCTGATTCAGAAACCCATGAAGACCCCGCTGTTAGATGTCAATTAATTAGCGCTATTGCCAAATCATCAGGCTTTAGAGGGATGGTTGGTGGCCAGATGATTGATTTAGAAAATTGTGACCAAAAAATTTCCAGCGAACAAATCGCTAAACTGCACCGCCTAAAAACTGGCGAACTTTTTATGTGCTCTGTTGAATCTGGTGCAATTTTAGGAAATGCTTCAAATATGGAACGCAAAGCTTTAAGAAATTTTGCTCATGATCTTGGCTTGGCCTTTCAAATCAAAGATGATATTTTAGATCACTGCGATAATGATAATGCAAAAGCTGATCATAATAGTAATTCCAGCATTGTTAAAACTATAGGATTAGCCAATGCTAAGCAAAGACTAGAATTACTAAAATCGCAAGCCATAACTCATCTAAGTATTTTCGATAGCAGGTCAAAAAGTTTGACTAAATTGGCAGAATTTGTAGTGAGTCGTGATCGCTAAATCTTTTGCAAAAAAATATTCAAAGTAACTTATAATTTAACTAATAAATCCATTAGCAATAAGGTAAGTTTCGCTTGAATCTTTGCGAGAGGAATTTGGCTTGAAGTATTTAACATTCTTAAAACATGTTTTTAGATTTTTCACTAAATCTTCTGATGATCCACCCTGAAATATCTTAGCAATAAAACAGCCGTCTTTTTTTAGAATTTTAACTGCTAGATTTAGCGAATCTTCAACTATACCAATAATTCTTAGGTGATCAGTTCTTCTATCGCCCGAAGTATTAGCTGCCATATCCGACATAACAACATCACATTTTCCATATTTATTATAAGGAATCTGTTTTAATTGGTTAATTATTATTTCATGAGCATCTTCTTTTAAAAAATCCATTTGCAAGAAATTTACTCCAGATAGTTCTGGCATTTCTAACAAATCAATTGCCACCACATTATTATCACCTACTTTTTTAACGGCGTATTGCGACCAGCCCCCCGGAGCCGAACCAAGGTCCACAATAATTTTATTTTTTTTGAAGATTTTGAACTTTTCGTCAATTTCAATTATTTTATAAGCCGCTCGAGATCTGAGCCCTTCATTTTTAGCTTTTTTAGTATATTCGTCATTCATTTGACGAAGCAACCATTTTTGTGAGGAAAGCTTTAATTTTTTAGCCTTATCTAACTTATTAACTTTTTTCATCAATTATCATATTTGGGATATTATCTGCGATTGGGAACTCTAATTGGCATTTAGCGCACTTTAATTGTTGAACTTGCTTAACATATTCAATATCTCTGTTACATTTAGGGCAAGCTAAAATTTCTAACAAATCTTCGTTAAATTCTTGATTCATAATAGTTATAAAGATTAAAATTTTTAAAATATTAAAATTTTCAAAAAGAAAAGTGCAACAAAAGTTAAAAACAATAGGAATTGTTGGTGGCGGGCAGTTAGGCAGAATGATCTGTTTTGAAGCTCATAAAATGGGCTTTAAAACTGTTGTTTTTTGCGATCAAAATGATTCTTCGGCAAGTTTTGTTACTAACAAAACTATAATTGCTGACTATAAAGATCAAATACAGCTAGAGAAATTTGCCAATCAGGTTGATGTGGTTACTTTTGAATTTGAGAATATTCCCTACCAAACTATTAATTTTATTAATCAAAAAGTTCCTGTTTATCCAAATCCAGAAGTTTTGAGAATTACACAGGATCGCATTTTAGAAAAAACTTTTTTACAAAAGATTGGTGTTACAACCACGGATTTTTTGGTGATTAACTCTTTAAGTCAATTAAGAGAAGGTTTTAATAAATTTAAAAAATCTATACTAAAAACTGCCACTTTAGGATATGATGGCAAAGGTCAATATATTATAAAAGATGATTTGGATATTGATTCAGCTTGGCAAAATTTTAAAAATATTTCATTAATTTTAGAAAAATTTTGTGCTTTTGATATAGAAATTTCAGTAATAGCAGCAAGATCAGTTTCAGGAGAGGTTAAAACTTATGAGCCAGTATACAATCAACACCTAAATTCAATTTTAGATAAGACTATTTATCCCGCACCAATAGCACAAGAATTAAAAATTAAGGCTCAAGAAATTGCTAAAAAAATTGCTAAAGAGTTAAATTTAGTAGGTGTTTTAGCAGTCGAGTTTTTTGTAGCAAACAATCAATTACTGGTTAATGAACTAGCACCTAGGCCTCATAATTCTGGACATATAACCATGGATTTATGCATAACTTCACAGTTTGAACAATTAATTAAAGCAATTACAAATATTAAGTTAGGTGATTGTAGCTTTTATGCAGTCGGACATATGCAAAATCTAGTTGGCAATCAAGTTTTAGATTTGAACAAATTTTACCAAAATGATAAAACAAAAGTTCACTTATACGGCAAAAATGAAGTAAAAGAAGGTAGAAAAATGGGTCATGTTAATATTATTGAAAAATTATTGAACTAAATTTATTCAATATTTTTCCCAACCTTGACAGAGCAGCTACCCAAGAAATAGTCCAAATTAATTTTATCATTAAGTTGATTTTTATAAATAAAAACCTACTATTTTAACAGGTTTTTCCCTTAAAAAATTCAAATAACTTGATTATGCCTAGAGCTTCTGTTATTGCCAAAAATTACTCAAAAGCATTATTCATCGCAGCAAGAAAGATTGACTCAATTGAAAGCACAGAACAAGAACTACAGAAGTTCAAAGATAATTTTAGCACCAGCTTTGCCAATGAATTAAAGAACCCAGTAATTTCAAAAAATGACTTAGCTAAAATTGTTAATGAAATAGCTCAAAAATTTGAATTGAGTGCACTTACCAAAGAATTTTTTGCATCAATTGTTCGCAATCGTAGACTTAATCTTTTTCCTGAAATTTACGAAGAATTTTCAAGAATTGTTAAAAAATTCAAGAATATTATTGAGATTGAAGTTATATCAGCACTTAAAGCTGATCAAGTAAGTCTTGATAAAATAAAAAATTTAGTTCAAAAAAAATACCCCGATAAAATTATCAACGTTAAAGAAGCGGTTAATGATAATATTTTAGGAGGTTTTCAAGTTAAAATTGGTTCAAATTTATTAGATGCGAGCTTGAAAAATCAACTTGAAAAAATTAAAAAAGAATGTATCACAGCAATTAATTAAACTATCTAAAACAAAGAAATGGAACTTAAAGTTGAAGAATTTTCTAATATATTACAAAGACAAATTGCAAATTTCCAATCATCAGCTGATTTCAAAGAAATAGGAGAAGTTATTAAAGTTGGTGACGGAATTGCCAAGGTTTATGGTCTTGATAACGTACAGGCTGGAGAACTTGTAGAGTTTGAGTCTGGCGTTAAGGGAATGGCACTTAACTTGGAATCTGACAATGTTGGTATCGTTGTTTTTGGTGACACTCATCTAATCAAAGAAGGTTCAATCGTAAAAAGAACTGGAAAGATCGTTGAAGTTCCAGTTGGTAAAGCTCTTCTTGGTCGAGTTGTTGATTCTTTAGGTAATCCACTCGATGGTAAAGGTCCTATTGAAACCAAAGAATATCGAAGAGTTGAAGTGAAAGCACCAGGAATTGTTGAAAGACAATCAGTGTCGGAACCAATGCAAACTGGTATCAAAGCCATTGACAGCTTGATTCCAATTGGTCGTGGCCAAAGAGAATTAATTATTGGCGATCGTCAAACCGGTAAAACAGCGGTTGTTATTGATACTTTTATCAATCAGCTTAAGGCTCACAAAAATAATATTGAGTCTGATAAATTATACTGTATTTATGTTGCGATTGGTCAAAAAAGATCAACTGTTGCTCAAATTGTTAAAACGCTTGAAGATGCTGGCGCCATGGACTACACTGCAGTAGTTTGCGCTTCTGCTTCCGAAGCTGCAGCACTACAATTTTTTGCACCATATACTGGCTGCGCAATTGGCGAATATTTCAGAGATAATGGTATGCACGCTCTAATTGCTTACGATGATTTAAGTAAACACGCCGTTGCTTATCGCGAAATGTCGCTTCTTCTTCGCCGTCCGCCAGGAAGAGAAGCATACCCGGGCGATGTTTTTTATGTTCACTCGCGCTTGTTAGAAAGGGCTGCTAAAATGTCTGCAGAAACTGGTGGAGGCTCATTAACCGCATTGCCAATTATTGAAACTCAAGCAGGTGACGTTTCGGCATATATCCCAACCAACGTTATTTCGATAACCGATGGTCAAATTTTCTTAGAAACAGATCTTTTTTATAAAGGGATAAAACCAGCTGTGAATGTTGGTTTGTCAGTTTCTAGGGTTGGTTCTGCTGCACAGACAAAGGCGATGAAGCAAGTTGCAGGAACTATCAAGCTTGATTTAGCTCAATTTAGAGAACTTGAATCATTTGCTCAGTTTGGTTCTGATCTTGACGCTGCAACACAAAAACTCCTTGATAAGGGTCGCAAGCTGACTGAGTTGCTAAAGCAAGATCAATATCAGCCTTTAAATATGGAACAACAAGTTATATCAATTTACATTGGGGTTAAGGGTTATCTTGAAAAAATCCCAGCTAATGATATAACTAAATTTGAGTCAGAATTTTTACGTCACATCGAATCTTCAAATTCAGAAATATTGAAATCAATTTCCAAAGATAAGAAGCTTACTCCAGAAAATGAAGAAAAGCTTAAAAAAGAAGTTGCTGATTTTGTTGAAATTTTTTTAAGTAAGTAAGGTTTATTTATGTCTAATCTTAAAGCCCTTAAAACAAGAATAAATTCAGTTAAGTCTACTCAAAAAATGACTAAAGCCATGAAAATGGTTGCTGCTTCGAGGATGAAAAAGGCTAAAACACTGGTAGAAACTTCTCGTCCATACGCGGACAAAATTGAAGAAATGATATCTCAGCTAGCTTCAAATGTTACAGCCAAAAAGCACATAAATGGAAATTTTCCTTTATTAACAGGTAGATCTCATAATAAGACCCATTTAATTGTTGTAATATCATCGGATAGAGGTTTGTGTGGTGGTTTAAATGGTGCAGCAGTCAAATTTACTAAAAATAAAATCAAAGAGCTTAAAGACCAAAATAGAGAAGTTTATTTATTTTTTATTGGTAAAAAAGCATACGAACAGCTAAAGGGAAGCTACAACAATATTATCATAAATAAAGTTTTTGATGTATTTAAGAATAATATTGATTATAAAATTGCTCAAAATATCTCTGACCAGCTAATAGAGCTGTTTGAAGCTAATAAATTTGATGTTTGCGAAGTCATATACAGCAAGTTTAGATCGGCTATTGTACAAGAGCAAATCTGTAAGCAGATAATACCTGTACAAATTTCTCATAAAAATTTGGAAGCCAATAAATTTCAGTCGCCAATTAATTATGAATCAAGCCAAGAAGAGATTTTATCTGAACTCTTACCCAAAAATATTATGATGCAAATTTATAATGAGCTGCTTGAGAATAATGCTTCTGAGCAAGGAGCAAGAATGGCTGCAATGGAAGCGGCAACTACAAATGCTGGTCAAATGATAAAAAATCTTACACTGGTTTACAATAGAACCCGTCAAGCAAATATCACTAAAGAACTAATTGATATTATCTCTGGAGCTAACTCAGTCTAACAGAATTATTGAGGTAAAAGGATAATGCTCGCACCTTTTTTTATTTAGTCGGTTTTATTTTTTTGAGATTTATCCTAATATTATCAATAAGATTTAGAGCAATTTTTAGTTTGTTCTTAAATTCGCCATTTTGGCCTATGTTGGCATAATCCATCAGCCTAGCATCAGCTTTTACTTTGAGATCTGAATTTATTGGAAATATCTTATCACGCATAATTTGATTATTGGTCATAAAATCTATAATAAATTTTAGAACTAATTTTCAAAAATATTCTTCCAGCTATTTATTTTTTTAAACTGTCCATCTATACTGGCACCATCTTCAACAGACAAAACTTCATACTCTATATTGCCACTAACCTCTGATTTGCTGAAAAAGTTTATCTGTTTAGCGTGGATGGTGCCATTAAATTTGCCTTTAATATTCAAGTTCTCAGATATTATACTTCCTTCGATAGATCCGTTTTCACGGATTGTAACATTACTAGCTTTTACAGCACCATTTACATATCCCTCGATTTCTACTAATCCTGTGCTAGTGACTTCACCTTCAATTTTAAGGTCATCAGCAAGAATTGTTGGGGCTGATTTATGAAGCATTTTAGATTTTGAATTGTTAATAACTTCCATAAAGGAGTTTTTTTTATTTTCTGACCCTAATAGTTTCTCATTTTTGCCTTCCGAAATATCTTCTTTTTTGACTTTATCCATTACTATAAGTTTAATTGTTTAATAAATTTTGCCCTTTTTGCAAGTTCTAAATACAAAACTTATCTAGAAGTTTAATTAGGCTTTAAAATTAGTAGAATTCTGTAAAAAGCTAAGGTTTAATTTTTAGCTATCAACATAGTTTGTGATGTTATTTTTAGTAGCATCGTCAAATAGAAACTCGCCAGCTTTAATAAATTTCCTTGGATTAAGAGGATTGTTCTTATAGCGCACTTCATAATGCAAATGTCTTCCGGTGCTCCTTCCTGTATTACCTTGCAAGCCAATTACTGTTCCTTTTTCTATAATATCGCCTTTACTTACAAGTATTTTAGACATATGTCCATACCTGGTCGTGATTCCAAAGCCATGATCAATAACTACAGCCTTGCCATATTCAGCAAAATACCCAGCCAAAATTACTTTGCCTCTTGATGGGCTTAAAATTTTGGAATTAATTGGACCAACAAAATCCTGACCCCTATGCAAAGCTCGACGATTAGTTAAGGGGTCTTTTCTATAACCAAAACTACTCGAAATATAAAAATCTTTCATAGGCTTATTTAAAGGCAAAGAGGATACTAGATTTTCAAGAAAAATAAGATGACTTACCTTGTTATTAAATTTTATTTTTTTAGAAATTCTTTCGAAGTCATAGCCCGAAGTTGCTTTGATAACTTCTTTGTCAATATTATAATCATCTTGTAATGGTCCACCTTGTCCTAAATTTTGAGGATCATTTCCGGTGTATAGAGGTGTTTCTACAGATTGATTTAGGAAGTTTTTCTTGGGGATGATTTCAAGATCTAAGCCAGTCAAGTTCAAACCCTCCTCTAACTCTTTTATTCTATTTAGTGTAAAAAGTTCTACCTTATTTATCTGGCTACTAATTTTTTTTATTTTATCAATATTGCTGGAGTTTAGAGAAGATAGTCGAGCTGACTTAATATCTTCTGGAATTATAATTTTACTATCTTTTTGAACATTGCTGACAGAGTGATTATCACCAGATATTACATTTAGATAGTCATTAACTTTTTTTAGTTCGTCGTTCAAAGCATCGAATTCAGCTTCAAAATATTTATTAATCGATTTGAGCTTTTGTATTTCTGTATGCTTTGATTCAATGATTGAATCGTATCTAATTGACTGCTGCAGCAAAATAACAATCCAAGCCACTAACAAAATAGAAAAAAATTGCAGAAGTGGGCTCAAGGTAAAGTTTTTAATGCCACTTGAGGTGACAAAAACAATTGTTCTCTCAGCGAAAAAAGTTTTTGGCAAGGATAGCAGTCTTTTTTTAAGAAATTTAGAAAAACTCATAGCCAAATCACAATATTTATAGCCAAAATTAGTAAATTTATTAAATTCATCATCTCAAACAAATCTGGCAAAGCTAAAGCAGATGTAACAAAACTTCTACACACTATTACTGATATTTTCAATGTCAACTTCTAGAGAAAATAACCAAGTATTAATGATACTAAGTTTATCTATTAATTTAAGTGCTGATATTATGTTTTGCAATTATAGCAAATCAAATCAATAAAATCTAGAGAAATATTTATTTTGTCATCATTTAAATTACTTTGCTAGAATTCATCAAAGTAGATTTATGATATAACAAAATATTGTTAAATCACTCAAACTTTATGGATATTCATCATTCTTTTACTATCATAGCTGATATTGAACTTAACTATTGACATTAAGTTGAAATACAGCAAAGATTGGTTAGTTATCGCAGATTTGAGTATTAATGTGAAAATTTATTTGCTCAATATTAAATTATTTTGACTAAAAAAGATGTCTGAAAAAAAAACCAATAAAAAAGCAGAGCTATCTCATCCAAATCAACATTTAGTTAATGTTGAGATGACAGATGGTTCTAAATTCCAAATTTTAACCAACTGGGGGAAAGAAGGAGATACTTTGAACTTAGATATTGATCCAAAAAATCATCCTGCTTGGCAAAAAGATAATCAAAATTTTGTTAATTCAAACGATAAAAGAGTTCTAGACTTCAAAAAGAAGTTTGGTGATCTTGATTTTTTAAGTTAAAAATTGAAAGAAATAGTTTGTTTATCTGGTTGGGCTCAGAAACCTAGCTCATTAGAGTCAATATTCGATGACAGAGAATTCTTTGATGTCAGCGTTTCAAGCTATAATTATTTAAAACATTCTTCTATCGAGAATTTCTTTGAAGCCTTTTCAAGAAAATATCAAAAATTGGATTGCTTAGTTGGTTGGAGCCTTGGGGGTCAACTTGCAGTTAGACTAATAGCTAAAAAAATTATCAAGCCAAAACTTTTAGTTTTGATAGCGCCACCATTTCAATTTGTTAAGAATTCTCATATTAAAGCAGCGATGCCTCATAGTTCTTATCAAGAATTCTTGGAAAACTTCAAGAAATCTCCGGATGCAGCTCTAAAAAAATTCTCTATTCTAGCAATTTTAAATGATGCTAATGCCAAAATAATAATTGATAATCTTGCTTTAGAGGATGCTAGTAGTAAATCTTTAGTTTATTGGCTTGAAGAGTTAGGTAGATTTTCTTGTTTTGATATTAATTTTGAAAATTTTCCTGAAACATTGTATTTTCATGGCTCTGGTGATATGATAGTGTACCCTTCGCAAAAAGATTACTTCAAAGAGCGTATCAGCAGTTTTACTGAAGTTGTTGTAGAAAAAGCGGGACATGCTCCGCATCTAAGTAATGTGGAAAAAATTCGAGCCTATGTAGATAAGTTTTTTAGACAAAAACTTTACTAAAAATATAGTCCACATTTTTAGTGTGATAGGATTCATCAAAAAGATCTTCCAATCTTGCAACTCCAAGCTTTTCAACTACTAAGCTATCTTTTTTAAGTAACTCAAGAAAGCTTTTTGCTTCACCCGACCACACCTTCATGGCATTAGTTTGGACAATTTTGTAGGCATCTTCGCGTGAAATTTTAGCTTCTTCAATTAAAGTCAGTAAAACTCTTTGTGAAAAAACTAAACCACCGAGTTTATCAAGATTTTGGCGCATTTTATCTGGATAAATTAATAAATTTTCAACAAGACCAGTTAATCTAACCAATGCAAAATTTAGAGTGATAGTTGTATCGGGAGCGATCATTCTTTCAACTGATGAATGAGAAATATCTCTTTCATGCCAAAGGGCAACATTTTCAAGAGCTGGCGTTACTGCACTTCTAACCATGCGCGCCAATCCTGTTAGATTTTCAGTCAAAACTGGATTGCGCTTATGCGGCATTGCTGAACTACCTTTTTGACCCTTGCTAAAAAACTCTTCGACTTCCAAGACTTCAGTTCTTTGTAAGTGACGAATTTCGATTGCTAAATTTTCGATTGAAGAAGCAATAACACCAAGTATTGCAAAAAAATTAGCATGTCGATCTCTTGGTATTACCTGACTTGATACTGTTTCTGGGTTGAGTTTTAGCTTCTTTGCTACATATTCTTCAACTTGCGGATCTATATTAGCATAAGTACCAACCGCTCCAGAAATTGCGCAAATAGCAATTTCTTGGCGAGCATTTTTTAATCTAGTTAAATTTCTATTAAATTCTGCATAAAAACGCGCCATTTTTAGGCCAAAAGTCACAGGTTCAGCGTGAATTCCATGTGACCTGCCAACACAAATAGTGTTTTTATGTGCCAAAGCTTGTTTTTTGATGGCGAATAAAAGATCTTCAAGATTTTTGACCAAAATATCAGTTGCTTGGCTTAACTGCACTGACAAACAAGTATCAAGCACATCAGAGCTCGTCATGCCGTAATGAATAAAACGAGAATTTTCGCCGACCAATTCCGCTAAATGAGTTAAAAAAGCAATGACGTCATGTTTAGTAGTGGCTTCAATTTCATCAATTCTTAGTGGATCAAACTTAGCACCAGCTTTTTCAAAATTTTGACGAATTCTTTGCGCTGTACCATGAGGTGCAATTTTTAACTTTTCTAGCGCTTCGAGTGCAAAAATTTCGATATCAAACCAAATTTTATATTTATTTTCTTGAGACCAAATATTAACCATCTCTGGCCTTGAGTAACGAGGAATCATTGTTAGGTAATTTTAAATTTATTTTTTAAACATTTTGATTATACCATTTTCCATTTTTAATTGGATTTTGACTCATTTTCTACGATTTTCATCTTAAAAAAGAAAATTAGTTTCTTAAACGCAAATTGGCATTTTAACTATGAAGACCCCTACAAATCAACTAATTTTGGTAATTTTGTTGATTTGCAAGGGTCTTTATGCTAAAAAATTTTATAGATTTTATTCATAGAATAAACTTAGATAAATCACTTTTTGAAGAAACTATATCGCCAACATATTTTTCAACATATTTTTTATCAACTTTCACGACTGAACCAGATTTCATATCACTCGCATTAAAGCTAACTTCTTCAAGAATGCGCTCAAGCATGGTGTGCAATCTTCTAGCGCCAATATTTTCAATTTCATTATTAACTTTATGTGCCAGATGGGCAATTTCTTTAACACCGTCACTTGAGAATTTTAACTCAATATTTTCTACCTTTAGTAGAGCAGTATATTGTTTTAATAAACTTGATTTAGGCTCGGTAAGAATTTGAACCAAATCGGCTTCAACTAATGGCTTTAATTTTACTCTGATGGGAAATCTTCCTTGTAATTCAGGAAGCAAATCAGATGGTTTAGCAATATGAAAAGCGCCGGAGGCAATAAATAAAATATGATCAGTTTTGATTAGGCCATATTTAGTACTTATCGTAGTTCCTTCAACTAAAGGCAACAAGTCTCGCTGTACTCCTTCTCTAGAAACCTCGCCACCACGCAAATTTGATTTGGTGCAAATTTTATCAATTTCATCAATAAAGACAATACCGTCATTTTCAACTGCTAAAATAGCATTTTTAATAACGCTATCTTCATCAATCATTTTATCCGACTCTTCAGCAATTAAATTTTTCATAGCATCTTCAACACTCATGCGTGATTTTTTACGCTTTTCAGTACCCATAGCTTTGCCAATCATATCAGAAATATTAATCATGCCGATATGAGCCCCCGAAATATCAAAGCTAGTTGATAAAGAAGCAGAATCCAGAATCTCGATTTCGATTTCTTTATCATTGAGCTTGCCCTCGTCAAGCATTTTACTAAATTTATCTCGCGTTTCTTTTTGCGCGTCTTTGCCAAGCAAAATCTCTAAAATACGCTTTTTAGCATATTTAGAAGCTTTTGCTTCAACACTGCTTCTCATGTTAAAGCGCACATCTTTTACAGCAACATCAAGCAAATCTCTAATAATTGAATCCACATCCCGACCAACATAACCAACCTCGGTAAATTTAGTAGCCTCAACCTTGATAAATGGAGCATTGGCAAGCTTAGCTAAACGACGGGCGATTTCAGTTTTGCCAACACCTGTTGGGCCACTCATTAAGATATTTTTTGGCATAATTTCTTCACGCAAATGCGATTCAACCAATTTGCGACGGTAGCGATTTCTAAGAGCGATTGCTACTGACTTTTTGGCGTCATTTTGACCAACAATATCTTCATCAAGTGCAGCTACAATTTGCTTTGGTGTTAACTCTTCATGAGCTTTAACAATATCAATAATATTGGCTGCTTTGCTTTGGTTATTTTGCGAATTTTTTGTCATTTAATTTTTGTGATTTTTGTTTTTTCTTTGAGATAAATTGTTTAAAGTAGCGCTATTTAATAAAATTACTAGAGTTAAAATTATTAAACTTGTTAGCAAAATTGCTAAGATCTTCATAAGAATTTTAGCATATCAATTACCGACCATTGCAAATCTTTTATACCATAATTTTTAGTACTGCTAGTTTTAATAATTTGATCAAAGAAAGCTGGCCATTTTTTTGCAAGATTCTTGATTTTTTGTTCAACTTCGATTTGTTTTTCATTAGATATTTTGTCACATTTAGTAAGAATAATTTGAAATGATATTGCTAATGTATTAAAATTATTGATCATTTCCAAATCAGCTTCTTTTAAATATTTTATTGGATCAATTAACAAATAAACTCTTTTTAAATTTGGTCTTTTTGCCAAATATTCAAAAGCACATTTTTGCCAATGATTTATTTCTTTTTCTTGAGCTCTAGCAAAACCATAACCTGGCATATCAACAATGACGAAACCATCTTTATAACCAGTTAATTTAAAGAAATTAAGTTGCCGAGTTCTTCCAGGCGTATTGGAAACAATAGCAATTTTTTGGTTTAACAAGGCATTAATTAAACTCGATTTACCAACATTTGAAGCACCAATAAAGGCAAATTCTGGATGGTGGCTTTTTGGCACTTGTGAGTAATTATGTGCGCCAAATAGAAATTCACAATCACCATTAAAAATTTTTGCAGGATTAATGTTTTTCATTAGCGATGATTTTTGTGATTACTTCTAAGTCTTGCCTAGTATCAACCGAAAGCGGATTAGAATCTACAATCTTAACCATGATTTTCATATTATTTTCAAGTGCTCGAAGCTGTTCAAGGCTTTCTAATTTTTCAAGGTTGGAAGGTGCTAGTTTTACAAATTTTTCCAAGGCTTTTTTACTGTAAGCATAGATGCCGATGTGATGGTAATATTCCTTTTGAGCTTTGCAATAAGGAATAGCACTTCGTGAAAAATAAAGAGCTTGACCTAAATTTTGTTCTTTAAAAGCAATAGCAATTTTTACCACATTTGGATCTTGAATTTCATCTTCTTCTTTAATTTTACTGGCTAAAGTAGCAATATCACAATCATTTTCTTGAATTGTTTTAATTGCCTCATTAATAACTTGATGGTCGATATTTGGTAAATCACCCTGTAAATTTATGATATGATCAAAGTCTTGGCCGTTTTGCTTAATTTTTTGATAGGCTTGATAGATACGATCGGTTCCTGATGGTAAATTTGGATCAGTTATCACAAAATCTGCACCGAATTTTGTAGCTTCATTAGCAATTTCTTGACCATCGCAAGCAATAAAAATATCTTTAACACCAGCTTTAAGAGCTTTTTCATAAACGCGCTGAATCATACTTTTACCACAAATTTTGATTAGTGGCTTATTTGGCAATCTTGTTGATGCCAATCTAACTGGAATAATAATCGCAATTTTTCTCATCTTATTGATTAATTTTTTTAATTTTTAACTGCTCCAACTCAAATTCATTTCTTCTAAAAACTTCAAATTGATAATCACCAATTACAAAATTTTCATTGATTTGTGGAATTCTACCCAATTTATTAATGATAAAAGCATTAATATTATAAGCTTCATCGCTTTCTTCGAGATCCCAATCTAAATTGCGATTAATATCACGAATCAACATTTTTGCAGAGATTTTATAAAAGCCAGAGCGAGTTTTGGTAATTTTTTGCCCTAGAGCATCATCTTGATCTTTCATTTCGCCAATTATCTCTTCAATAATATCTTGCGCAGTAATTAAGCCTTGCAAAGCACCATATTCATCAATTACCAAAGCAAATTTGCTACGGTTTTTGCGAAATTCATCGAGCTGTTCTTCTAAGCTGTTAGTCATCGGTGTAAAAATCGGCTCATTGCAAATTTTATTTAAATCTAACTCATAAATTTCTTGGTTATTGGCTTGCAAATCATAAATTTCTTTTGCCAATTTTTTAGTGTTTAGAATAGAGATAATATTTTCTTTTTCATCGCACCATAATGGAATTTTACTAAATTTACTTTCGAGCGCCGCTTTGATAATAAATTCTTTATCTTGATTTACATCAATTGATTCAATATCTTTTCGATAAACCATAATTTCACTAATATCAGTATCAGCCAAATCAAGCACACCTTCAATTAAATCCTTATCTTTTTTAACAATTGTACCTTCTATTGCTTTTAATTCAACAGCGCTACGAATTTCTTCTAATTCTTCAAGTTTAGAATTTTTGTGTTTTTTGCCAAAAAATAAACCAACAAATTTATTAACGAATCTTTGAATTAAGTGCGTTAAGGGATAGAAAAAATTCACCACCAGCCAAATAATTGGTAAAAAAA
Organism: Alphaproteobacteria bacterium; assembly: GCA_030835905.1. Classification (GTDB taxonomy): domain Bacteria; phylum Pseudomonadota; class Alphaproteobacteria; order Rickettsiales; family UBA1997; genus UBA1997. Next base: position 37,326 of record JAURQX010000016.1, read on the forward strand.
TCATCAACATTTTTACTGGTGCCTTGATAGCAAAAGTTTTTGGCATAATTTCAGCAAAAATTAATACTACCAAAGTCATGATAATTGTGGCATAAAATAAACCCGCTTCGCCATAATGCTTAATCGCTAAACTGGCAGCCAAAGCTGATGCTAAGATATTCACCGCATTGTTGCCCACCAGCATAGCGCTGATTACTTTTTCACGATTTTCTAAGAATTTATCGATCAGAGCCGCTTTTTTATTGCCTTGGCTTTTTAGAAGATGAATTTTGGCACGCGACACGGCGGTAATTGAAGTTTCACAACATGAAAAAATCGCTGAAAAACAAATTAAAATTCCAATTGAAATTAGGTAAATATGATCGATATCTGTTGGCATTAGGCGCTGTTAACAAAGATTTTTTAAGTTTCGTAATAATAAGATTGCTCAATACCCTTAAAGATAATATCACGATTATCAATTTCATCAGTTAAATTATTTTCAAGCAAAGTTCTGATTTCTAAATCATTTATTGGGCTACGCTCCATTGCTTGCAAATAAAGATTTTTATCAACAAATTGCCAATTAATCACTTCTTTTAATTTGGCTTTTAAAATCATATCAAGCCAAATTCGCATTGATCTACCATTACCTTCCATAAAAGGGTGAGCAATATTCATTTCAACATATTTAGCAATTATCTGGGCAAAATTATCTTGGGGCATCGTTTCAATTTTTGGCAAAATTTCTTTTAAATATAAAGCATTGGCAAAACGAAAGCCGCCTTTTGAAATATTTTTATCACGAATTTGCCCCGCAAAATCATAAAGATTAGCAAATAAATATTGATGAATTTGTTGTAAAGACTTTAGTGTGCCAATTTCAATTTTAGCAATATCACCACTTTCAAAAAGCTTAAAAGCATTTTTTAGACTTTGCTGGTCGATGTCGTTAGTCATTTTATTTATTTTTTCATTTATTAGATTCTAAAATTTCCCCTCAAAATTCACTCTTGGATCAACTAATTTGTAAGTTAAATCACTAATTATATTCATCACCAAGCCAAGCAAAGTAAAAAGATAAAGTGTCGCAAAAATTATTGGATAATCGCGCATCATCACCGCTTCATAGCCCATCAAGCCAAGTCCATCAAGTGAAAAGATAATTTCAATTAACATTGAGCTAGTAAAAAATATGCCAATTAATGAGGCGGGCAATCCAGCAACAATAATCATCATGGCGTTACGAAAAACATGGTGATATAAAACTTGATTTTGCTTTAAACCTTTGGCGTAGGCGGTTGTAACATATTGCTTATTAATTTCTTCAATAAATGAATTTTTAACAAAAAAGGTTAGAGAAGCAAAACCGCCAATCACCATCGCCAAAATTGGCAAACAAAGATGCCAAAAATAATCGATTATTTTTTCAAACAAGCTTAATTCACTAAAATTTGGTGAAGTTAAGCCACGCAGTGGAAAAATATTAAAAAAATTACCACCAGCAAAAAGTACAATTAACAAAATGGCAAAAAGAAAGGACGGAATGGCATTACAAATTATTACAATGGTGCTAGTTGTAATATCGAATTTAGTACCGTCATTTACAGCTTTTTTAATGCCTAAAGGAATTGAAACAATATAGATAATTAGCGTTGTCCAAATCCCAAGAGAAATTGAAACCGGCAATTTTTCTAATAATAATTCAGTAACTTTCTTATCTTGATAAAAACTTGAGCCAAAATCAAAACTTAAGAATTTTTTCATGGTTTGCAAAAATCTAGCCATTAAAGGCTTATCAAAACCGTAATCTTTTTCGATTTGTGAAATTAATTGCGGATCAATGCCATAGGCTGAGTTATATTTTGCTTCTTGATTATTTGCTGAACTTGCTAAATTAGCTACAACACTTGAAGTTGCAACTTCACCTTGTATATTTGTAGTATTATTTAAATTGGCCAATATTCTTTCTACTGGCCCACCTGGTGCGGTTTGAATAATCAAAAAATTGACCAACATAATAATAAATAATGTTGGCAAAATTAGTAAAATTCTTTTGAAGATATATTTATACATATAAAATTAGCTTTAGATCATGAGGCTATTTTAAAATAGAAAGTTGACTTTAAAAGATAAAAATTCTATTAAAAGTACTTAGATTTAAGTTGATGGGTAACAATTGGTTTATTTAGTTATAGGACGATGTGTTGAAGCTGTCATAAATCTTCTTTGGAGAAAAGAACCAAAAAGAAGTAAATATTTTAAAATATCCAAATGAGTAATCTTATAAAATTTAAAGATCTTGGTTTGTCACAAACCATGATTGAATGCCTTGATAAAAAAGGTTTTGAAGAACCGACGCCAATTCAAAAACTAGCCATTCCATTTATTTTGCAACAACAAGAAGATCTAATTGCCAAAGCACAAACTGGCACCGGCAAAACTGGAGCTTTTGGTATTCCATTAATTGAGAAAACCATTGCCAAAGCTGGTTATGTGCAATCTATAATTCTTGCACCTACGCGCGAACTAGCAATTCAAGTTACTGAAGAACTAAACTCATTTGCCACAGCTCAAAAAGTTAGAATTTGTGCTATTTATGGAGGACAACCAATTGACAGGCAAATTAGCCGCTTAGAGCGTGGGGTTGATATTGTTGTTGGAACCCCTGGAAGAGTTTTAGATCACTTGGAGCGCAAAACTTTAAATATCTCCAAAGTAAATCATATCGTACTTGACGAAGCGGATGAAATGCTAAATATGGGATTTGTTGAAGATATTGAAAATATCTTAAAATCAGCACCAAAAAGCCGTCGCACTATTTTATTTTCAGCAACCATGCCAAAACACGTTGAAAATTTGGCAAAAAATTACATGGCTAACTATAAAACAATTGCTGTTGCAAGCGACCAAATTCGTCATGATAATATCCAACAAATTTATTTCGAGGTTTCACAAGCTGATAAATTTGAGGCTTTATTTAGAATAATCGATGTTGAAGAGAATTTTTATGGAGTAATTTTCTGTCGAACTAAAGTTGATGCTGATGAAATTGCTAACAAATTAAGCAATAGAAGCTGTCGGTCAGGTGCAATTCATGGCGATTTATCGCAGGGACAAAGAGAGAAGGTTTTGCAAAAATTCCGTGAAAAAAAATTAAATGTTTTGGTAGCGACTGACGTTGCAGCCAGAGGAATTGACATTGATAGCTTGACTCACGTTATTAATTATTCATTACCACAAGATCCAGAAAGCTATGTTCACAGAATTGGCAGAACTGGTCGAGCCGGAAAAAGCGGTACCGCAATTACCCTAATTACCCCTTCGGAGTATCGTAAATTAATTTCGATTCAAAGAATGGCTAATGCCAAAATTACTAAGCAAAAAATTCCAGATGTTGCTGAAGTGATTGATAGCAAAAAACAAAGAATCAAAAACCAACTTGGTGAAATTGTTAATCAAGGCAATTTTGCCAATTTAGAAGATATTGCATCTGAAATTTTGCAGGAGTATGAGGATCCAAAAATAGCGTTAGCCGCGCTTCTTAAAATGGCTTTTAAAGATGAGTTAAATGAAAGTGGTTATAGTAAAATTGATGATATCTCAGCCTACAAAAAAAATAAAGATTATTATTATGATGATCGTGGCATGTCAGGATATCAACCAATCGGTGCTAATGGTAAAAGAGGTTATGTTGACCGCAAAGGCACGGCACGCTTATTTATTGCCAAGGGTCGTCAAGATATGAAAGATGTAAGCAGTTTAGTAAAATATATCCAGCAAGAAACAGGTCTTGACAAAAGATTTATTGACGATGTGAAGATGTTTGACAATTTTTCATTTTTTGCGGTTCCTTTTGGTGACGCCGAAAAAGTGTTACATGTTTTTCAAAAAAAATCAAAAGGCAATAAATCTCTTGTTTCACGGGCCAAAAATAAAAGAAATTAATTTTTCAAGAATTCAGTTTAAAATTAGATCAAAATTTTTATTAGAATTTTGTTGATTATTTCTACTCAAACTATCAAAAAATAGTTTTTAATCCTCAGATTTGCTTATTGCGATAATTTGCAATAGACATGATTTCAAACCTTATCAAGCTTGGCTCTTGATATAACGCAACTTTGACCAAATGTCGAAAAAAAACACTTTAAATATTTTAGAGTCAATAAAAAACAAAATTAATAACTTTGATCGAGGTAATAATCATGATAAGTCTCAGGAAGATAATATCTTAAGCTATCCAAAATCAAATGCTCAAGATTCCAATCAACTCAACAATAAATCGACGCTAGAAATGACTGACAAATTAGACGATAATTCGAATCAGCAATATCAAGAAGACTCTGGCGCTTCAAATAATAACAAAAATTCTGATAATAATGTCGAAAATAATGATCTAGACGATGATTTTGAAGATTTTGACGAAGAGTTTGATAGTCTTGAGCTTGGAGGTCAAGGATCTGCGCAAGATAATAAAACTTCAGATTCTAAAAATAACGAAATTTTAGATGAAATAGCCGAAGAACAAATTGAAGAATTTGATTTCTCTAGCAATCAATCACAAGGTTCTTCTCAAGAAATGGATGATGAAGAATTGCAGGAAAATATTGCCCAATATCAGGAGTTACAAGAAGATTCTCCACAAAAACTTGGCGATTTAACGGACAAAGATTTAGAACAGGAATTAAAGCAAAATATTAGCCATCAAAATCAAGTTAATAATAAAGAAAATGAATTAAATCTTGATAATGATTTGCTGTTAGACGATCTTGAGATTAATGGCCAGCAAAATAACATGGATATCAATCTAGCAACCCAGCAGGATGTTAGTAGTGCAGATCAAAATATAGATCTACCTTCAGCGCAAGATCATGAAGAAGAAGATTTTAGCGATCTAGAACTTGAGGCTGAAGATGAGGAAGATGATTTTTCTGCTGATGACTTAGATAATGTGAGCAATCAAGATTATAGTCAGATTAATCATGAATCATATCATGGTGATAATCACAGCCAATCAAATAATTTTGATGTTGCTCAAAATGAGCATCAATTTGATTTCAAAAACAACTCCTCTCATGACCTTTCTGATTTAATTCTTGATGAATATTCGTCAAGTCATCAAAGCAATTCTCAAAATAATCACAATTATGAGACTCTAGATAATCTTGACCACGATGATGATCAAAACAACCATTTAGACGATGATTTAGATCTTGATGAAGACTATGAGGAAGTGGAAAATGATGATCTTGAGCATGAAGATAATTTAGAAAATTTTGCTGATGACAATAATGTTATTGATGAATCAGAGCAAACTAATGAGATAGAGAAGCTTAATAACACAAATTCTAGATTTAAAAATGGTGGTTCGATGATTTATGAGTCAACTTTGGCTAGAACTTCTAAAGCCATTGAAAAACTGGCAAAAGTTAAGGAAACAATTAGCTATACTAGCAATTTTACCAAAAATGGTGAAATAGATCAAATTGCTTTTCAGTTAATGGAGCCAAAAATTGAAAAATGGATTAATGAAAACTTACCAGAAATTGTTGAGAAAGTAGTTAGGGAAGAAATAGCCAGAATAGTTCCTAGAATAAACAAATAATACCAAACCACATTTCTATAAATTATAGATCTATTTTGGAATTTAGTAAAATATAGGTAGATGCAAAAGATACTTGTATTGACTGGGCTTTGTACCAAATCACATCTATAATACCATAAGCTACTCGTCTTTTAGTTAAAAATCATCATAAAATTCAGCCATGAATATCAGAATATAAGGCTAAATTTTTAATAATTTTTTACCTTAAAATACTATATGGTATTTATAATGGGATTTGGTATTATACCAAATCCAATCTTTACATATACTATATATAACTAACCCCACAGACACTTTTAATGATTTCAGCTGTTAAAGTTCTAATGAATTTACAAACGGCATTTTCTAGTTCCTTTAAAGTTTTGTAAATTCTATTTTTAA
>JAURQX010000017.1 GCA_030835905.1 Alphaproteobacteria bacterium
AAAAATACCACGAAAATAGCCAGAATATAACGTGTTTCTGACTAAAAATTAGAAAAATTTAGTAAATTAGAAAAAAATTTCTCAAAAAATTGAATTTTAAGAAATTAAATGAGATTTAAGGTAGAAATGCAGAGGTCTTATATTTTCAAAATTTTTTTCTTTAGAAGTAGCAATAGTTTTTTGTTCAAGCCATTTTTGATTATTTGTTAAGGCAGATGTTTCAGTGGGTTTTGCTATTTTATAATTATTTAATAATTCTTTTGTTTCATGGTATTTCAGCTGTTTTTGATAAAGGGTTACAGCATTTTGGGCGGGTGTTTTGTCGTATTGGTCTAAAATTTTAGTTTTATCTTGTTCTAATGATTCAATAATTTCAGCTTTAACAATAGCTTCAGCTATTGATATTTGTGGATCTCGATTATTAATTTTTGATGATAAATTTGAAACTGCGTTTTTTTTAAGAGATAAAGTTGTTCCATTGTTATTTGTAACAAAAACTTGAGGATTTGAATCGCAAATTTCATTAATTATAGTTGATAGTTTTTTGCCAACAGCTAAATCTTTTTTTGTAATATTAATATTATTAATTATCGATAAATAATTATAAGATTCTTCTTTTTGTTTTTTAAAGATTAATCCCAAAGCAGATTGACCTTGATCATCTTTTTTTAGTAAAAGATCAATGGTTGGTGTTGCTAAATTTTTTCTTGGCGATATATCATTATATTCGAAATTATTAAATAAATCTATTATTTGTAATATTTTTTTGTACTTGTTGTCTTTTTGTTTAGTTGAGTTGGGATTTACTTCTAAGAGTTGTATCAAGACATTTTTGTTGATAGCGTTTTTTTCTTGTTTGGATTGTGGGTTACTATGATGATATTCAGTTTCAGTAGAAGGTGGATTGTAGATAGAATTTGCAATCTCTATTTTTTGCTCATCATAACCTGCAGATTCTGTAAGTTTAGTGTATGAATCCAGATTAATAAAATCTGCTAAATTTTGTTGATTTAATGTCATAAACTTTAAAATTTAATAATATTAGGTTTTTTAGCCTAGCAAAATTTTAAAGTCTTTGCAAAGTAACTCAAAAAAAATATTTTTGAAATATTAAAATGATTCAAATTGAAAAAATAAGGATATTATAGAAACTCTCATTTTGAATAATACATTTTACTATGTCTTTTTGGTATAATATTTAAGAGAAAAACCTTTAAGTATATCACCACACAAGCAATTTTCTCTTAAATTTGACCCTCAATCCCTTTTCTAAATATCCTAATTAACATAATTGATTTGTGGTATTGTAAGAAATGCTTAGTATGATTTAATTATAGCTAAACATTCTTTTATAAGAGATTCTTGATACTCTGAAATTTCAAGATTTGTGTGTTCTTGGCAGATATTTATATATTTTTCTCTTAATTTGGTTAGTTCGTATCTGGCATAAAGCTGTTCTTTGGAATTAATTAATTTTTGATTTTTAATCTTTTTGATATTTTCTTGAGTTGCTTGAGCTTCTTGACTTGAACTTTTTGCCTCAAACTGACTTAAATCGCCAATTCCTAAAGCGCCAAAGTCATTATTATTATAGTAATCTGACATCTGATTAGTTTCTTGTAGCTTTTTTAGGTAATTATCATCATCTTTGACCATAGAATCTGGAAAGCGAATAAAAGCTTGTTTTTGACAAATTATTTTCTTTTCAACTTCTTTACGAAATTTCTTTTTATTTACTTTTGACATACATTGATCTTTTTCGTCAAAAGCAATAGTGCAAATTTTAAATTCATCACTATCAATTTTAAATCTAACGCAAGCAGGGTATTGTTCTTCAGCTTTTTTAAATTTTTTGATTTTTTCATCAATTCTTTGATCAATCGCAAAGCCACTATTATATATGCTATATTCAAATCCTAAATAATCAGCTTTTCTAAAAGGAGGTATTGCAAATCTTTCTTCGATTAAAATTTTTCGGCAGGCAAAATATTCATCAATAGTAGCTTGGTCATCAGTTTCAAATACAAATCCCATTTCAAGACATTTTTTGTGATCTAGTTTTTCAGTTTCTTCACTAGCTATTTCAAGCATTGCTTGTGGCGAAAGAGTTAATTTTATAGAAATTCTGGCCACTAAATCAGAAATATCTTTATTAAACGCTAATGATTGCTGATCGGAAATGTCTGTTTTTAAGCGATATTTTGCAGTTGATAATCTACAGCGCCAATATTGCGTTTCTTTGTTATCATCAAATTCATCTTTAAAGTTAAGATTTAGATTATTACAAAATTGATGGTCAAGTTTCTCAAATTCTTGAATATATGGGGTATCAGATAATATATAGTATGAAGTTGCTTTAATTGTTTTTAAGCAGGAAGTAAGTACAATAGCTATTAGAAAAATTATTGAGATTCTTTTGAGCATATAATAGTTATTGGCGTGATAAGTTTTTAATTCTTTTTTTTAACAAAAAACAAAATTTAAATGCAATTAATTGTTGGCTTAGGAAATATTGGTGAAAAATATAAAAAAACACGCCATAATTTTGGTTTTTTATTGGCTGATAAATTGCATGAAAATTATAATTTTGGTCAATGGCAAGCTAAGTTTGATGGTGAAATTTCTAAGGGTGTAATTGCTGATTTTGAGTGTTTAATTTTAAAGCCTCATACTTTTATGAATCTTTCCGGCCAAGCGATTATTAAAGCTATGGCTTTTTATAAGATAAAACCACAGCAAATTATTGTGTTGCACGATGATATTGATATTGAGCTTGGGCGTATAAAATATAAAATTGCTGGTGGTAATGGTGGTCATAATGGTTTAAAATCGATAGATAAAATGATTGGCAAAAATTATCAAAGATTAAGACTTGGAGTAGGGCGCTCAAAAAATGAAAATATTGATTCAGCAAGCCATGTTTTAGGAAATTTTAGCAATGAGGAGTTGCGTGAAGTTGATAAAATTAATCAAAAAATTAGTAGTGATTTTCAGCTATTGTTAGATGGAGATGCTAATGAGTTTTTGAATAAGTTTTATATTTCTTAAAATTCCCATTTGCTTCTGATTGAGTGGCAAGTGTAGCCATTTGGATTTTTATTTAGATAATTTTGATGATATTCTTCAGCCTTGTAAAAGCCATTGAACTTGGTGATTTGGGTAGCAATTGGCTTTTCAAAAACCCCTGATTTGTTGGCTTTATTGACTAAATCTTGGGCAATTTGTTTTTGTTGATCATTTAGATAAAAAATTACTGAACGATATTGAGTGCCAATATCATTTTGTTGGCGGTTTATTTGAGTTGGATCATGAATTTTAAAGAAAAATCTTAATATTTCTTCATAACTTATTTTTTTGGGGTCGAAAGTTATTTCTATTGATTCAGCGTGACCAGTTATGCCAGTTGAAACTAGTTGATAAGTTGGATTTTTGATGTTGCCACCACTATAGCCATTAACTACATCAATTACACCATCAAGTTTTGAAAATAAATGCTCCATACCCCAAAAACAACCTCCTGCTAAAATTGCTTTTTCAAAATTTTTGACGCTTTTGGATTGATTGAAAAGATATAAATATTGACCATAACCTTTTTCTTGCATCTGTGTTTTTGGAATAAATTTTAAAGCTGCTGAATTGATGCAAAATCTTTTACCGCCAGCTTCTTTAGGGCCGTCATCAAAAACATGGCCTAAATGTGAGTTAGAATCTGTGGATTTAACTTCTATGCGAGTCATGCCGAGGCTATTATCAGTATGCGAGGTGAGGGCGGAGCCATCAATCGCTTTGGTAAAACTTGGCCAACCAGTACCTGAATCAAATTTGTCAGTTGATGAAAAAAGTGCTTTGCCACTTATCACGTCAACATAAATACCTTCATCTTTATTATCCCAATATTCGTTGTTAAATGGTTGTTCGGTGCCGCCATGTTGTGTGACGTAGGTTTGCATTTTGCTTAGATGGCTGGTGTCGTAATTTTTATTGCTGATATTTTTATCGTTAGCCATAGCTATTTTGCTAAAAAATATTAATAAAAATATAGTCAGTGTTAATATTTTATTCAACATTAAAACTAACTGAATCGGTTTGTTTTTTTCTATAATCTGCTAATTTTTGTGCTAATTTTTGATCATTTAAAGCTAAAATAGCAACAGCCATTAAGGCAGCATTTTTAGCTCCTGCTTCACCAATTGCAAGTGTGGCGACAGGAATACCAGCTGGCATTTGGGCAATTGAAAGTAGGGAGTCTAAGCCGTCAAGTGATTTGCTTTTAATTGGAACTCCTAAAACTGGTAAATCGCTAATCGCTGCTACCATGCCCGGCAAATGAGCTGCACCGCCAGCACCAGCAATAATAATTTTAGTGCCATTTTCTTTGGCAGATTTTGAGAATTCATAAAGACGATCAGGAGTGCGATGTGCTGAGACAATTTTTATTTCATGTTCAACGCCAAATTCAGCAAGCAAATCAGCGCAATTTTGCATAGTTTCTAGATCTGATTTAGATCCCATAATTATTGATATGGTCATTTTTATTCTATTATTTTACGGTTTTTGGATTGATGGGCAACCCCTTCCACCATTCCACGCTGAGTCACTAGCACTAGCGTTGGCACCCGCACCAAGAGGTATAGAGCTTAGTCCGTTGCAATTTTTTTTGTGGCAATCAAGACATTGTCCTCGGCCTTTACATTGTTCATCATGTTCATTTTTATATCCCCAATGTCTTTCGTTATTACAATCTTTATTGCTTGCTGTCCAATATAAACTTAAAAAAGAATCCTTGCACGTGTATTTCAGATCAGCCCTAGTATTACAAAATTTTGCATTATCGTAGCACTCTTGAGCATGATATCTGCACTTTGAGCCAATACTATTATGAGCTATAGAAGATGGTAGGTCATAATACCAGTATTTGAAGCGCATTTCATTCCAATTTATATCTACGCACATTTCTTCGTTTCCATAAATTTTTGTTTCACCACTAACCTTATCATCGCTTCCAATTGTGCAATCTCTACATTTATTACAAGGATATTGAGACTGCCATTGTGCCGCTCTAGCTGGTTCTTCGCTAAAAGTAAAGCAAGTTAAATGTGGCTCGTTCGCGCTTCTATCGGTATACTTACTGATTGATTCAACATTGCAATTATAAGTAACGTCAGATATAGGTGTTCGATTTCCTTGATATTCATTACCATAATTGTTCGGACAGGTGCCACTAATACTTTGTTCATCACTGTATAATTTTCCTGCATTAGAGCTGTTAACTTTTAATTCAATAATTTCTTGTGGAGTAAGGTTGGGATCTGGATTGGTATTGTTATCTAAATATGTAGAACCTTGCTTAGCTAAAAATCTTAAGGTTCTACCATTTTCATTTGGTATAGCACATTTTTTAACGCAAGCATTATCGTAATATATGCTATCTCCGCCATATTGACTCTCAAGATTTGGTGTTGGTGTAAACTTAAAGTAGAATTGGTCAATGTATTTTTCGTCATCAAGTGGACTGCAACTATATTTTTTTAAGTTAAACGAATTAATATTGCTTAAATTTACTGCATTTTTTGGATAGAAATAGCTGTTGCGACATTCACCTGCAATTGATGTTAAAACATCTCCTGGTATTGAGTCTAAATTAACACCTTTTGAAGGTACTCGATAACCAAAATTATTTGGGTTATTTGCTGTTAGCTTTATGTTATCTTGGTCATCAGCTAAATTACCGCCGCTGGCTATGCAATTTATAATAGGCTCTCCCCAGGTGCCATCTGCATTGCATTTTCTGCTCAATGAGAAGTAATTGTTTGTTCTATTTGGGCCAAAGTCTCCTGTTTGAAGATTGTCCTGATTATTTTTAAACTCTATATGCTGCCAATTATTAAAAGATATCGAGTTCCATTTGACTAAAATTTTATTATCTCCAAATCGTGCGTTATTGATTATATATTGATCCTCAATTAGCTCACCATTTGCATTCATTGAAAAAGGATGAATTGTAGCTCCAACGCCAATTCTTGAATCTTGATCAAAACCTGGACACTTATCTATGCAATCTGAGTCAGTTTTTGACCATACATTAGCAATATTATCAACTCCAAGAACTGTGACCGGCACGCAACTTCTTTTGGGGTTGGTTAAACTAATATTTCTAGAATCTTGGCTATAATCAAAGCTTATAGTCGAGTTGATATAAGTGTCTTGAGTGCCTACGTGATATGGTATAAATGTTTCTCGATTATAACTTGTTTTGTAATATCTGCCTTGTTGATCGCGGATTGGCTTATATGGATATTTTTTATATCCATTTTTACAATTTGAAGCTGTACTGACAACTGGTTGCTCATAGGCAAAAATTTGTTGCCATAGGGCATTACCATGAAATTCAGAAGTTGCTTCAGTTGGTAGGCCATTGCTATCAATTGAATCAACTTCACTAACTCCTAAACATCTTGTGGCGCATTTATCTTGAACTGGACCAAGATTTCCTTTATGGTCGCATTCGCGATAAGGTCTGCCAGAAACTTGAAAAAACCCAAGATTGTTATTGCATTCGCCATATATTTTTGACTCGCTTTGAATCGCTTGGTTACTTCTTGAAGCAAAACCATATCCATAGTCACTAATGGACTCATGATCAAAATTGCTATTACTAATCTCATCGGGTCTAACCTCGTCTTGTTGTCGATTAGAATTAGTATTTTTTCTAATTCTTTCTGGAGTAAAAACTGCCCCTCCAGTTTCATTCCATAGTATAAAGTCATTGTTGTTTGAAACATCTCTTGGCGGATCTTTGAAATAACATTTAATTCTTTGGCAGCTATTTTTTAAAGAATCATAAAAACCAGTTTGATTACATTTCATGGTTGGCAAATTGCCAAGGTTACTATAATCATCACTCATTTTATTGCTTGTAGATTTACTAATAATTAAATCTATATTGTTAATGCTATTATCTTGTATTGAACTTTGGCTATCAATTGATTTATAACCAGCATCAACTGGTTTAAATCCTGGAATACATTTGGAGGCCGTAATAATTTTTGCAACATCACTAGAAATTATTTTTGGCCATTCTGCAAAGCCGTATCTACTACCTTTATCATCTCCTAATTCATCTAGATCAAAAATAATATTTGGATATTCACCATTTTCATCTGGATTACCCCCAGTTTCAATGGCGTTACAGCTATATCTGATGCAACCATTTTCAATTGACATAAAATCCCAATCGCCACCAGTACTGCACTTTGCTGTTGGAGAGCCTTTAGAACTATCCATTTTCCAAAAACCATTACATAAACCATATTGAGTTGAACCTTCATAGGCTTGACCAAATTCAGCGCCTTGGGTATTTGAAGCGCTTCGATTTTTATGAGATTGATCAATATTATTTATATCAGTCTTTCCTAAAGAATTATCTGATTCAGGCGTGTTAAAATTTATAGCAGGACATAAAGTTGGCTCTGGAATATCAACGCACAATCCTGCCTCTCGATGAGTTTGTTTGCGAATAGTTTGATTTGTTGCAGGCGAGGTTGAAGAATCAGCTATTTTGCAATAACAGCCTAATTTTGGATTACCGCCATCTTGACATTGATTATTTTGTGTATTTTTAACTGATATCTCTTCGTCAATTATACACTCGCCAAGTAATAGACCATTGGCAACTTTTTTTGCCACAACATATTTTAAATCATGATCAAAGCTATCGATAATACAAACTTCATTAAACCAGCCATATGAATCTTGGCTATAGTCTATTTCTTGCTCGCCATCAATAAGAAATCCTGCTTTTACTCGACATTTTTTTGCTAAACTCTCATAAAAATCTCTTTTAATTATAAAATCATCGGGTGACTCATTATTTATAAAGGCATTTGCAATAGCGATTTCATTTTTCACTCTTTCAATATTTAATTGGCTACATTCTTCTCTTTGTAGACAAATTCGATATTTTTCAATATCTCCATTGCAGGCAACTTCAAGTTCATCAGGAACCTTAATTTCGCTAGAAATTGTTTTACAGCTATCTATGTTTTGTAGTTGAACTTGTGCAAATGATTCGTTGTAATTGCTACCTTCTTTCATTGAAATCACAACTTTTTCATTATCGATTAACTGGTCAGATGGAGAGCATGATGCAGATTGACTGATTTGCATAATTTGATCCAAGCTACTAACATTTCCAATTCTTGGTTTTTTTCTAGGTACGCAACCAATTTCTACTGGTGCAGATTCAGCAATTGTTCTGTAGGCGCAAATTAATGGATCACCAGTCGCTGGATTAGAGGTTTTTTTAACGTAAACATTTACCGAATAATTGCTATTGATAAAAGTTACTGTTAGAGTTTTTTCATCGCTAGATTCTTCGTTTATATCAAGTTCAAAATTTTCTGTCTTAATATTTGGATCTTTACCAAGAGATACTTCAATCTTAGGTTGAAAAAAGTCGGTGCCATAATAGGCTGAAATGTTTTTTGGATCATTGTTTTTTATAATTTCTTGCTGGCTACCTTTTTTATCAAAAACTTTAGATATATATAATTGTGGAATGAATAATTCTGGAGTATTTGTGGAATTAGCTATTGCAAATGCTATTCTTGGACTAGTTTTGAGCTCAACTTTTGCACATTTTTGTTGCATGATTAAATTATTGCTTCCTTTTTTCATATAATAACTTTTATCTACATAAGGTATTTGATAAAAGGGGCGCCAAACATGTGTTAAAAGATAATTAAATTTATTTTCATAGTTAAAAGCATTAGGACATTGATCTAAAACATCTCCTTCGCCATTTGGTTCATTGCCATCGCCTGTCATACAATATCTTAATTCTGGATGTCTTAACTCATCTACTGCTTGTATTGTATCGCCATTTGTTAAAAAAATACCGCCGCCAACTGCAGATTTATCTCTGGTATCAAGGAATGCACAGATATAGTTATCATATTTTACGACTCTAACCCTAACATTTTGATCAATTTTTGCTGAACATGATTCATTATCTACAGATTCGCACAAAAAATTAGGTTCCCTTGTATCGTTTAAACAAGTATTTTGGTTGGTAAATATACATCTTTTTGGGTTATTATCCTCGATAACTAAGGTTTTGCAAACATCAAAACCGCAAGCATTACCCCAAAACTTATCAAAGCCATAAGTTATACCACATTCTCTAGCGCCGCAGGTTCGATCTGGAATTAAGGTATTACTATATCTAGTGCATATAGTTACATTATATTTTGTATTGTTAAAGCTTTTTCCCTCGTTATAATTGGTGGTTACATAATCTTTAAAATAAGCTGTTTGATCATCTTGTGATACTTTTTCAAAAGCAGTCATAACTCCACACAGACCTTCATAATTTACAGATCTATTTCCATTGAACTTGCTACCATCTCCAGAGCAATTTCCGGGAACTCTAGTATTCATTCCCAAATAGTCATGAAAATAGCCTAATAATTCAACTTCTTTGCCAAAATCATTATCTTTTAGATCCTGTTTGTCATAACAAATATTATATTTGTTGCCGTCATCTATACCTTTTGTTCTAAATACCCTAAATTGATTTCGGTATGATTCGGGGTCATTTTTTTGTGCTTCAGGTTTGCCATTTTTAAATGCTTTTACATGAGGACTTGGACGATAAAACCAAGATTCAGTTTCGGGGTAGGTATATGCGTCGGGAGATGTATTGCTAGTATCATAATTTTGCGTAATAGTTGAGCAATAATCACCATTTGCATAAGCAAAATTATTGCAATCTATAATTTTTTTGCAATATTTGTCCTCTTTATTATGACCTTCATAAGTCTCACAACTATTGATATAATCACATTCTGGTACAGTCTGAAAGCCACCACTAGAACTAGTGCAGTCTAATAAACAGCTTTCATCTATTGTTGGTGATGTTGAGTCGTTAATATTAATATTTGCACTAAAATTAAAGGCGGTCATACATTCAAAGCTGGCCTTAAGACATTTTCCTTTATTATTACATTTGGCAACTGGGGCGCTGCATTCGCTATTAGAATTTTCAGTGCCACAAAAAATTTCCTTAGCAAGAGTTTGTTTGCATGAATTTTGCAAAGAATCGTCACACGTAGCCGTGTAGTCTAAATTACCAGCAACTGCAACTTCTTCACCGCTAGAGTCAATCTCAAAGGTTTTTAATATGGTTTCTTCATATTTTGCAACAAAACCACTTTGATCTTGTTCTCGATTTCTAATATTAATAGTCTGATCACCTTTTTGATCAACATAATCAAATACAAAGCCTCTACCACAGTAAAAAGTTCTTGGTTTACAGTAATGAAGTTTGCATAATCTGTTATCAGAGCTTGTTGTTAAATGTTCGAGCTTATCTATAGAAAATTCAAAACAAAAATTAGTGTTGCCTTCGCAGTATTTTTTGTCTAGGTTGTCTTTAAATTTAGGATTATCTAATTCATCTTTTGTTAAATAGATACAATTAGCCATATCGCAATTTTTGGAAGATCCCTCACTAATCGGATCTGCATCTTGAACTTGATGACATTGTGGATTTTTACAGTCACTAACTTCCTGACTGCTTAACGGATTACAAAACTTAACACATGTTTTATTATGATTTGTTGAATTATTTGCTTGACATTCATTAACGCAATTTGCCAAAGGTTTTTGCTCAGAGCTTGGAAGTTCGCTACATAATGGCAAATGTATAACATTCATACAGTTTATACGAGGATCTGGAAGGGTGCCACTTCCTAAAATAGTCTGACCAGCTTTTGTTGACTTGCAAAGAGGTAGATTATCAATTAAACAGTTAGATCCTGGATCAGGATTAACAACACTAAGACAGTCAGGTAATGCTGCCCAACTATTTTGACAAAAAATTATGTGAAAAAGGGTTAAGTAAAGAAGATAAGCAAAATTGCAAAGTAATTTGCCAAATGAATTTTTAAGGAATTCTGTGATATTAATTTGCTTTAAGTTCATTAAAAATTTCACAAAAATAATTTCCTCTTTCCTCAAAATTTTGCCACTGATCAAAAGATGCACAGGCTGGTGATAATAATAATGTTTTATTGCTTATCTTAGATTCTTTTGCGTCAATAAAAGCTTTTTTAGTAGCATTATCTAAAGTTTTACACTTTTCAAACTTTACATTATTTTTGTCTAGTATTTTTGCAAAATCATCACTTGCTTCACCAATTAAATATGCTTTTTTAATTTTATTAAAAAATGGTACTAAAGATTCTATACCACCTGTTTTTGCGCGTCCACCTAAAATCCAAAAAATATTATCAAAAGCTTTTAAGGCAAAACTTGTTGAATCGGCATTTGTGGCTTTGCTGTCATTATAAAAATTAATCTCATCAATTTTTCCTAAGAATTGTAAGCGATGCTTTAAACCAGTAAAATTTTCAATTATATTAATAATTTTTTTAAAGGTGTCTTCTGTGAATTTTGATGGATAATTTTTGTAAAGATTACATAAAGCTGCGCTAAAAGCTATAGCAATATTTTCACTATTATGTTTGCCTACTAAAAATTTTGGATAAAGCTCATATGAAAAGTTTTGATTAAAGAGGTTAATGTAAATATTGTTACCAATTATCGACAAGCCATTATTAACTATTGTATCAGTTGAGATTGCTATAGTTTGAGCAAGAAATTTTTTATCTAAATTTAACTCGTCAAAAATAGCTTTTGTGGCTTTGTTATCGATATTTATAACTGCAAAATCACCACTAACTTGATTGTTAAATATTCTTTTTTTTGAAAGGCAATAATTTTCAAAATTACCATATCTTTCAATATGATCAGGGGTTATATTGTTTAGAGTGGCAATTTCAAATCTGGCATCATGTAGTAAATCAATTTGATAAGATGATATTTCTAGGGTATAGTTTTGATCAGATTTTGCTTCTGGGATATCAAAACAGGCAATGCCAATATTACCTCCTAAGTTGCAATTTAAGTCAATATTTTGCTGAATATGATTAATTAGACTAGCAGTAGTAGATTTGCCATTTGTTCCAGTAACAGCAATGAATTTATGTTGTTTATTTATTTGATAAAAAAGCTCAACATCACAAGTAATCATTGCGCCATTTTCTAAGGCCTTGCTCAAAATTGGATGAGGTGGATTAAAAATTGATATACCTGGCGAGTTTACAACTACAGTATCTTTATCAAAAACAATATCTTGTGGATTTTTATATTTAATTTTGGTTTTGAAATTTGTTTGGTCTTTTAGATTTTCTTGTGTTTTACTGATCGCTTCAAAATTATCATTAGTGGCAATAAGTTGATTAGGAAAATTTTTTGCTAGATATCTTAAGCTAGCAACACCTGATATACCAAGGCCATAAACTACAAATTTATTTTTAATGTCAAAGTAGTTTATCACACCATTCTTAATTTGTTAATAGCTGACTTTTTATCTTTAGAGTTAAAAATATATGAGCCTGAAACTAAAACATTTGCTCCAGCATTAATGACTGATTTTGCTGTTTTATCATTTATGCCGCCATCTACTTCTAGATCAATATTATAACCTGATCTTTCAATTTTATTTCTAATCTTTTCAATTTTTTTAAGTTGACTGGTAATAAATTCTTGACCTGCGAAACCTGGATTTACTGTCATGACTAAGATTAGGTCGCATTTATCAAGAATATAGTCAAGATGATCTTCATTGGTTGAAGGTACAATTGAAATACCAGCTTTTTTGTTTAGGCTTTTTATTAATTGAAGTGATCTATCAACATGTGTCGTAGCTTCTAAATGAATTGTGATTATGTCGCTTCCAGCATCAGCAAAATTTTTAATATGTTTATCAGGATTATTAATCATTAAGTGGGTGTCAAATGGTAGTTTGGAGCATTTTCTGATGTTTTTAATCACTTCATTACCAAATGTTATATTGGGAACAAAACTTCCATCCATTACATCAAGGTGAATATAGTCTGCTCCAGCTTGCTCTATTTGGCTAATTTCATAACCAATTTCAGAAAAGTCACATGATAATAATGAAGGGGAAATTTTAATCATTATCTAATTAATTTTTACAATTTAGTAGAGTTAAATCATAGATTGGATGTTCCAATCCTGATACAGAAGGGCTTGAGGCAAATATCCAGCCAAAAAAGAGATTATTTTCTTGCACCTCGTAGGAATATTTAATTTTTTCAATTACCTCAATTAAAGCTTTGCTTTCCGGAGTTTGTTGCAAAGGGGCTTGCCAACAACGATGTACCTTAATCGCGATATTATCAAATTTTTCTTCTTGATCAACCTTGATATTTAATATTGTTTTTTTGGCAGTAGATTTGTCAAGTGCTTGAATAACCGCTTCTTTATAAAAATTAGAGGGGTTGATCTTATTAATGTTGATAGTGTAGCTTTGCGATTTTTTGCTACCATCTGATTCATTTGCTTGATTTTTGGTATCTTGAGCAAAAGATTTTAAAGTGGCGAAAATGCAAAAAGAGGAATAAATAATAATAATTTTTATTAGGAGATGAATTTTCATTTCACTTCTTTACTTTCAGAGCTAAAAATAAACTTTCCAAGCAAATCTTCAAAATTAACTGAAGATTGAGTGAATTCAATTTCATCACCATCTTCAAGATTTTCAAAAGAGCCGCCAGGACTAATTTGTAAAAATTTTGAGCCTAAGAGACCTTCTGAGGAAACTTTGATTGAACTATCAGTAGGGATTTTAATTTCACTATTTAGTATAATTGTTAAGCTTGCCTGATATGTTTTACTGTCAAGTTTTTGATTATCTACATGACCAACTTTTACTCCGGCAATCTTGACATCGCTTCCCGAGTTAATTCCATCAATATTGTTAAATTTTGCAATAATTTTATAGCCGCTATTATTAACAACTCTAGTACTTTTAAATGAAGAGCTAGCAAAGAATATTGCGCAAAGTAAAACAAAAGTTCCAACTATAATCTCAAAAGTGTCTTTATTCATAATATAGCAAAATTTATTATATAGATTGATCTGGACTCCAAGCTTGGTAAGTTTTTTTACTTTTGACTTTAATATTTGGCTTATAAGCAAGGCTAGTTCCTGTTAAGTTAGGTAGGTGCATTTTTTGCCAGAAAAATTTTTTTACTTTAAAATTTGAGGGCGCTTTATCAGTTTTGCTATGAATCCATACCCGCCATTCGCTAGGAATTTTTGTGGCTTCAGGTAACCCTTTATAAACAACGAATTTCTTTTTTTTATTTTTATTTTCGTAATACTCATTGCCAAACTCATCGCTTCCAACCTTATCGTTAAAAAGCTTTATTGCAATCTTGTTTAAAACATCCATATTTTAATGATCTTGGTTTGTAAATTTAGTTATTTTATTAACATCCAAGTTATTTTTGCTTTCATTGAATTTTAACAAAAAATTGCCAAAAGTAAGCATAACTTCTATGTCATAATCTTTTCCATAGCATCCTAAATATGAATAATAATTTAGTTTGCTACCAATAAAATAAGATGACTTTTTTAAGACTTAATTTTATAAATTGCTATCAAAACCTCTAAACTTATAATTAACAGTTTTAAATTTTTTTAGGCTAAATGTATTCCAAGCAAAGGTTAGTTTTTTTAATTACTAATCTATTTATAATTATTGCTTCAAGTAACTCTTTTGCTTTAGATGCTGCCAAACAAAACGACTTATCATCTAAAATTTGGTATAATCTATCATCCGGTGATCTTATTCATCTTGATCAAATTGACAGCTTGATCCAGGCTAAAGATTTTAAAAAGGCACAAAATCTATGTAGTAAATTTAAGAAAGATCAATCTCGACACTCTGAAGATAATCAATCTAGCTCTAAAATAGCTGATGACGTAATTTTAGTTAAAAAAGATTTTAGTAAAGCTGTTTGTAACATGGTTTTGTGGTACAAATTCAGTAGTAAAGATAATTTAAAAGATGAGTCTTTGCAAGAAATATCAAAATTTATCAATGAAAATCAATTTTTTGATAATATTGAAGAAATTCAGCAAAATGCGGCTCAAATTGCCATCGACAATAACCTGGGTTACGATGAAATTGCGCAATTTTTTGCTCTTAATCCACCACTAACCAAAGAAGCAAAAAGATATCTATTAAATTCCAAAATAGATTTTTTCAATAAGTCGCAATTGTCTGATAATGAGCTCGAAGAAGTTAATAAAAATATTACGCGAGAAATAGTCAAAATTTGGATTGAAGAAGATTTTAACAGTGAAGAACAATCTAATTTTTTGCAAAAATTTAAGAATCAGCTTAATGAAAAAGATCATATTGATAGAATATCGCGTTTAATATTTGACGAGAAAATTCAAGATGCTAAAAGAATTATAAGCTTTGTTAGCGAAGATTATCAAAAGCTTTTCAAGGCTGCAATTGATATTACAATTGGTAAGAGCTATATCAATAATATAATCTTATCAGTACCAAGAAATTTAAGATCGCATGAAGTGCTGCTATTTAGAAGAATTTTGTGGTATAAAGTAAAAGATGAGCAAAAAGAAGTCGTTGAGCTTTTATTGGATAACGCAAAAAAGTTGCAATATGTTGATAAGTGGTGGGGCTTTAGAAGGTTGTATGCAAGAGAATTGTTAAAATCAAAAGATTACGATGAAGCGTATGATATTATTTCAAATCATAATTTGCCAACAAATCATGAAAAATACTGGGAAGCTGAGTGGACTTCCGGCTGGATTGCTTTAAGATTCTTGGATAAACCAAAAACTGCCTATAGACATTTTTCAAATTTATATAACAATGTTTCTCAGCCGGTAAGTTTGGCTAGAGCAACATATTGGCTTGGAAGGTCAATGGAGGCGGATGATAAAAAGACGTTAGCTTTAAGATGGTATCATGAGGCATCTAGTTACCCGCTATATTTTTATGGACAGGTTGCGATTAATAAATATCAAAATTTAGCAAATAATCGCAGTCAAAGGGTTGCTATAAATTTACCAGATGTTCCACAAATATCTCCTGATGATTTGTTGCAAGTTAGCAAATTAACTTCTTTACAGATTGCTTATGTACTGTTGAAGCAAGGCAAGATTACCAAGGCTTCTTCATTGCTAGAAAAAACAATTATGAATTGCAAAACTCCAGGGCAAATTGTGGCTGTTATGCAAATTGTTAATGAGTTTTCTAATCGAGCTTTAGAAGTTAAGTTAGCTCGAACCGCAGCAAAAAAGAATGTTTTTTTTGTTGCAGATAGTTTTCAAATATTAGAAAAGGTTAAAAAAGATCCAAATGCTGCCTTAATCCATGCTATTATTCGCCAGGAAAGTGGTTTTGCAACAGATGCTCTTAGTAGTGTTGGTGCGGTAGGCTATATGCAAGTTATGCCAGATACAGCAAGATTGGTAGCTAAAGAATTAAGAGTTGGTTACAGCAGAAAAAAATTATCAACTGATGTTGATTATAATATTAAAATAGGCTCTCATTACATCAAAACTTTGGTTGATAAATTTGAAGGTTCTGAAATTTTGGCAATTGCTGCATATAATGCTGGGCCTAATAATGCCATAAGATGGGTTGAAGAGTTTTACGATCCAAGAGATGAAAAAAATGACATTGACAAAGTTATTGATTGGATTGAGCTTATAACTTATTATGAAACTAGAAATTATGTTCAACGTATTATGGAAAATGTTATAATTTATAAATATTTACTTTCGCAAAAATAGAACAGCATGTTTGACAAATTAAAAGAAGAGTGCGGCATTTTTGCCATTTATAATTCAGAAGATGCAGCTACTAAGGCTGCACTTGGCTTACATGCATTGCAACATCGTGGTCAAGAAGCTGCTGGGATCGTAACTATGGATGGTGAGTGTTTTTCTACTCATTTTGCAGATGGTCTAGTTTCAGATAATTTTACTTCACAAGAAGTTGTTGATAAATTATGTGGTAATTCAGCAATTGGTCATGTTCGCTATTCTACAATTGGCAAAAAAACTGCTCAAAATTTTCAGCCAATATATGCCGAGTTAAGTTTAGGTTTTTTTGCACTTGCTCATAATGGAAATTTAACAAACACCAATAAAATTAGAAATTGTCTTATCAAAAAGGGCTCAATTTTTCAATCGACTATGGATAGTGAGATTATTATTCATTTAATTGCTCTTAGTCAGAAATCGACATTATCGGAAAAAATAATTGATGCAGTTTTGCAAATTGAAGGAGCGTATTCTCTAGTTATGCTCCATAAAGACGGCATAATTGCTATTCGAGATCCTTATGGAGTTAGGCCCCTAGTTATTGGAAAACTGGGAGATTCCTATATTTTTGCTTCAGAAAGTTGCGCTTTAGATATTATTGGTGCTAAATTTATCAGAGATGTCAAAGCTGGCGAAATGGTTACCGTTGATGAAAATGGTATTAATTCAAGTCAGCCATTTGCTAAAAAACCATCAAAATTTTGTATATTTGAATATATATATTTTGCACGTCCAGATAGTAATATTGATGGCAAAAATGTTTATGAAATGCGTAAAAATATTGGCATAGAATTAGCTAAAGAGGTCAAGATTGATGCTGATATAGTTGTACCGGTGCCAGATTCGGGTGTGCCTGCTGCAATAGGTTATGCTAGCGAATCCAAAATTCCTTTTGAACTTGGAATTATCAGAAATCATTATGTTGGTCGAACTTTTATTGAACCAACTGATAATATTAGAAATTTTGGGGTTAAGCTAAAACATAATGCAAATTCAAGCACAATTAAAGGTAAAAAAGTTATTCTTGTAGATGATAGCATTGTTCGCGGTACAACTTCCAAAAAAATAGTGCAAATGATCAGAGATGCTGGGGCAACTAAGGTGTATTTACTAATTGCTTCTCCACCAACTATATCTCCATGCTTTTATGGTGTTGATACTCCAGATAAAAATCAACTTATTGCCGCTAAGAAGTCTCCTCAAGAAATAGCAAAGATTATTGGTGCTGATGGTGTTTTTTATGTATCAATATCAAGTCTTTATAAAGCCATAAATAAAGAAAGTAGAAATAATGAAAATCCACAATATTGTGATGCATGTTTTACTGATGAATATCCTATTCCACTAGTTGATAAAGATGGATCTGAATTACCTTTATTTAATTTTCGTAAATAAATGACTAAAGAAAGTAAAGTTTTAAATAATAATTTGGACAAAAAAATTGCTAAAATGCCTTATGAAGAGGCTGTAAATAGGCTAGAAGAGGTTGTAGAAAGTCTTTCATCTAAACAGGTAAATCTTGATAAAATGATTGAACTTTATGAAGAAGGAAAATTGTTACATCAACATTGTTCAAAGCTTCTTGAATCTGCTAAATTAAAAATCGAAGAAGTTAAGAGTTATTAATTCGTGCACAAACTAATTGCCTTTTAACTTTAAATGCCAATTTGCGTTTAAGAAATTAACTAATCCTTTTACGTTAAGTAATTGCTAACAATTTTCAATAAATGAGTCAAAATCCAAATATTTTAGTGATTTTTGTCAAAATAAGGCTAAAAGCGCAACTAGTTTATGGCGCTGGTTAATATAAAAGAAGCTTTAATTGTTGCTAGAAATCATCTAAAAATTTGAAATAATCCCAGCAATCTCTAAAGCTAATTTAGCTTTAGAAATAACACCAAGATTTTGAGTTTTTAAATTATCTATAATTAAAGCTTCTGTTTTATTATTACTGAAGATCGCTCCATCATTTATATTATTTGCAATAATATAGTCACAATTTTTGTTTTTAAGTTTTTCTTTGCCATATTTTTCTAGGTTATTACTCTCAGCAGCAAAGCCTATAACCAATTGAGGACGATTTTTGGCATTGCCGACATATTTTAATATATCAGGATTTTCTTCAAGCTCTAAAGTTAAATTTTTATTTGATGATTTTTTGATTTTTTCTTTTGAAAAATTTTTGATTTTGTAATCACTAACTGCGGCACAAGACACAAAAACATCCAGCTTATCTAGATTATTTTTAACCAAATCAAACATTTCATCGGCAGTTTTGCAATGTAAAATTTTATTACTTTTTAAGTTGATTTGCTCCTTAATATTAGCCGCAACAAAAATTACCTCGGCTCCCATTTCATCTAAAATTTTGGCAATTTCAATTGCTTGCTTGCCTGAAGAGTGATTACCGATAAAGCGCACTGGATCAATTGGTTCAATTGTGCCGCCGCCAGTTAGTAAAATTTTTTTACCCTTTAATAAATCTTTATGAGCGAAATATTGTGCAGTTTCTTGGTAAATATTTTCAATATTGGCCATTTTGCCAATTCCGTATTCACCGCAAGCTAAAATATCAGTTTCGGGTGCAATTAACTTAAAATTATTTTCAATTAACTTTGCTAAATTCTGTTGAGTTTGTTTATTTTGCCACATTTTTTCATTCATAGCTGGAGCTATAAATACTTTTTTATTGCTGGCCAAAATAACATTCGAAGCCAAATCATCAGCTAAACCATTGGCAATTTTAGCCATAAAATCAGCACTCGCTGGAGCTACTACAATTAAATCAGCTTGCCTTGAAAGATTTATGTGACCCATTTCGATTTCATCATCAGCTAAAAAAAGATCAGTATAAGTTTTATTGCCAGAAATTGAAGAACAGAGTAGAGGAGTGATAAATTCTTGAGCTGCTTTGGTTAAAACGCAGCTAACGTTGTAGTCATTTTTTTTAAGCAGGCGAATTAGATCGATTGCTTTATAGGCAGCGATGCTACCAGTGATAATTAATAAAATTTGTTTAAGTTCTTTAGGCACTTTAGCTAAAATTATTTATAGTTTTTAAATGTTTGATAGCGGTATCTGTTAAAACTCGTCCTCTCGGTGTTTTTTCAATAAAACCTTGCTGGATTAAATAAGGCTCAATGGCATCTTCAACCGTATCTCTTTCTTCGCCAATTGCCGAAGCAATTGTGTCAATTCCTACAGGTCCACCACGATAATTACTTGCTATAAAATTTAAATAGCGATGGTCAGCACTATCAAGTCCAGCACTATCAATTTCTAATTTTTCTAAGGCATAATTTGTAGTTTTTTTGCTAATTATTTTTTCATTAAAATTATTGGCAAAATCACGAACCCTTTTAAGTAAGCGAATGGCAATTCTTGGAGTGCCACGAGATCTGTTGGCAATTTCACTGGCGGCATCCATATCAATAGCAATATTTAAAATTTTTGCATCACGAATTATAATTGATTGTAGCTCCTGTGGCGTATAAAAATTAAGACGCATTTGAATGCCAAAACGATCTTTTAGAGGATTGGCAATAAGTCCAATTCTTGTCGTGGCGCCAACCAAAGTAAATTTTGGTAAATCAATTTTAATTGCACGAGCAGCCGGTCCTTCGCCTATCATTATGTCAAGCTTATAATCTTCCATCGCGGAATATAAAACTTCTTCAACATTTTTATTTAAGCGATGAATTTCATCGATAAATAAGACATCGCCTTCTTGCAAGTTAGTTAAAATAGCTGCCAAATCTCCAGATTTTGAAATTACTGGGCCAGCAGTTGATTTAATGCCAACATTCATTTCATGAGCAATAATTTGTGCTAAAGTTGTTTTGCCGAGTCCTGGAGGGCCATGAAATAAAGAATGATCAAGAGTTTCACCTCGCATTTTGGCGGCTTCAACAAATATTTTAAGATTTTCTTTGAGCTTCGCTTGCCCTAGAAAATCTTGCAAAATTGAAGGTCTTAAAACATTTTCTGAATTTTCTTGTGGCAAAATTGCAGGATCAAGGTTTTCGTTAACAGCCATTATTTTGTATAATCTATTTGCAACTTGTCGTTAATAATTTTTATAAAATGCCCACCCTTATGGTAAAAATCAATATTATCAATTTTTTTAGTTTTAATACAGTCAGGTAGCTTGTAATTTTCATTTAGGTTAACAATTAGGTCATAATTTTTAGTTTTGCAAATATCAGATATTTTATTACGATTGGTTATAATGTAAAATATTTTATTTTTAAGATTAATCAAACATGATTCTTTGCAATTATCTAAATATTTAAAATCATCTTCATTAAAATATTCAAGCCAGCGATCTCTTTGTTTTGATTTCCTTATTTTTTTAGAAAATCTTAAACCTTCTTCTTTATCGTAAATTACAAAAAACTTCTGCTCATTGTCAAAAGCAATATTATATTTTGATTTTTGGCCAACGAAAAATAGAGGAATAATAAATACTATCAAACCAATTACTTTTAAAAATCTTACCTTTTGAACAAATAGCAAAACACCAAAAAAGCATATCGCCAAAGAAATACCAGAAATTTTTTCAGCTGTAAAATATGAATATTTTAGATTGGCAAAAAAATGAGCAATGTAAATTATACATTCGATCGCTTGTCCCATCAAAATTAAGCTAAATTTTTCAAGACCAATTGGCATCAAAAAAAATGACAAAAAGCCAAGTGGCATAATGATAAAGCTGGTTAAGGGAATTGCTAAAAGATTTGCCAGCGGGCTAAAAAGTGAAAACTTACCAAATGAATGAAGTAAAAAAGGCAAGGTGATTATTTGAATTATTGCCGAAGAAATTAGTATATTTTTGCCATAAACTAATGATTTTCCCAAAAAAGATGGATTATAATTAGAATGGCTTGGTGTGCAAACTGTGATTATAGTTAAAACCGCAATAAATGAAAGTTGAAAACCAATTGAACTAGTATTGTAAGGATTTATTAAAGTAATAATTAAGGCAATTATTGCCAAAATCCTAAGCAGATTTACTTTTTCACTAAATAAAAAGGCTAAAAATACAAAAATTATGGCCAAAAATGCTCTTTGAGTCGGAATTAGCGAGCCACTAATTTTAAAGTAAAAATAACAAGCTAGCAAAGAAATAATGCCAGCAAATTTTTTTATGTCATATTTTAAAGTTAAATTTTCATTTCTGGATAATAAAAAACGACTTAAAAAGAAGAATATGGCACCAGCTAAAGACATATGAAAACCAGAAATTGATATTAAATGCGCTAATCCTGAATTTCTAATATCTTCTAAATTCTCATCGCTAATTTTAGATTTATCGCCAACTAAAAGCGCCAAAGCAATTGCTGATTGATTTTGGGGTAGGGCATTGATTATTTTTTTAGATATTTTTGCTCTTAAATTTAAAAACCAGCTATCAAGATTGCTAATTTTGGCTTTTTCAACAATTTCAATATCGCCAATTGCTATACCAAAGCCACCAATTTTTTTAGTTTCATTGTAAATATTTAAATCAAAATCATCGGGAAATTCTTTTTGATAATCATTTTCAATCATTACTTTGAAACGAATAATATCATTTACAGCAATTTCATTTTTAATAAAATTATTGCGAGCGATAAAAGATAGTTTTGGTGGTGGTTTTGGATAAAATGATTTATCTCCAATTTTTTGCCAATTAATAACTTGGTAATTTTTTGTTAAATCTTGAAAAGGGCGATCAACTTCTTGATAGTTATCAATATTTATAAAATCCTTAATAATTTTACTTTGAGAAATGTTTAATTTTTTATTGGAAGATTTTTTAGGAAGATCTTTTTTGTTATCACTATTTTTTTCTTTGGACTTGTAAGGTGATTTTTCTAACGCAATATCTTTTAAAATAAATTTAATACCTGCTGTGCTATTTAAATTATTTTGGTAATTATCAATTGATTCTACTTTGCCTGAAGCAACAACAAAAATTTTGCTGGTGATTTTATTATAATCTAAAAAGATTTTTTGATAAATTAAGCAGTAAAAACTACCGCCTAAGAAAATAAAAATTGCGACAAATAAGTTTCTTAGATAAGAATTTAAAAATAAAAAAAATCCAATTGGTAAAAATAGCAAAATTATCACAATATTATCTATACTCTTGATAAAATTAGCTTTGTAGAAAATAAAAAATAGGTTGCCTAGAATAAAAAATGAGGCGAAGAAAAGAAATGATTCTAGTTTGTTATTGAAAAAATTTGAGATAATTTGATTTCTCAAATTCTGAATATGGAGTCTCAATGATTTTTTAGTATCTGAATTACTTAACGATGCCTAATATTTCCAAAGATTTTCTTTGAAATTTTCAAGTATAAATTTTTTGTGCGCTTCTAATTCTTCTTGGTTTGGCTCAGCTAATTTTGTAGTGGTTAATTTTTTACTAGATAAATTGTCTAAATTATCATTAGTGATATCACGCAAATTATTATTTTGATTGTTAAATTTAAATTTTTCTTGAGCACCGCCCATCAATTCTATATAAACATCACATAATAGTTCAGTATCAAGTAAAGCACCGTGCAATGTCCTTTTAGAAAGATCAATGCCAAATCTTTTGCAAAGTGCGTCAAGTGAAGCAGGAGCCCCTGGGAATTTTTTGCGAGCAATTGTTAGCGAGTCGATAATATTTTCTTTGTTTAATATTGGTAAACCAACCAGTTGCAATTCATAATTAAGAAACTTGGTATCAAAAGCTGCATTATGTATAACGATTTTAGAATCTTGTACAAAATCTAAAAATTTTTGTGCAACATGGTCAAAAATTGGCTTATCTTGCAAAAATTCAGTTGAAATTCCATGAACCGCAAAAGCTTCTTGCGGCACATCGCGTCTTGGATTTATATAGCAATGAAAGTGATTATTGGTTTTAACGCGATTATTTAGCTCGATACAGGCTATTTCGATAATTTTATGACCTTGCTTTGGATCTAAACCAGTTGTTTCAGTATCAAGACAAATTTCACGCATTATTTTTTACTGTTCTTAAATGGTAAAAAAGATCGATCACTTTTACCTGATATAAAATCAACAATATTTTTAACTAGCTGATTATTATATTCTTTTGCTAAAGTTTGAACTTTTTCATTAAAACTTTGCGAATTATCTTCGTAAAGTTTTTTGAAAAAATCGCGCAAAGCGAAAATATCTTGGCGATCAATATTTGCTCTCTTTAAGCCAACTAAATTAAGTCCTGCAAGCGACGCTCTTTCGCCCATTGCTAAGCCATAAGGAATGACATCATTTTCAATGCCAGACATTCCGCCAATCATTGCCCCTTTACCAACACGAACAAATTGATGAAGTGCTGAAAGTCCGCCAATAATTACATTATCCTCCACAATAACATGACCTGCCAAAGTTGCGTTATTAGCTAAAATTACATTATTATGCACTTCGCAATCATGAGCAATATGAACCCCAACCATAAACAAACAGTTATTACCTATTTTAGTAATCATTGAACCATCTTTAGTTCCGCGATGAATAGTGACATGTTCGCGAATTGTATTATTGTCACCAATCTCAACTTGAGAATCTTCGCCTTTGAACTTTAAATCTTGGGGAGTGAGTCCAATTGTAGCAAAAGGATAAATAATATTATTTTTACCTATTTTAGTTTTACCTTCAATTACTATATGGGATTTTAAGATTGTATTATCGCCAATTTCAACATCATCACCAATAATGCAAAAAGGGCCAATTGTAACATTATTGGCAATTTTTGCAGAGTTTGAAATAATTGCTGTATTATGAATTTCTTTAACCATTTTATATTTATTGCTTCTTATCAACTATCATTGCCGACATTTTTGCTTCAGAAACTTTTACCCCATCAACATAAGCTACAGCATCTAGTCTCCAGACGCTACCTCTAACTTGTTCTTTTTTAACGTGAAGCTCCAAAACATCGCCGGGTGTAACTGGTTTTCTAAACTTAGCACCATCAATTGACATAAAATAAACTAACTTATCTTCCGCTTTAAAACCTGTTGCAGTGGTAACCATAAGTGTTCCTGCTTGTGCCATAGCTTCAATAATCAAAACACCAGGCATAATTGGTTTATCAGGAAAGTGGCCAGTAAAATGAGGTTCGTTGAAAGTGACATTTTTAATGGCAACTATTTCTTCTCCATGTTTTATTGACTTAATGCGATCAACAAGCAAAAAGGGGTAGCGATGTGGAAGGCATTGAATAATTGTTTCAATATTTATAGGTAAATCTTGTGACATATTTTTTATTTAAAGTTAATGGTTGTAGCTTAAAAGTTTTAAATTGAATTAATTAATTTTAAATAGTGTTTTTTTTGAATAGCTATTTATTCTGAAATTTTAGAAAATTCTTAAAATTTATAACAAAGATTAATTTTATTTATGAGCTCAGAAAAATTAAGTGGTGCAAGAATTATTATTGAAGCTTTTACTAACGAAGGAGTTACTGATATTTTTGGTTATCCTGGTGGGGCAATTCTTCCATTTTATGATGAATTATACAAGCAAGATAAAATTAAACATATTTTATGCCGACATGAACAAGGAGCCACTCATGCAGCTGAAGGCTATGCAAGATCTAGTGGCAAAGTTGGTGTAGTCACTGTAACTTCAGGCCCTGGTGCTACTAATGCAATCACTGGTTTAACCGATGCTTATATGGATTCAATTCCCTTGGTTTGTATTTCTGGTCAAGTTGCAACTTCAATAATTGGCACTGATGGCTTTCAAGAAGCTGATATAACTGGATTAACAAGATCTTGTACTAAACATAATTACTTGGTTAAGGATGTTAATGATTTAGGTTACATAATTCACGAAGCTTTCTATATTGCTAGAACAGGAAGACCAGGGCCAGTTTTAATTGACATCCCTAAAGATGTTCAAAATGCACTCGGTAATTACGATGGTAAAATTGAAATAAATCGTGCTTCCTACCGCGTTTTACAAAAAGCAAAAAAGGTTAATATTGATGCAATTAAATCAGCAGTTGATCTTATCTTAAATGCTAAAAAGCCAATATTTTATTCTGGTGGCGGCGTTATAAATTCAGGAAATAAAGCCTGTGAATTATTGCAAGAATTAGTAAAATTATTAGATTATCCAATTACTTCAACTTTAATGGGCCTTGGTGCTTACCCAACTTCTGATAAAAAATTTATTGGTATGCTTGGCATGCATGGTACTTATGAAGCAAATATGGCGATGTATGATTGCGATGTTATGATAAATGTTGGCGCTAGATTTGATGATCGAGTTACTGGTAGGGTGGATGGTTTTTCACCAAATTCTAAAAAAATTCACATAGATATTGATGATTGCTCAATTGATAAAATTGTAAAAGTTGATGTAGCTATTAATTGTGATGCAGCCATAGCCTTAGAGAAAATTATCAAGGAGATCAAAAGTAGAAAAACCGCAACCAAAGAAGAATATATCAAAATTTGGTGGGATCAAATTAATCATTGGCAAAAAATTGACTCACTTTCTTATGAAAATAGTAATGATCTAATTAAGCCTGAATTTGCAGTTCAAAAACTTAATGAAATAATAATTAAATTTAAGCCTTTTGTTTCCACTGATGTTGGGCAACATCAAATGTGGGCAGCACAATATATTCAATTTGATAAACCAAATAAGTGGCTTACTTCTGGTGGTCTTGGCACTATGGGCTATGGCGTGCCTGCTGCCTTGGGTGCGCAAATTGCTAATCCAAAAGATTTAATTGTGTGTGTCAGTGGCGATGCTTCATTTTTAATGAATATGCAAGAATTAGCAACTATCAGACAATATAATCTTCCAGTTAAAATATTCATTTTAAACAATCAATATATGGGTATGGTTAGGCAATGGCAAGAATTGGTTTATGAAAAAAGAGAAAGCGAATCTTACATGAATTCTCTACCAAATTTTATGAAATTGGCCGAAGCTTTTTCAATTAAAGGTATTGAGTGCCATAAACCTCAAGAGCTAGAACAAAAAATTAAAGATATGATTGCTCACGATGGACCAGTATTATTTAACTGTGTAGTAGAAAAATCTGAAAATGTATTCCCGATGATTCCAGCTGGCTCAGCTCACAATGAAATTTTGCTAGGAAGTCAAGCCAAGGAATATAAGACCAAAAATTTTGATGCCGTATAGCTTTATACTATTTTATCAATAAAATTGGCAGATTACTAATCATTTTTCTTGATCAAATCTCGCCATAAAAATTCCTCAAAATTGAAGGTTGTCTTTACAGTTTTTTAAGAAAAATTGGCGTCCGTCATAGAGAAGAATCAAGCATCTGGAGTGGCTAACTTTTTTCGGACAGTTTTTTATAAACAACAACTTAATAAATCATGTCCAAAAATCAAAAAACAACTATCCTTTAGAATTTAAAATATCATCTGCTCAATTGGCTGTTGATTCTAGCCAGCCAATTGCGC
>JAURQX010000018.1 GCA_030835905.1 Alphaproteobacteria bacterium
AGCAATCAGATCAACAGCAATCAGATCAACAGCAATCAGATCAACAGCAATCAGATCAACAGCAATCAGATCAACAGCAATCAGATCAACAAGAAAATTTACTTGAAGAAAATAATATTATGCATGAAATTGAAAATGAGCTAATTCAAGATTATTATGAAAACTTTAGTCAGGTAGAGGAATTAAAATTATGATAAGATTAGGTGTAAATATAGATCATGTTGCAACAATCAGAAACGCTCGTGGCGCAAACCATCCAGATCCAGTTCGAGCCGCTATAATCGCTCAAAACTCAGGAGCTGATGGTATAACAATTCATCTTCGCGAAGATCGTCGCCACATTCGAGATAATGATCTTATAAGACTTAAAAATGAAATAAACCTGCCTATAAATTTAGAAATGGCAGCAACTCAAGAGATGCTTGATATTGCTATTAAAACCAAACCAAATGCGGTTTGCATTGTTCCCGAAAAAAGAAAAGAAATTACTACAGAAGGCGGACTTAATGTTATTAAAAGCGAAAAAAAACTTCGTTCGATAATCTCAGCTATAAAAAACCACAATATAAGAGTTTCCCTTTTTATTGATCCAAACCCTTTGCAAATTAAAAAGTCTTTCGAACTGAATGCAGATATTGTCGAAATTCACACAGGAGAATTTTGTCATAAGAATAGCAAAGATAAATTACTAGAACTAGAAAAAATTAAAGAATGTTTAACTATTGCAAATAGTTATAATCTTGAATGTCATGCAGGACATGGATTAAATTTTGAAGATGCTGCTACCATTGGAAAACTTCCGCATATCAAGGAATTAAATATTGGTCATTTTATAATTGGTGAAGCAATTTTTCTTGGACTTGAAAATGTTATAAAAAAAATGAAAATAGCTATAAATTCTTAAACCACAAATCAGTAGATAGCAAAATTTTAAATAATTCAAAAATTGATTAGGATAATAAAAATCGATTTTTTTTTATTAAATTTAAAATAAACTTGAATTTTAAGGTTTTTTATGTTTCCTTGTAAATCATATTATTTTCTATCTACGAATTTTATTAAAAATTAGTTAGTTTAAATTAAGTGCAAAAATTCACAAAACTTATATCAACTGCTTCCCCTCTTCCATTAATCAATATTGATACTGATATGATTATACCAAAGCAGTTCTTAAAAACCATAAAAAGAACTGGCTTAGGCAAAAATCTATTCCATGAAATGAGATATGATGAAAATGGAAATTTAATTAATGACTTCATTTTAAACAAAAAGCCCTATGATAAGTCTCAAATTTTAGTTACAGGAGCAAATTTTGGATGCGGTTCAAGCAGAGAGCATGCTCCGTGGTCATTACTTGATTTTGGTATTTACTGCATAATAGCTCCATCTTTTGCTGATATTTTCTATAATAACTGCTTTAAAAATGGTATTTTGCCGATTATTTTAGAAGAAGATGAAATAAATAAATTGATGCAAATAGCTAATGACCCTAAGAATATAGTTGAAATAGACTTAATCGAACAAAAAATTAAATCAGATAATTATTTAACTAATTTTGACATTGACCAATATCGCAAAAAATGCCTCGTTGAGGGGTTGGACGATATCGGGCTTACTTTGCTACAAGAAGATAAAATTTCAGAATTTGAAATAAAAGACAAGAAAATTAGAACTTGGCTTTACTAACTATTTTAATGACAACAAATTACTAATAAATTTTTTTGATATGACAATTTTACAAGGAAAAAAAGGACTTATCATGGGCGTTGCTAACAATAAGTCAATTGCTTGGGGTATAGCTGAAGAAGCTAGCAAATATGGAGCTGAATTAGCTTTCACTTTTCAAGGAGAAGCATTACAAAAGAGAGTTGAACCTTTAGCTAAATCACTAAATAGCGATATAGTTCTGCCATGCGATGTCACAAATGATGAATCTATAATTGATGTGTTTAAAGAATTAGAAAATAAATGGGGTAAGATTGATTTCATAGTTCATGCAATTGCATATTCTGACAAAGACGAGTTGCGTGGCAAATATCTTGATACTTCTTCAGCTAACTTTGCTAATACTATGAACATTTCAGCTTTTTCATTGGTTAAAGTTGCTAAACATGCGGAGCCACTTCTAAAAAAGTCAGAAGGTGGTAGCATTATAACACTAAGCTATTATGGATCAGAAAAAGTTATGCCTCATTACAATGTTATGGGTGTGGCAAAAGCTGCACTTGAAGCCAGTGTCAGATATCTTGCGATGGATATGGGTAAAGATAATATTAGAGTTAACTCAATTTCTGCAGGCCCCGTAAAAACATTAGCTGCAAGTGGAATCGGTGATTTTAGATTAATATTTAAGTGGAATGAATATAACGCACCCCTTCGTAAAAATGTTTCTTTAAAAGAAGTTGGCGGTGCTGGAGTTTTCTTACTTTCCGACCTTGCAGGAGGGGTTACTGGAGAAAATCTTCACGTAGATGCAGGCTACCATGTTGTTGGAATGAAGGCACCTGACGCTCCAGATATCAGTATTGTCAAGGATAGTGAATAGTATCAGAAGTTTTATCTGATGAAAATAGATCACCAACCATTTCTAATTATTATTTCTTCTCCTTCTGGTGCTGGAAAAACTACACTTTGCAAAAAGGTAATTGAAAATGACAAGTCTATAGTTATGTCAATTTCTACAACAACTCGCTCCAAAAGAGTAAATGAAGTTGATGGAGTTGATTATAAGTTTGTATCTAGTGCAGAATTTGCTAAATTAAAGAATAACAATAGCTTTCTTGAATCTGCTGTTGTTTTCGGAAATAATTATGGCACACTAAAAGAATCAGTTGAAAAAATTTTACAAAATAACAAATCAGTATTGTTTGATATTGATTGGCAAGGCGCTAGACAAATTAGAAAAAACTTTAATCAAGATCAAGTAATATCAATTTTTATTCTACCACCCTCTATTGCCGAGCTTGAAAAAAGGTTGAATAACAGAGCTCAAGACTCGAATGAGGTTGTAAAAAGCAGAATGCAAAAAGCCTTAGATGAGATTGATCACTTTAATGAATACAACTATGTTTTAATCAATGATAATCTTGACAATACTTTTAAAGAGGTAATATCAATTATAGAAGCTAAAAAAATATCCCTACGAAATCATAGCATAATTGAGGCTTTGATTAAAAAATCTTTTAAGTGATTTTATATGCTACTTGTTTTTGATATTGGGAACACGAATATAACTTTTGGTATTTTTGACAAATATAGGAAATTAATTACCAAAGAATCAATTTCAACTTCAATTAATAAGCCAGCTGATATTTATGCCGTAGATTTTGTAGAGCTATTTATTAGCAAGAAAATTAACTGTACAAATATTGGTAGCGTTATAATTGGTTCAGTTGTCCCTACCCTAAATCCAGTAATTAAGGAAGCTGTTGAAAAATTTGTTTCTAGCTCAACAAAAATAAATATAATCGGCGAAGATAACATTAAAATTAATATCAACAACAAAACTATACATAAAAAAGAAGTGGGTCATGATAGGTTGCTTAATGCTGTTGCTGCACACCAGAAATTTAATGATAATTTAATAATTATTGATTTTGGTACAGCAGTTACCTTCGATGTAGTTACCCGTGAAGGAGATTATTTAGGTGGCGCAATTTTTCCTGGCATAAATATATCGCTCAAAACACTCCACGAGAGCACTTCAAAACTTCCACTAATTGAGTATAGCAAGCCTTCAAGAGTAATTGGTCGCTCTACAAAAGAAGCTATACTATCTGGTATCTATAGCGGTTACGAATCTTTAATTTCTGGCATGATTAGTAAAATTGAAGCAGAATATTCATTTCCAATGAAAAAAATTTTTACTGGTGGACAAGCGCAATTTTTTAAAAAATTAATTAAAGAACTAAATGGTCATTTAGAAGAAGACTTAACTATAAATGGCCTAAAAATTATCCATGAATATAATCACAAAAATGAATCTTAACCTCAAACAACATCACGGTAATGTTATTTTTATTCCACTTGGTGGCTCTAATGAAATAGGGATGAATCTTAATCTTTATCATTATAAGGGAAAATGGATAATGGTAGATTGTGGTGTTGGTTTTGCTTACGATGTTCCTGGAGTTGACATGATGACCCCAGATATATCATTTGTTAAACAAATTAAAAAAGATCTTTTGGCAATTATTATAACT
The DNA here is from genome assembly GCA_030835905.1 of Alphaproteobacteria bacterium. Classification (GTDB taxonomy): domain Bacteria; phylum Pseudomonadota; class Alphaproteobacteria; order Rickettsiales; family UBA1997; genus UBA1997. The sequence goes on from JAURQX010000018.1 coordinate 4,203, forward strand.
CATATTCACGAAGATCATATTGGAGCTCTACAGTATTTATGGGGAGATTTATATGCTGATGTTTATGTTACAAATTTTGCCGCTCATTTTTTAAGATCTAAGCTCGTTGAATTTAATCTTGATAAAAGAGTCCCAATAAAAATTATAAATGATAAATCAAATTTAATTTTAAAACCTTTTGAAATTGAATTTATTGGCCTCACCCATTCAGTTCCAGAAATGAAGGCACTTCTTATTAAAACTGATCAAGGCAATATACTTCATACTGGTGACTGGAAATTTGATCATCAACCAGTTGTTGGTAATATTTCACAAAAAGATACAATAGGTAACTATGGACTTGATGGCAAAATTGATGCAATAATTTGTGATTCAACAAATGCCACAACCCAAGGTCATTCAAAATCAGAAGGTGATCTTTACGAATCATTAAAGGAAATTATCAAAGATAGAAAAAGTCTTGTTGGAGTTACAACATTTGCGTCAAATGTTGCAAGAATCCACACCGTTGCCAAAATTGCCAAAGAAGTTGGGCGTAAAGTAGTTTTGGCAGGCTTTTCACTCAGAAGATTGCACGATGTTGCAAAAAAAAGCGGATATTTTACCGAAGATTTTGACTTTATTTCAGATAAGGAAATTAAATTTTACAAAAAAAGTGAAATTTTAATTTTATGCACAGGTTGTCAAGGTGAACCAATGGCTGCTACTAGAAAAATTGCCATGGATACTCATCAAATAATTAAATTTACCAAGGGTGACTTAATGATATTTTCTTCAAAAATTATCCCTGGTAATGAAAAGAAAATTTATGAAGTTTTTGATATTTTTGCCAAGCGTCAAATTGATGTTATAACTGAGCGTGATCATTTTGTTCATGTTTCAGGTCATCCCTATCAGGATGAACTTATTGAAATGTACCAATTAGCTAAACCTAAAATTGCCATTCCAGTTCATGGAGAATTTATTCACACTAAAACCCATGCAGAAATTGCCAAATCACAAAATGTTGAGCAAGTAATTCAACCTGAAAATGGCATGGCAATTAAAATTGATTTTAAAGATCCAAGCCAATCAAAAGCTGTTGGCTTTGTTAAATCTGGTTACCTTGGAGTTGATGGAAAGCATTTAATTGATCTTGATAGTCAAACTATACATCAAAGAAAAAAATTATCATTTGCTGGAATATTTATAGTTTCAATTGCGCTAGATCAATCATTGTCTCTAATTTCTACACCTTACATTAAAGCAATAGGTTCTTATGACTTAGAAGAAGATGTCCATACAAAAGATATCATCATTTCTGAAATTAAAGATGTAATCAAAAGAAAAGCCAAAGAACTTAAGCTAAATGAAAATTTTAGCTTAAAATTCTTACGCAAAAAGAAAAAGATTAAGGAAAATGAAATCATCAACGAAATAGAAAAAACTCTAAAAACTATTTTAAGCAAAATATTTAAAGATATAATCAATAAAAAACCCTATATTGATATTAAAGTTTGGTTAACTAAATAAATTTCCTATATGCTAACCCGTGCACAAACTATTATAATTTTATAAATTTACTTTTATTTTTGGTTTTCAAAGCCAAAGTAGCATTAAATAATTAGGCTTCTTAAAGCAAATCTAAGTGAAAATTTCTTTAGTTAAAATTAAAATAGTTTATTCACGAGTTAATAGCTGTCAATTTTTGGTATTTCTTCGTTATTAAAAATTTTGAAATTCGCCTAGCACATCTTGGTACTTTAAAATTTTAGAATTTTTGATTTCTATAATGAATTTAAGCAATTTTCTTTTTAAATTAAAATGAAAGCTGAGTATAAAATTATTGCCGATCATCTCAGATCCACCAGTTTTTTAATATGCGACGGAATTTTACCAAGTAATGAAGGTCGTGGTTACGTTTTAAGAAGGATAATGCGTCGCGCTATGTTACAAATCCATAAATTAGCTATTAAAGAAATTGTAATGTATAGATTTGTTGCAATTTTAGTTGCTGAAATGTCAAGTCACTACCCCGAACTAAAAAAAAGACAAAAGCTAATTGAACAAACTCTTTATGACGAAGAAAAAAAATTTCGTGAGACCTTAGAAAATGGCTTAAAAATTCTTAATGAAGAATTACAAAAAATAGGAAAAAATAAAGTAATTTCAGGCGATGTTGCTTTTAAACTTTATGATACATATGGTTTTCCTCTTGATTTAACACAAGATATTTTAAAAGAAAAAAACATCTCGGTAAATATAGAAGAGTTTAACAAAAATATGCTCCAACAAAAAGAAAGAGCAAAAAATAATTGGTCAGGAAGTGGAGAAGAAGATCATAAAAAAATTTTCTTTGAAATTGAAGAGAAGTTTGGATCTACAGAGTTTGTTGGCTACGAAAAAAGTTCATGCAAAGCTAAAATTTTAGCAATTGAAACAATAAATAATAATAAATTTGTTGTTTTGGACAAAACACCTTTTTATGCAACATCAGGTGGACAAAAAGGTGATGATGGTACAATAATTTTAGCTAATGAGAATAGTGAAAGTCTTAATAATCTAAGCGAGTTTAAAAACTACCTTCAAATTACCGAAACTAAAAAATTTGCCAAATCCTTATTTGTTCACTTTATAGGTGATTTTAAAGGTAGCTTAAAAGTTAATGATCAGGTTGTGGCATGTATTAATTCTATTAACCGACAAACTCGAGCACAAGGACATTCAGCAACTCATCTTTTGCATAAAGCTCTAAAAAATCTAATTGATCAAAATATTACTCAGAAAGGATCAAATATTGAATTTGACTACTTTACCTTTGATTTTAACTTAAATAGAGGCCTAACAGATAAAGAGATATTTCAAATTGAAGATTTGGTTAACTTTTATATACGCCAAAACTCCAAGGTCGAAACCAAAATTATGCCAATCGAGAAAGCTATTAAATCAGGCGCTGAAGCAGTTTTTGGTGACAAATATGAAGATCAAGTTAGAGTTCTTAAAATTGGCCCTTCTTTAGAGTTGTGCGGTGGAACTCATGTAGAATATAGTGGTAATATTGGGATTTTTAGAATAATTTCGGAAAGCGGTGTGGCTTCAGGAATTAGAAGAATTTCAGCTAAAGTTGGCTCTTACGCTTTTGAACATCTTAGATTGCAAGAAGAAAAGTTTAAAGCCTTATCAACAGTTCTTAAAATTAATTATAAAGATAGCAAATTTGAGAACTTTAATAGCTACCAAAAAGGATATATTGAATCAGAAATATATAATCAAGATAGCATTTCTTTATCATCTTTTGATTTGGAATCAAAAATATTGCAAGAAATCACTAATATCGGTTTAGAAATTGATAAAACATTAAAAGAAAAGGATAAGCAAATTTCTAAACTCAAGTTAGAAAATCAAATTTCCTCTCTAAAAAATATAAAAAGCGAAATAGTAGCTAACGTAAACTTTGTTTGGCATATTTTTAAAGATTGCGACGCAAAATCACTTAGAGAAATAACAAATAACTACTTAAAAAATCTTGATAAATCAAATATAATAAGTTTTTTTGCAACTGATGAAGATAAAGTTTTTGTTTGTCTAGCAATAACTAATGACTTAATTACTAAATTTGATGCAGGTAATTTAATAAAAATTGCCGTAAAAAATATTGGGGGAAGCGGAGGTGGAGGTCAAAAAAACTTTGCAATGGGCGGAGGCAATGATTTAAAAGCAATTAGTAAAGCTATAGAAAAACTAAAAGAAGAGATTGTAAAATGACAAGTAAATATTTTGGTACAGACGGTATACGCGGACAAACAAACACATTTCCGATGACAGCAGAAATTGCTTTAAAAGTTGGTATGGCAGTTGGCGCAAAGTTTATTGATGGCAATCATCGTCACCGAGTTGTAATTGGTAAAGATACTAGGTTATCAGGCTACGTTATTGAGCCTGCACTTACTTCAGGATTGGCTGCAGTTGGAATGGATGTCTTTTTAGTTGGGCCAGTTCCAACGCCAGCAGTTGCAATGTTAACAAAATCAATGCGTGCAGATATCGGAATCATGATTTCGGCGTCTCATAATCCTTTTTATGACAATGGTATTAAAATTTTTAAAAGAGATGGCTCAAAGCTTTCAGATAAAATACAAAATGAAATAGAAGAATTAATTGATGGCAATATTGATAGCTTTCTTGCCCAACCTAAAGATCTTGGCCGTGTTGTTAGAATTGATGATGCCAGTAATCGCTATATCGAATTTGTTAAAAACACATTTCCTAAACAAAGAGATTTAACTGGACTTAAGATTGTTATCGATTGTGCAAATGGTGCAGCTTACAAGATTGCTCCCAAAATCTTTTGGGAATTAGGAGCCGAAGTTATTTCTATTGGCGTTGATCCAAATGGCTTTAATATTAACGAAAATTGCGGCTCTACCAAACCCGAATTACTGTCATCCAAAGTCCTTGAAGAAAAGGCTGATATTGGCATTGCTCTTGACGGTGATGCAGACCGTTTGCTAATAGTTGATGAGCTTGGTAATGTAATTGATGGCGACAAAATAATTGCAGTAATTGCAGAAATTTTACATGATCGTGGTGAATTAAAAATGGATAAAGTAGCAATCACTCAAATGTCAAATTTAGCTCTTGAGGATTATTTGAGCTATATTGGCGTTTCAACAATCCGTACACAAGTTGGCGACCGTTATGTTATTGAGGCCATGAAAAAATATGGTTGCAATTTTGGAGGAGAACAATCTGGACATATTGTTTTATCAGATTATTGTTCAACCGGAGATGGCCTGATTGCATCTCTAAAAATTTTATACAAATTAGTAAAATCCAAGCAAAAAGTCAGTAAATTATTTGATATCTTTAAGCCCTACCCTCAAATTTTGAAAAATGTTAAATATGACAAAAGCAAAAAAAACCCTTTAGAAAATCAAGATATACAAAATTTAATTCAAAAACAAAGTGAAAGTCTGAATCAGGATGGTAGAATTTTTGTACGCAAATCCGGCACAGAAAATTTAATTAGAATTTTAGTTGAAGGCAAAAACCTAGATTTAATCAGCAAAATTGCTGATGAAATTTCTGATAAAATTAAATCATTGAGCTAGATTTGCTATAAATCAGGACGATTTTTTTTAGTTTTTATTGCTGCATTTTCTAAGCGCCATTTTTTAATTTTTAGATGATTGCCTGAAGTTAAAATTTCTGGAACTTTTCTTCCTCGCCAATCAACTGGGCGAGTATATTGATCATACTCAAGCAGTTTTTGAAATTCTTTATTTTCATTTGAACCAAAAGACTCTTCATGTCTTGAATTATCATCACCTAAAACACCATCAATATTTCTAACAATCGCATCAATAAATGACAAAGCTGCAACCTCACCTCCTGATAATATATAATCTCCAATTGAAATTTCTTCAATACAAAATTCATCAAGAATTCTTTGATCAATTCCTTCATAACGCCCACATAAAATAGCAATTTCATCTAATTTTGCTAAATCTTGCGCTATTTTTTGATTAAATAACCGTCCTCTCGGTGAAAGATAAATGATTCTTTTATTAACTTTATCTTGCTTCAAAAAATTTAGATTTGATTCTAATGCATTAGCAATAACGTCAGGCTTTAAAAGCAATCCGCTCCCACCACCATATATAATATCATCTACAGTTTTATGTTTATCTAAAGCATAGTCTCTTATATTTATTGCTTCAATTTGCCATAGCTTTTTTTGTAAAGCTATACCAGTTACTGAAAAGTCCAAACATCCAGGGAAAATTTCAGGAAAAATTGTAAAAATTTTAAAACTTAACACTAATTAGCTAAATTTTTAATACGACTGATTGCTTCATCAGTTTTTTGATTATTATGAATTACAGAAATTCTAACAAATCCCTCACCACTAATGCCAAATGAACTACCCGGACAAAATACCACGCCAATTTCTTCAATTAATTTTTTACAAAAATCAAAAGAACTTAGGTTGTTAAAATTTTCAGGTAATTTTGACCATAAAAACATACTAGCTTGTGGTTTTTTTATTGACCAATTAAGTTCTTTTTTGGCCTGAGCTATAAAATAATTACCTCTTTCATCATAAAGCTTTCTTAAATTCTTTAGATATTTATCACTTTTATTTGACAAAGCTTCAATTGAAGCCATTTGCAATGGAGTAAATGAGCTATAATCTAAATAGCTTTTTATTTTATAAAGAGCAGCTATCAAATCTTTATTACCGACTACAAATCCAACACGGCAACCTGCCATTGAGTAACTTTTCGAAGTTGAGCAAAACTCAATCGCAATATCACTAGCACCTTTTACTTGAAGAATTGAGTTTGGTTTGGTTTTTTCATCAAAATAAAGTTCAGCGTAAGCAATATCTGAAATTATATAGATTTTTTGCTGACGACAAAAATCAACCAACTCTTCATAAAAATCTATATCAACCGTTTCAGCTGTTGGATTACATGGATAGTTAACTATAACAGCTCTCACTTTGCCCTTATTTTGTAACGCATGCTCTTTAAATTTAGCCAGAAATTCATAAGCATTTTCAGCTGGAATTTGATGAGTATTTGACCTTGAAATAATAAAAGCAAAAGTATGGATAGGATAAGATGGTGATTTAACACAAATATGAGTTTCACTATCAGAAATTGCTGTGGCAAGAGAAGTTATACCTTCTTTTGAACCTATTGTTACCAATGCCTGAGTTTTATAATCAAGCTCAACATTGAAAACTCTTTGATAATATCCACAAATCGCTTTTCTTAGATCGTGAATACCACCACTTACTGAATAACCGTAAAGCTTTGGATCTTGCGTTAACTGATTCAAGGATTTCATAACGTGATCTGGTGGCGCAGAATCAGGATTACCCATACCAAAATCAATTAGATCAAGACCTTTAGCTACTGCTTTTTGCTTGATATCAGCAATTGCAGCAAAAATATAAGGTGGTAATTTTGAAGTTAAATAAAATTGATTGGGCACAAGATTAATATAAATAGTTTTTAGAGAAGTTATACCAATTATCGCAGTTAAATAGACATTTAGGTAAAATATTTTGATAAATTATCCATTTTCAAGTTAAAATGTTATTATACATAGCTAGTTAAGCTATTTTAACTTTAGGCTGATCCTTTTTTATAATTTGAATATTTAGTTCTTTAAGATGTTTTTCACCAATTTCTTTTGGTGCATCCATCATTAAATCTTGAGCTTTGCCATTCATTGGAAAAGGAATTACTTCACGAATGTTTGGTTCATCAGCAAGTAACATGATTATTCGATCAATTCCCGGGGCAATACCGCCATGCGGAGGTGCGCCAAATTTAAAGGCATTAATCATTGCACCAAATTCGCGATCAACTTGCTCTTTTTTATAACCCGCAATTTCAAAAGCTTTATACATAATTTCTGGCTTGTGATTACGAATAGCACCGCTTGAAAGCTCAACACCATTGCAAACCACATCATATTGAAAAGCTTTGATTCTTAGAGGATCTTGCTCATTTAAAATTTCAATTCCACCTTGAGGCATTGAAAATGGATTATGCGAAAAGTCAATTTTTTTAGCTTCTTGGTTAAATTCAAACATTGGAAAATCAACAATCCAACAAAATTTATAGATTGAGTTATCGATTAAATTTAATTCTTCACCAAGCTTAGTTCTAACTAGGCCAGCAATTTTTTGTGGTTCCAAGAGCGTTCCGCAAGAAAAGAAAACAGAGTCTCCAGCTTTTAGATTGGCACGTTTTTTAAGTTCGTCCAATTTATTTTCTTCAAGAAATTTAGCAATCGGACCTTTTGCTTCATTATTTTCATCAAAAATAATATAGGCCAAACCTTTAGCGCCATTATCCATAGCATATTTAATCATTTTATCAAAAAATGATCTTGGATTTGCTGCGGTTTTTGGCGCCGGAATTGCCATAATTTGCGCACCACTTGCTAAAGCTTTAGTAAAAATTGAAAATCCTGAACCTTCAAAAATATCACTAGCTTCACAAATTTCGATTGGATTTCTTAAATCTGGCTTATCAGAACCATATTTGAGCATGGCTTCTTGATAAGGAATTCTTGCAAAATTCTCATCTAAAACTTTTTTAACACCAAATTTGCTAAATATTTTTTTAAGCAATGGTTCAACGATAGCAAAAATATCTTCTTGAGTAACAAAAGCCATTTCCATATCTAGCTGATAAAACTCTGGTGAGCGATCAGCGCGCAAATCTTCGTCACGAAAGCATGGAGCAATTTGAAAATAGCGATCAAAACTTGAAAGCATCAATAATTGCTTAAATTGTTGCGGAGCTTGTGGTAAAGCATAAAATTTGCCATGATGAACTCTTGACGGCACCACATAATCTCTAGCACCTTCTGGTGAAGAAGCAGTTAAAATTGGCGTTTGAATTTCAAGAAAATTCTGCTCGATCATTAATTTTCTTATCTCAGAAATAACTTGTGATCGTAAAATTATATTTTTGTGAGTTTTAACAGTTCTTAGATCAAGAAAACGATATTTTAAACGCAAATCTTCTGGGTAATTTTCGTCAGTTTTGTTAATTTGAAAAGGAATTTGATTAGCTAAAGATTCAAGCTTGAGGCTTTTAATTCGAACTTCAATTTTGCCAGTAGCAATTTCTTGATTTACTGTTTCTTGAGATCTTTCAACTACTTCACCTTCAATTGTTATTACTGATTCAAGTGGAATTCTTGCAATCATTAAGTAATCACTTCTCTCCACAATATTTTGATTCGTAGCTATATCTTTTTCTTGTTCACTAACTTTACGAAATTCAAGCTCTGTATTTTTAGAAATTTGCAATAGTGAGTCTTCATCAATTTCTGGCACCTGCGAAATATCAGCAACACATTGGGTAATTCCATAATGATCTCTTAAATCAAAAAATATTAAATCGCCATGATCTCTTTTGCTATGAACCCAGCCTGAAAGCTTAACTTTTTGACCAACTAGTTTTTCATTTAACTCGTTACAATTATGGGAACGATAAATATGCATATTTTGTAAATTTTGTTTTATTAACTTATGACTTACACAAAAATAAGATTTTGAACTCAACTTCTAGTATACATCATACGAATTTGTTCCACCATGTTTTGATCTATTGGGGCATACATTGCATTTCGACATTCGAGCAATAAAAAGTTCTAACGTTCTTGGTTCTTTTAGACAAATTAACCAAGCAATAAAATGTAGCCCTGGTAACAAAACTAAAAGGTAGAAAAAATTTGAAGTAACTACGAAAGCCAATAATGAGAAAATTCCATTAAGTGCTGCAAAATTATAACTTACACCCGCTATTAAAGGTGGCCTAGTTAAGCCAAGAAACAATGGATCAGCTTCTATACTTCCCGAAATTGACATAATACAAACTTTTTTAAGATGTTACTTTTAAAAATTGCCAAGATTAATAATATTGACAAAGACTTTGTTACTACATAAAAACTAACCACAAAAAAATGCAATTCAATATAAATTATTTATGAATCTTTCCAATATCTTAACTAGAGTTAAACCTTCACCGACAATTGCAGTTTCAATGAAGGCAGCCGAATTAAAAGCTCAAGGTAAAAATATTATATCTTTGGGGATGGGAGAACCAGATTTTGATACGCCACAAAATATAAAAGAAGCAGCAATTAATGCTATAAAAAATGGCGATACTAGATATACTGCAGTTGATGGCACCAACACTCTAAAAGAAGCTGTGATCAAAAAATTTAAAAGAGAAAATAATCTAGATTACCAAAAAAATGAGATCATAATCAGCGTTGGTGCCAAACATGTTATTTATAACGCCTTAGTTGCTTCATTGAATGAGGGTGACGAAGTTATTATACCTGCACCTTACTGGGTTTCTTATCCTGATATGGTTTTACTATGTCAGGGTCAACCAGTTGTAATTGAAACAACAGCAAAAAATAACTTTAAAGTTAGCCCACAAGATCTTGAATCAAAAATCACCAGTAAAACTAAATGGTTAATTCTTAACTCACCAAGTAATCCAACAGGTTCTTGCTATAATGAGTCCGAGCTAAAAGAATTAGCAAAAGTTCTTATTAGGTATCCACATGTCAACATTATGAGCGATGACATTTATGAGCATCTTATTTTTGATAATTTAAAATTTACAACAATTGCTCAAATTGAACCTAAATTAAAAGATCGTACATTAGTTGTTAACGGTGTTTCTAAAGCCTATGCTATGACTGGCTGGCGAATTGGCTATGGCGCTGGCAATAAAGAATTAATCAAAGCCATGTCAATGATTCAATCTCAAAGCACCTCATGCTCTACTTCTATAAGCCAAGCTGCTTCTGTTGAAGCATTGAATGGTAATCAAGATTACATATTAAAAAGCAGTAAAGTTTTTCAAGCTAGAAGAGATATGGTGGTTAAAATGCTAAATAAAATTAATGGTATTGAATGTAATGTTCCAAATGGCGCATTTTATGTATTTCCATCTTGTTATGGTTTTTTTGGCAAAAAAACACCAAATGGTCAAGAAATTAAATCAGACAATGATTTTGCAACTTACCTTCTTGAAGAAGCTTTGGTTGCTGTAGTTCCTGGATCTGCATTTGGTAGTGCAGGATTTTTTAGAATGTCTTACGCCGCGTCAGAAGATTTTTTAAAAGATGCATTAATTCGCATTGAATCAGCTTGTAACAAACTTAAATAGTCAAAATAATGGTCGAGTTTTTCCACTCAACAATTGAGATTCTGGTCACAATTGTTGTTAAGCTTGGCTATTTTGGCATTTTTTTAGGAATGCTTCTTGAAAGTACACCTATTCCAATTCCAAGTGAATTAATTATGATTCCTGCTGGTATAGCAGCATCAAAAGGAGAAATAAATATTTACCTAGCAACTTTTCTTGGAATTTTTGGGAATTTAGTTGGTGCCGCACTTTGTTACTTACTCTCTCTTCATTTTGGTCGTAAATTTATCATGAAATTTGGAAAATATTTATTCTTGAAAACAGAGATTGTCTATAAAATGGAAGGTTTTTTTAAAAAACATGGTCCAATTTCGGTATTTTTTGGAAGATTGATAATTGGTTTCCGCCATTTTATCTCAATTCCTGCAGGACTAGCTAAAATGAATATCAAGTTCTTTTATCTATATACTGTTTTGGGATCTTCAATTTGGACTTCTATCTTATCAGCAGCTGGCTATTTTATTGGAGATAATCAGGACTTAATTGAAAAATATTTAAGTCAAATACTGTTATTAATTCTAACCTTAACAGCCGCAGCTATCATAATTAAAATTTTTTTAGTAAAATACAAAAAAAATCATGATTTGCCTTAAGTATTGTTAACAAAAATTATTTATGTTAAAATTTAACAATTTTAAACTATAAAAACCTTTGTTAACAGTGCCTAGGAATAAGCTTTTATAAAGCTAATATTAATATAACTCGTGCACAAACTAATTGCCTTTTAACTTTATAACATATTCCTTAACAAAGCAATTTCTCAAAGCAAAATTAGTACTAAGTGCTATGGCTTTTCTAGATTACTCTGTTAAGAAATATTTTCTTACTAAAAGCGCAACTAGTTTTTGCAAGGGTTAATAACAATTATTAATAGCTTTTAACAAAATATTATTTAATTTTTCTAAAACTTTTTTTGAGGAATATTTATTCCAAAAATCTAGATAAGCATTTTCTGCTAAATTAGAAGCAAATTTCTGATCATTATTTAACTTTAGAATAGCATTAGAAATTAGTTGCGGAACTCTTGCTGAATTGTCTTTAGAAATTTTAATGCCATTTTTGTTATTTTGTATTATTTCACTTGGGCCCCAGGTATTGCTGGTAATTATTGGCGTTGAATAAAGCATCGCTTCAAGCAAAACTATGCCGAATGTTTCGGCAAAAGATGGTAAGATAAAAATATCAATATCTGAAAAGAACTTTTTTTTATCTTCAACCCAACCCAATATTCTAAAATTATTATCTAAGTTCAAACTAGTTGCTAAATTTTCAAGCTTTTTTTGTTCAGGACCTACCCCGCCAATAACAAAATCACACTCAATATTTTTTTTGCGCAATAGATCTATTGCTAAAATTACTTTATCAAAGTTTTTTTCAGGATATAACCTGCCAAGAGCTCCTAATCTTATTTTTTTTCTAAATTTAGCTTTCTTTAGTTTTTTAAAATTTTCAGGAACTTTAATCATATTTGGAATTGGCATAACCCTATCCCTTGGTTTGCCGTTTTTAATATATTGCTCAGCAAAATATGAATTTACCGGCAAAACAAAATCAGCTTTTACAAATTTTTCAGGATTAATACCGTGATCAATTGCAACTATTGGTATTTTTTTAAAGATTATCTTTAAAGCGTAACGACTCAATGTCATCGCCCTACCTGAGTGACAAATTAAAACATCTGGTTTAAATGATCTAAAAATAAAAGCTAAATGTATGATTGAAAAAATATCAATTATACTAACCGCCTTTACTTCATGGCATTTCACTTTATTTTCTCTTATTTCATCAGAGAAAATCATATTAGGTTTAGTAATTGCTATAATTTCATTACCTAGATCTTTCAAACCTTTTGAATAATCAATAAAACATCTTTCTACTCCTAGAATTTTTTTTTGATTGATAGACTTCTTAAAATTAAATAAAATATTAACTACTCTCACTTATTATTATTTTAAAATATGGATTTTATTGGGAATATTTTTTCTTAAATTTTCTATTCGATCTCGAACCTTAACAAATTCTTTGTAATCACTGCCTTTAAGCATTATACCTGAAGAAGATTTAACGCTTGAAGGATTTATATGATTACCATTCTTTATAACTTCAAAATGCAAATGCGGGCCAGTCGAACGGCCAGTTGTACCTACATAAGAAATTACATCACCCTGCTTAACTCTTGATCCAAGCCTAAATCTTTTATTAAATCTACTCGCATGAGCATATGAAGTTGAATATTGCGCATTATGTCTAATTTTAATGTAGTTACCATAACCACCATTTCTACCCCTGAATGTTATAATTCCGTCACCAGCTGCTAAAATAGGCGTTCCACTTCTCGCGGCAAAATCTATTCCTTTATGTAACCTTGAATATCCTAAAATAGGATGCTTTCTCATTCCAAACCTTGATGAAACTCTTGCACCATTTATTGGCGTTTTTAACAAAGATTTTTTAATACTATTACCTTTTTCATTAAAATATTCAGTACGACCCTTATATTCATGCATATACATATTTAACGTCCTATTGCTAACACTAATTGACGTAAAAATAATATCACCATCCCGAACTTTTTTACCATCTTTTGTATAGAGAGCTTCTATAATAACTTCAAATTCATCTCCCACTCTTATATCTCTTTGAAAATCAATATCATAGCTATAAAGATTTATCATATTCATAACTGCAGTAGAAGACAATCCTAAAGCTACACCGTCAAGATAAAGTCCGCTATTAATGGCTCCATAATATCTTTCAATTGACTTAACTAATTCAATTTTTTCTTTTTGGGCCTTATAAGAATCATCTTTTTGACGACTAACCAGAATTTTTTCATCCTCTGATAGATTGATAATCAATTTTAAAATAGTAACATCTTTTTTAATATCTTTTCCACTTTTGCGATCATAATTAATTCCTAAAGAATATAAAATTTTGAGCTCATTACCCTCGACTATGAGCCTTGGATCAAAAACCTCCTTCATTGCGCTTAGCATGGAAAAGATTTCATTTTCCTTAAAACCATTATCTAATAGAACTTTTAGGATCGTATCACCTTGCTTTATGACATGAACAATTGACTCTTCTTCTAGAAAATTAAAATTTTGCTTATCTTGATCAAAGTGAATTGTTACTGTTTGTAAATTGTTGACGTTATTATAAACTTCCTTAGAGCTGTTATTTAGAAAATACTGCAACAATGAAAGTGATTTAAAGAAAACAAATATTATTATAATTGATAAGGAAATTGGCTTAAAAAACTTGAACTCAATTACATTATCAATTAAAGTAAAAGCCTTACCAAAAATTTTTAGCAATGTTTTTAAGAGATTTTTTTTCACTTAAAGTATCCTTTGTTTATAATTACTATCTTAATAAAATAAAATTTTTTTAGATTAGCTCTTTGAGATTGTCAAAAAATAATCTTAAAAAAAAACCCGTTTTTAATGTCAAAATGTAAACAATTTTTATTAAAAAAAATTTTTTTAAAAAAATTTAAAAAAACTATTGCATAGAGTTTAAAAATAAGTACCATCAGTAATTAGATAATATTTTTGATTATTATTTAGTTAATAATGGTACTGTTGAAATTCTTTTTGCATTAATTAATTTAGGTAACTTTTCGGAGAAATTTTATGATCTTTCAGTGAAATATTCTTATATTTTACTAAGAAGTCGAAAGATTTTAAACAAAAATTAGCAAAAGTTAAACTAAAAACAATTTATTGTGACAGATTCAGCAGTCCTATAATAGACTTCTTTCGTAACTACCAAATTTTGGCAATTTCGTCGTTATTAAAAATTTTTGAAATTCACTCACATCAGTGTACGCTAAAATTCCAAAAATTTTTAATACCTAAAATTACTCAAAATTTGATTGTTTCGAAAGAAGTCTAATGAATTTAGAATTCTTGTTTTAATTTGATGAAAACTAGGATTTAATTCATATCAAAACTTTGTTCAATTCATTTTAAAAAATTTTAAAAAATATATGACAACTAAAAAAAAGGTATACAGCAAAAAGAACGAAGATCTTGCAAAAAAGATTTTATTAAAAAATTCAGAAAAAAAATCATCTACTAAAAATACTAAACAAAACAAAGAAATTAATTTGGAATCAATTACAATTAAAACAAAGCCTGTTAAAAACACCAAAAATCCAACATTTAAAATTGGATCTTATGCAGTTTACCCTTCTCACGGTGTTGGTAAAATCACAGAAATTCAAACAACAAAAATTCTAAATCAGGATTTAAGCTGTTACTTAATTTACTTTGAAAAGGAAAAGCTTACTATTAAAGTTCCAGTAAAATCTGTTGGCAAAGTAGGATTAAGACCATTAGTTTCAAAAAAACAAATGGATGAGGTTTTCATTACTCTTAGAAGTGGAATCAAAAAACTAAAAGGTATGTGGTCTCGTCGAGCTCAAGAATATGAAACAAAAATTAACTCTGGCGATATAATGCTTTTGGCTGAGGTCATTAGAGATTTAACAAGAGATATTGATGACAGCGAAAGGTCTTACAGTGAGCGTATAATATATGAAACAGCAATTTATCGCTTAAGCAGTGAGTATTCAGCGATCTATAACGTATCTCACGACAAAGCAAAAGATCATGTTCTTACTATCGCTAAAGACAAAATTAATTCTGAAGAGAGTAATTCTGCTAATGATGATTTTGGTTTTGCCTTTAACGACAAAGATGAGGAAGATGAGTATGAAGATGATGAAGATGAAGAATATGAAGATGAAGACGATGATGAATATGGTGAAGAAAAATCAGCAAGAGGATAGAACTTAAGACATTTAAATTTAATTGTAAACCAAGTAATGTCAAATCCCAGCTTTATTAAAATTATAGTTGGGATTTGCAATAGTGGCATTTAAACTCAATTTATCTTAACCATAACGATTAGACAAGCATTTAAATAATTAGTAATTATGGAATATACTCTTGAGCTACACAAAATATCTAAAAAATATGGTTCTAATGAATGCAGGGTCGAAGCGCTTAAAAATATTTCACTTAAAGTAAAAAAAAATGAGGTAGTGTCTTTAATTGGACCATCTGGATCTGGCAAAACCAGTCTTTTACAAATAGCTGGACTACTTGATAACGCAACCTCTGGAAAAATTATTATTAATAATCATCACATCAAAAACAAAGATGATTGCTTTAGAACAAGAATAAGAAAAAATAACATTGGTTTCATATATCAATTCCATCATCTTTTACCAGAATTATCAGTTCTGGAAAACGTGTTACTCCCATTATACATCAAAGGATTTAGCAAAAAAGAGTCATTGGTTAAAGCTCGGCAAATTTTAAAAGATGTAGAATTAGAGAATAGAGTTGATTTCATGCCAGGGCAACTTTCAGGTGGTCAACAGCAAAGAGTTGCAATTGCACGCGCCTTGGTTACAAAGCCTTCAATAATTTTAGCAGATGAGCCAACTGGTAATCTAGATTCAAGTCTTTCTGAAAAAATATTTGATTTGATTTATCAGCAAGTAAAAAAATATGAGTTATCATGTATAATAGTTACCCACAATCAAAAACTTGCCAAAAAAGCTGATCGAATAGAAACTCTTAAGGATGGAGTAATATCATCTAAACTTTATAATTGATCCATTTGCTTTTATCTTTTGACCTAAAACTTACTATAAAAAAACTTGAAGTATATCAAATACATCGGGCTTTTTATAGTAAGTTTTATCCTCAATATATTTATCAAAATGCTCAATTATAAAGTTTAGATGGTATAATTAGTTAAATACGGATTAATTCTTAAATTCCAAAAGCCCTTCCCTATAAAAGAATTTAAGTATTGGCTGAATCGGAAGTCCTAAAATTCCAAAATAGTCACCTTCTACATCTAAAAATAGATGCTTACCCATTGATTCATATTTATAACTACCAGCACAACCCCATGATTGATCAAACTCGACATATGATTTTATTTCATTTTTACTTAGGTTTCTCATAGTCAATTTGGCACGAGCGCTATTTGTAAAAAGAACTTTATTATTTTTAGCAATAATTATAGCATTATTTTGATAATGTGTACTGCCATTAAAACTTGATAGTTGAGTTATTGCATCTTGCAGATTTATAGATTTAAAGACTTCTTTACCAAGAAATTCACAAACCTGATCACTACCTATTACATAATGATTTGGATTATTTTTGCTAATTGAAAGAGCCTTATTTTTTGCAAGGTAGAGTGCTAAATCTTTGGGCTCTAAACTTACCAATTGCTTTTCCTTATCTTCATCAAAATCAGGCTTAACCACAGAAAATTGAAAACCAGCTTCTTGAAGTATTTTTTTTCTAATTTGCGACTGAGAAGCCAATATTAAATTAAAATTTTGCTTGATAAATTTAATCATAACTACTGAAACTTTATCATATCTATAAATTTTTTTTCAAGGTCTTTATTATTTAGAAAGTCACCCAGCATTGTTTTAGTAATTGTAGTAGTATCTGTTTTATGAATTCCTCTAGTAGTCATACATTGATGTTTGGCATCAATTAAAACAGCAACACCTTTAGGGTTTAATACATTATAAATTGTGCTAGCAATTTGAGCAGTCATGGTTTCTTGTGTTTGCAATCTCTTACCATACACATCAAGTAATCTAGCAATTTTACTAATACCAACCACTTTTTTATTAGGAATATAAGCAATATGAGCCTTACCAATAATGGGCGCAATATGATGCTCGCAATGAGATTCTAGGCGCATATTTTTAAGCAAAACAATATCATCATAGCCACTAACATCCTCAAATGTTTTGCCTAAAACTAAATTTGGATCAATATTATATCCAGCAAAAAATTCTTGATATGAGTCAACTACTCTTTTTGGAGTATCTCTTAACCCTTCTCTTTCAGGATTGTCTCCTGCCCATGCTATAAGAGTTTTAACTGCATTTTCTGCTTCTTGTCTAGATGGCTTATTATTTTTAAAAGTTGACATTATTTAATTATAATTGTTTAAATATGTTGTAAATCTTGCGAAATCTAACTTTGATTGATAAAAAGTCAAAATCTAATAATTAATTAATTAATGAATGATTATTAAAATTCAAAAAATTGTTTTGTTTGTAATTTTATCTTTTTGTTTCAATGCAAAGATATCATATGCTCAAAATTTTGCAATTATTGATACAGAAAAAGTAATTAAAGAAGCTAAAGCAGTAGTCTATATTCAAAAAATCATTAATGAAAAACAGGCCCAATACCAAGAAATTATCACTCAAAAAGAAGAAAAGCTAAAAAAAGAAAAGGATAGCTTGATTGCAAAAAAAGATTTATTAAGTCAAAAAGCTTTTGCAGATGAAGAAAAACTACTTCAAGATAAGATTGATGAATTTAAACAATTTGTTATTGAAAAACAAAATGTCTTAAAAGAAGCCTTGCAAGACTCAATGAAAATAGTACAAGAAAAAATTGAAGAATCAATTTCAGAAATAGCTCAAGAAAAAAAATATACTATTATTTTTCCCGAAAGTCAGCTAGTTTATTTTGACGAAAATAGCGATATAACAAATCAAGTCCTTGAGTCTGTTAACAAAAAAATTACCAAGGTGAAAGTTAAGTTTGGAAATTAATATATTTTTTACTTAGCAATACCAAATCCCATCTATAATTCTATAAGCTCTTCGTCTTTTTAGTCAACAATCATCATAAAATTTAGCCATGTATACCGAGATACGAGGCTAAATTATTTAATAATTTTTCACTTAAAAAGACCCCTGCAAATCAACCAATTTTGAGGAATTTTTAGGCATTTTATATTTTTTAAATTTTAGCGTATCAAGATATACGTGAATTTAAAAAATTAAAATAACAACAAAATTACTAAAATTCGTTGATTTGCAGTGGTC